>DATJDA010000229.1:0-8994 GCA_035497695.1 Marinobacter sp. | reverse complement strand
ACCACCGGGCCCACGAACACTGGTGACAAGTTTTCGCTTTCGGAGATTGGCAAATAACTGCTCCAGGTAGGAGAGCGAGATTTCCTGTCGGGCCGAAATCTCAGCCAGACTTACAGGCCCGTGATCTCCATGCAATGCGAGATCCAAAATCGCTGTAACGGCGTAGCGGCCCTTGGTGGTCAATTTCATACTGTTTGCCCCATGATGGGAATAAAACCCTATTCAAAGCAGGGATTATGAATTGACCAACCAATTCAGTCAAGTATTCGCCGCCTTAGTCCCGAGCCTCTTCGCTCTCATCCCGAACGCAATCAAAATCCTCCGCCTGCAACTGTGGCAGATCGCCATTTTTATAGTCACTGTTAACTTTACGAAGGGCTTTGCACATTGTTTCAACACGCTCATCAACGGCATGCATATGATCCAGCAAAGATCGCATCGCACGCGCTATTGGGTCTGGCATTTCTTCAGTTACCCCATAGGCATCGAAACCCATTCGCTCTTCCATTTCCTTACGGCGCGAATCATCCTCTTCCACATGCCTGATAATTGCGCGACCAGGAATACCAACCACAGTAGCGCCAGCGGGCACGGCTTTTGTCACCACCGAATTAGAGCCAATCTTGGCTCCCTCACCCACTTCAAACGGCCCAAGAATTTTGGCACCAGCGCCAATGACCACGCCGTTACCGATAGTAGGGTGACGTTTACCCTTGTTCCAGCTTGTGCCGCCGAGTGTTACCCCCTGATAAAGAGTAACGTCATCGCCGATAACCGTGGTTTCACCAATAACGACACCCATGCCATGGTCAATAAAGAAGCGTCGGCCAATTGTAGCGCCCGGATGAATTTCGATTCCTGTTAACCAACGGGCTATGGTTGAAATAAATCGTGCCAGCCATTTCAGTCCGAACCCCCACAGCGCATGAGCAAGCCGATGCCACCAAAGCGCATGCAAGCCCGGATAATTAGTAAGCACCTCAAACGTATTTCGGGCCGCAGGATCGCGATGAAAAACACTGCCTATGTCTTCGCGTACGCGTTCAAACATGATCTTTTTCCTGCCTCATCGCCGGTTCTTCTGGCTCTGCTGGTTCACTGTTATCGGTGGTTCCGACCGCCTTTTGCACGGCCGATAATATGCCCCGAAGAATGTTAATTTCCATCTGATCCATTCTTGGGCGCTGGAAGAGGCGTCTTAGCCGGCCCATTAGATGGCGCGGATTCTCCCGGCGA
This sequence comes from Marinobacter sp., assembly GCA_035497695.1. GTDB lineage: Bacteria > Pseudomonadota > Gammaproteobacteria > Pseudomonadales > Oleiphilaceae > Marinobacter. The sequence continues at coordinate 7,758 of DATJDA010000229.1, read as the reverse complement.
TGAAAATGTATGTCGAGTAATACCTGTTCAAGATGCCCAAAAAACCCCTCCACCTCTTTTACAGAGGCCAGCGGCACATCCCAACCCTCATCGTCTGGTGTCACCATTGGCTTAAGATAGGGATTAGCTTCTTCACCTTCAAGATTGCGCAGATAGTGCATTCGTAATTCGTAAGACATTACCTGCACGGCCATCGCCAGGTTAAGAGAGCTGTAATCGGGGTTTGATGGGATATGAATGTGATAATGACACTTGTGCAGCTCATCATTACTCAAACCATGATTCTCACGGCCAAACACGATAGCAACCGCGCCTTTATTTGCATTCTCAGAAGCAATACCCGCCGCATCTGGCGGTGCAATAACCGGCCAGGGAACCTTTCGACCACGCGCGCTGGTGCCCAAAACCAACACACAGTCGGCCAGTGCTTCGTCAAGAGTAGAAACCACGTTCGCACGATCCAGAACATCAGACGCACCCGCTGATCGTGCGTAAGATGTTTCATCCGGGAAGGACTTCGGATTAACCAGCCAGAGATTCCCGAGCCCCATGTTCTTCATGCCGCGGGCTACCGCACCAATATTACCGGAGTGAGAAGTCTCTACCAGAACAATGCGTATCTGATTCTGAAATGTGTCGGTGCCTTCCAGTGGAAGCGCAGGTTTATACATCGTAATTGGACCAGGCAAAATTAATAAGGCGGGAATGATACCAGAAACCTTGTGCTTTCTGCCCGTCCGGAATTGCCAAAAGCCATTTCTGTTGGTGCTAATGCTGAGTCAAAAAACATACAAAAGCCTTTGTTTTTTGCTATCATACCCGCCCTTTACACACCCGGATAACGAATTCTCAAATGCAACCAGCTATTAAAATGGCCCTTCGCGTAGCACGCCAGGGATCTGACTACCTGAAAACTCACTTCGAACGTCAGGAGCCCGCCAATAAAGACGACGACGAACGCAGTCGCCTACTGGATCGCGTTGAGCAGTCAATTTATGACAATTTTGTCGAGCAACTCGACAAAGCTTATAAAGATCATAGTATCGCTCCACTGAATGAGGCGAACGCTGGCACCCATGAAAGAAGTTGGCACATTTTTCCAATTCTAGGTCGGGAAAATTTTCTGAGAGGGATTCCGGAGTTTGCTCTGGCACTGGCCCAGAAGAAAAATAATCGCACCGAAAACCTTTTGATCGTAAATCCGATTACCGGCGAGGAGTATTCCTCAAGCCGGGGATATGGCGGGGCGCTCAACAGCCGCCGAATACGTGTATCGGAAGTTAAACAAACCAACCATGCCGCCATTGCAACCAATCTTCTGGATCAGGCCCGCCGAGCCGAAGATGCCCAGTTGTGGGGGGAAATGGCGTCTGTGCTCGCGTCCGAGTCAGCGATATTCAGAACCTCCGGCTGCCCGGTTTTAGACATTGCACGGGTATCTGCCGGCCATCTCGATGGGGCTGTTTTCTTCCGGCCGGAAGCCACTGATTTTGATTTGGGTGTAGCCCTTGCCATGGAGTGTGGTGCCCTGACTGGCGACTTCCTTGGCAATCCGGCAATCGGGGGTGCGCGACAGCTCGTTGTTGCCAACCCCAAGTTGTTCCGCGAACTGCTCAAGCTGTTACACCCGTTCCGGGGTCGCTTGCCAGGCTGAGCAGTAAACGTCAAAAAAAACCGCCATCTTGCAAAGTTGGCGGTTTTTTTATGCCCGGAAATAAAACTACATCCGGTTCAACCATTCAGGTGGCGGCTCGTCCTCGCCGGAACCGGCAGCACCTTCCTTGACGGGTAAAGCCAGGTCTTCTCTGGTTACATGAAATACGATCAACAAGCTAGCAGCAACATAAATAGATGAGTATGTACCAACCACAACACCGATAATCAAAGCCAGCGAAAACTTGTTAATAGCCTCGCCGCCAAAGAAATACAGCGCCAATAACACAACAAGTGTTGTACCTGAAGTATTCAGCGTTCTGCCAATCGTTTGATGAATCGAAGTGTTGATAATTTCCCACGCATCCCCAACACGCACTTTTCTGAAATTTTCACGAATCCGATCCGCTATTACGATGGTATCGTTAAGCGAGTAACCAATAATGGCGAGTAACGCAGCCAGTACGGTCAGATCAAAAGTCCACTGGAATAATGCGAAGAATCCAAGAACAATAATAACGTCATGAGCCAGAGGCAGTACCGATGCAACTCCGAATTTGAACTGGAAACGCATTGCGACATAGATTGCCACAACCGCGAGGGCTAACAGTACGGCAATACCACTGTCCTCTTTGAGGTCGTCCCCGACCTGAGAGCCAACGTATTCAGAACTTACAAGCTCGAATTTGTCTTTACTGGCCGCTCGTAAAACTTCCGTCACATCATGGGCAAGCTGGTCGTTTCCGGCTTCCGCCAGACGTATCAGGACGATGGTGTCTGAACCGAAATTCTGCACAACAAACTGATCGTATCCGGCTGCATCCAGCGTTGTGCGGATATCCTCCAGAACCGGTGCCTGGGTATATTCGAACTCAAGCGAGGTTCCGCCGGTGAAATCCATTCCAAAGTTGAGACCGCGTACAGCCAGAGCCCCGATGGAGATTATCAACAGTGTTATCGAAAGAATGGAGGCCAGCTTTCGCAGGCCCATGAAATCAAATGGCTGCTTTTCATGCTGAGACATGTTGAGATTTCCCTCCGATCGACAGCTTTTCAACTTTGCGACCGCCATAAACAAGGTTAGTAATACCCCGGCTGACCACTACCCCAGTGAAGAGTGAGGTCATGATGCCCAGGCACAAAGTGACGGCAAATCCTTTTACTGGACCAGCGCCCATCGCAAAGAGAATGATCGCAACAAGTAGTGTCGTAATGTTGGCATCGAAAATGGCAACAAATGCTCTGGAGTATCCGGCATTGATTGCCGATTGCGGCGGCGCACCATCAGCGAGTTCTTCACGAATACGCTCAAATATCAAAACGTTTGCGTCTACCGCCATACCGACAGTCAGAACAATACCGGCAATACCCGGAAGCGTAAGCGTTGCAGACAGCATGGACATACACGCAACAAGGAGTATCAGGTTGAGCGCGAGTGCAATATTGGCAATCAACCCGAATCCGCGGTAGTACAGCAGCATGTAAAGAAGCACTAATGCAAACCCCAGAGCTACCGACATTACACCGGCATCTATATTTTTCTGACCAAGGCTTGGCCCAATTGTTCGCTCCTGAACAAAATACATGGGTGCTGCGAGTGCACCTGCTCTCAGAAGCAACGCCAGCTCTGAGGCTTCAGGAATGGAATCCAGCCCGGTAATCCGGAAGCTGCTACCAAGTGCCGACTGCACGGTGGCCAGGCTGATAATGCCTTTGTCGACAACCCTTTTATCTACCGTTGTCATCACGCCGTCAACCATGCGGTCTTGCGGCTCGGTACGGAACTCAATAAACAGCACCGCCATACGCCGCCCGATGGCATTCCGGGTAGCGCGGTTCATCTGATCCCCACCGATGGAATCCATGGTTATATTAACTTGTGGCTGGCCGTTTTCATCAAATCCCTGTTGGGCATTAGCAACATTATTACCCGTGCTGATAATGTCGCGTTCAAGCCGCGCGGTACGTTGGGGATTGTCCCGGAAACCAAATTCTTCCACTTCGCTGGCTGCAGCATCCTGCCGGGCTTCCATACGGAATTCCAGATTGGCGGTTGCGCCAAGAACCCGTTTCGCTTGCGCGGTATCCTGAACACCTGGCAACTCAACAATTATACGATTTGCCCCCTGACGCTGAACCAGTGGTTCCGCAACACCCAGCTCGTTAACCCGATTACGAATGGTGGTCAAATTCTGGTCGAGCGCGTACTGCTGGATAGATCTGACTTCCGCATCGGAAAGAGAGAGTAGTATCTGAAGCTCATCACCGTCAGTTTGTTTGTTTATCAGGAACTGATTGTATTTTTTGCGGATAAGGTCAAAAGCCTGGTCGCGGGAGTCCTCATCGCGAAAATTCAGGACAATTTCATGTTTCCCCTTGATGTTGCCACCACGATACCGAATTCGCTCATCGCGCAGTTCTCTTTTAATCTGGCCAGCGAAAGCCTCCAGCCGTTGATTGACAGCAGTTTCCATGTCGACTTCCAGCAGGAAGTGAACACCACCGCGCAAGTCCAGGCCAAGTTTCATGGGGCCAGCACCGATACTCTTCAGCCAGCCCGGCGTAGACGGAGCCATATTCAGCGCAACCAGATAGTCTCTGCCAAGAGCACTCTGTACGGCGGGGCGTGCCTGAAGCTGATCTTCAGCGCTGGTCAACCGGATCAACGCATCCCGGTCATTAAGCGAACTACCTGTGACTTTAATCCCTTTGGACTCCAGAACCTTTACGGCCTGGGCAAGAGTGGTCGAGTTCACTTCGGTGCTACTTCGAGCACCGGTAATCTGGATGGCGTAATCGTCGGGGTAGAGATTGGGTAGCGCATAAATCACCCCAATCACAAGCGTGATCAGGATAACGATGTTCTTCCAAAGCGGGTACTTATTCAGCATGGGATCCCTTATGGCCGGTCTGAAAGCCGGCCCTGGTGTTTCTGCCAGAGAGCGTTAACCGCCGGGTTACGGCCTCCGGCTCAGATGTCCTTAAGCGTACCTTTAGGCAGAGCCGCAGCTACGGCAACCTTCTGGATCTTGACTTCTACGTTGTCAGCGATTTCTACCGTGATGAAATCATCCGTTACTTTGGTGATTTTGCCGGCCATTCCGCCAGAAGTGACAACTTCGTCGCCCTTGTTCAAGCCAGACATCAGAGCCTTATGCTCTTTTGCACGCTTGGACTGTGGGCGCCAGATCAAAAAGTAGAAAATCAGAATAAAACCAGCAAAGAACACAACCTGCCCCATGGCACCCATACCCGGGCCAGCATCTTGCGCCATGGCCAGTGTAGGCATCAACGCCATTAATCCGGCTACCAGCATCTTGATAAATTTCATTAACCATCTCCGTTATAGTATTTAAATATGTTTATTCAGTGCCCGCCGGTGGGACACTTTCGCCGCGAAGGGCGTAAAAACCGATAATAAAGTCCGACAATGTACCCGCTTCAATCGCCTCGCGCAATCCGGACATAAGGTTCTGATAGAATCGGAGATTATGAATTGTATTCAGTTGTGCACCAAGCATTTCTCCACACTTATCCAGATGATGCAGATAACTTCTCGAAAAGTTTTTACATGTGTAACAGTCACAGCGTTCATCCAATGGCGACACATTATGACGATGCACCGCGTTACGTATTTTGACAACGCCAGTAGATGTGAACAGGTGCCCATTCCTGGCGTTGCGGGTGGGCATAACACAATCAAACATGTCCACACCACGGCGAACGGCTTCCACTATATCTTCCGGCCGGCCAACCCCCATCAGGTAACGCGGCTTGTTTTCCGGCATTTTTGACGGCAGATGATCCAGAATTCGCAGCATGTCTTCTTTGGGCTCACCCACAGACAGCCCGCCAATTGCGTAACCATCAAAGCCAATCTCAATTAACCCTTCCAGTGAACGATCTCGCAGCGGCTCATACATGCCACCCTGCACTATTCCGAACAATGCAGCGGAATTCCCTTCATGGGCCTTCTTGCTTCGCGCCGCCCAGCGCAGCGAAAGCTCCATGGATTCGCGAGCTTCCTGCTCGGTTGCAGGATACGGCGTACATTCATCGAATATCATGACGATGTCTGAGCCAAGGTCACGCTGCACTTGCATGGAGATTTCTGGCGACAATTTAACCGGCGAACCATTCACTGGCGAACGGAAGGTGACATCTTCTTCGGTGATTTTACGCATTTTACCAAGGCTGAACACCTGAAAACCACCGGAATCTGTCAGGATTGGCCCCTGCCACTGGGCAAAATTGTGCAAATCACCGTGTGCCTTTACAACTTCTGTGCCCGGTCGAAGCATCAAGTGGAAGGTATTGCCCAGAATTATTTCCGCACCGGTCTCCCAGATGTCTCTGGGCAACATACCCTTGACAGTACCGGCGGTTCCAACTGGCATAAATGCGGGTGTTTCTACAGTGCCCCGAGGAAATGTAAGGCGTCCACGGCGCGCACGGCCGTCCTCCCCAAGTTTCTCAAACGACATTAAACAGGATTGGGTCAAGGTGTCTCCTTCGGGGCAGTGTCTGAGGATGTTTCGCTGATTTTGCCGAACGCACCAGCGAGCATGCCACGACTTGGTTCCTGGCAGGTTATAAACATGGCATCACCATAACTGAAAAACCGGTATCGTTCTGCAACTGCTTTCTTGTAAGCGCTCATCACATGTTCATAACCGGCAAATGCACTCACCAGCATAATTAATGTTGATTCGGGTAAGTGAAAATTGGTGATCAGCGCATCTACCATTTCAAAGCGATAGCCCGGCTTGATAAAAATGTCGGTCTCACCGCGGAATGTTCGTAGCCGTCCCCCTCGGCTCGCGGATTCCAGGGAGCGGACGGACGTAGTACCAACGGCGATCACCCGCCCCCCACGGGCCCGGGTGCGCTCTACCGCATCAACGGTCACCTGGGGCACATGCACTACTTCACTGTGCATTACGTGATCTTCAATCTGGTCAACACGAACTGGCTGAAAGGTACCCGCACCAACATGAAGGGTTACGAACGCCGTTTCTATACCTTTATTTCGAAGAGTATCTAACAAATTATTGTCAAAATGCAGTCCGGCTGTAGGTGCAGCAACGGCACCCGCCTGGCGGGCATAGACGGTCTGATAACGTTCACGGTCTGTTGTCTCGTCCGGGCGGTCCACGTAAGGAGGCAGAGGCATATGGCCAACTCGCTCCAGCAATCCGAGAACAGGCTCTGCAGACTCACACGTCAGGTGGAACAACGCATCATCACGGCCCGTCATACACAGTGCGGTACCGTCTTCCAGATAAACCTTCTGACCTTCCTTTAATGCCTTGGAGGCACGAACATGGGCAATAACAGTATGGTCACCGGTAATCCGTTCGATCAGAATCTCGACATGACCACCGGTTTCTTTCTTGCCGAACAAGCGGGCCGGAATAACACGGGTATCGTTGAAGACCAGGAGATCGCCGGGTTGAAGCATGCCGGGCAAATCGGAGAAATGATGGTGTGCGGTACTACCGGAGAGTCCATCTAGATACAACAGGCGCGAAGCTGTGCGCTCCGGTAACGGGTAACGGGCGATCAGTTCGTCCGGGAGATCAAAGTGAAAATCGGAGACGTTCATGGAATGGGCTATTCATAACACTGCAGGGAAAATGGTAGCGGCGGGCGGACTCGAACCGCCACACTCTTTCGAGCAACGGATTTTGAATCCGTCGTGTCTACCAATTTCACCACGCCGCCATCGAAGAGTGAGGCGATTATACTGGCCTCACTCATGAAATCAATAAGTACCGTGAACGATTTTATCTAATGCGTCAGGTAACTAACGCCCGCGCCGGTTTAGAGCCGGTCAAACAGGGAAAGCTGCGACACCCGCGCAAACGACTGCTGGGCCGCCTGCAATACAAAACTCTGAAAGCTCAGGTTGCTGATAGCCTCTGCATAATCTACATCTTGCAACTCTGAACGGATTTCATTGGTGTACACGGATGAATCTTCCAGGAAAGATTTGGTAGATTCTACAGCGTTCATCCTGCCGCCCAGCTCGGTTCGCTTAAGGAGAAAACTCTCCTGTGCGTTATCGAGATTAGTCAGGGAGCTGGCAATCAGGTCATCATAGTG
>DATJDA010000228.1:0-9108 GCA_035497695.1 Marinobacter sp. | reverse complement strand
AAAGCACGTCTCCTGACGGGATTCTGGCAAAACGAAAATTATGGCTGAAAACAAAAGAACTGAAGCCGAACCTGCCAAGGACGTAACGCCTGGCAAAAAAGGCAAACTGAAACTGATCATCATGCTGGTGATTATCCTGATTCTGGCAGTGGTGTTGTCTGTCGTGGGAACGCTTTGGTTTCTTGGCGACGGGTTTCCCGGGTTGGGGGGCGACAAAGATAAAGCTGAGACTCCGGCCGAAGAGGTTTTTATACCCAGCTCTTATGTGGAGCTGGACAAAGCACTTGTTACGACCGTGCAGGCTGATGGCCGGCAACGTTATGCTCAGGTGTTTCTTGCACTGGAAGCCGTGAACCCGCAAGCTCTGGCTGCCGCGCAATTACACTTGCCGTTGATTCGCAGCCAATTGATAACGGTTCTTGGTGGCAGCGATTTCAATGAATTGCAAACGCCTGAAGGGCGAAGAGATCTCGCCGTTAAAATGCTGGATACCGTCAATCAAGTGCTTGAGCAGGAAGGCGAACCCCCGGTCAAACGGGTATTATTCAGAAATTTTGTCGTGCAATAGGACCCGGAAAGGGTAAGGCATTTCAGGGTAGGATCAGGTATGCAGGACTTGTTGTCACAAGATGAAATCGATGCCCTTTTGCATGGGGTAGACGATGGCGATATTGATACTTACGATGAAACTGACGACACCGGCGTAAAGCCCTATGATCTCGCCAGCCAGGACCGGATTGTCCGTGGCCGTATGCCCACGCTGGAAATGATTAACGAGCGCTTTGCCCGCTACACTCGTATCAGCCTGTTCAATCTGATGCGCCGTAATGCCGATGTGTCTACCGGCGGCGTACAAATCATGAAGTTTGGCGAATACATTCACACGCTCTATGTCCCGACCAGTCTGAACCTCTGTAAAGTGCGGCCGTTGCGGGGAACATCACTGTTTGTGCTTGATGCAAAGCTGGTATTCAAGCTGGTAGATAACTTTTTCGGCGGTGAAGGCCGTCATGCCAAAATTGAAGGCCGTGAATTTACGCCCACGGAATCCCGCATTGTCCAAATGGTGCTGAACCAGATATTCCACGACATGGCCGAAGCATGGCAGGCCGTTATTAATGTGAACTTTGAGTATCTCAGCTCTGAAGTTAATCCGGCCATGGCGAATATTGTCAGCCCCAGTGAAGTCGTTGTAGTCAGCACCTTTCATATTGAACTGGATGGCGGCGGCGGCGAACTGCACTTTGCCCTGCCATACTCGATGATTGAACCCATCCGGGATGTTTTAGACTCCGGTGTGCAAAGCGATGTCGATGATGTTGACGAGCGTTGGGTGAACGCGCTTCAGGAAGATGTTAAGGAAGTTTACGTGCCTATCAACACAACCATTTGCCGCAGAAGGATTTCGCTTCGTGAAATTGCCGGATTGAAAGCAGGCGATATTGTTCCAATCGAAATTCCGGATTATCTGACCGTAACGGCTAACGGTGTACCTGTGTACAAGGCTACGATGGGTACACGCGACGGAAAACTGGCATTGAGAATTCATGAAAGGGCAACGCTGCCCGCAGTTAAGAAGCAACTGAAGGTAGAACGTAATGGCTGACGACGACAAAAAAGATAAGCAGCAGCTCAGTGAAGATGAAAAACTGGCTGCTGAGTGGGAAGCTGCCATGGATGAGAGTGGTGATGGTGAAACCATTGCTGGCGTCACCGAAAATGACAGCACATCTACTGAAGATGAGTGGGCCGCTGCCATGGAGGAAGCCGGGGAAACCGGGCACAAAGACAAGGTCCAGACCCGCCCCATGGAGGAATTCGACCACAGTACTCACCCGGCTGAGGGCACCGGCCCGGCGCCCGATCTAGACGTTATTCTGGATATTCCGGTCGTTATTTCGATGGAAGTTGGAAACACCCAGATTCCTATCCGCAATCTGCTGCAATTAAACCAGGGCTCGGTCATTGAACTGGACAGGCTAGCTGGCGAACCGCTGGATGTGCTGGTGAATGGTACGTTGATTGCCCATGGTGAAGTGGTCATGGTGAATGAGAAGTTCGGTATTCGTCTGACAGACGTTATCAGCCCGGGTGAACGCATAAAACGGTTGCAGAAATAGTATGAAACAGTGGCTAAGCGCCTTGTCAGCAATGCTTCTGGCCGTGCCGGTACTGGCTGAGGAGGCGGGTAAATCTGCCGGAACGGCAGCATCCGTACCGGCTGCTCCTGGCGCGATAGGAACCTTTGTGAGCCTTGGTGTCGGCTTGGTCATTGTGATTGCGCTTATCTATGGGTGCGCCTGGATTATTCGCCGTATGAATGGCATGACCGGCATGAATAACGGTGCTATCAAGGTCGTTTCAGTAATGGCTTTGGGTGCCAGAGAGCGTATTGCACTTGTGGAGGTAGGTGGTCAGCAGATTTTGTTAGGCATCACTCCGTCTACCGTTCGCACTTTGCATGTTTTTACTGAGCCGGTCGTTGAGGCTGGTAACCCCGCCTCCGGAGATTTTGCTCGTCGGCTGCAAAGTATGATTGGCAAATCCTGGACTTCATCCACAAGGAACGATTGACCCATGATTGTTCACATGATCAAACGTTTCAGCCCACTGATTATTCTGCTGGGACTGGGCTGGAGCCAGTTTGCACTGGCTCAGGATGCATCAGGTATTGCAGGCATTCCCGGTATTCCGGCGTTTACGGTAACTCCCGGCGAGGGGGAGGGTGTGCAGGAGTACACCGTTACTCTGCAAATACTGGCGCTGATGACAGCGCTTACGTTCCTGCCGGCCATGCTGATGATGATGACATCATTCACGCGGATTATTATCGTCTTTTCCATATTACGTCAGGCATTGGGATTGCAGGCTACGCCGTCTAACCAGATTTTGCTTGGGCTGGCACTGTTCATGAGCATCTTCATCATGAAACCGGTACTGGAAGAAGCCAACAGGGTAGGGCTGCAACCTTATCTTCAGGAACAGGTAACGTCGTTGGAAGCCGTAAAGCTGGCCAGCGAACCGTTTAAAAAATTCATGCTGGCGCAAACCCGGGAAAGCGATCTGGCACTGTTTGTACGTATGGCCGATGAAGAATATCAGACCGCCGAAGATGTATCGTTCTGGGTGTTAATGCCGGCTTTTGTAACCAGTGAACTTAAAACCGCTTTCCAGATTGGCTTTATACTGTTTATCCCCTTTCTGATCCTCGACATGGTTGTTGCCAGTGTTCTTATGGCCATGGGGATGATGATGCTGTCACCCATCATCATATCTTTGCCGTTCAAGATAATGTTATTTGTTCTGGTGGATGGCTGGGCCCTGATAATGGGCACACTTGCCGCCAGTTACGGATTATAGGGGGCGTTATGACTCCGGAAACCGTTATTGATATTCTGCGCGAAGCGCTGTGGATGATCGTGACGTTTGCGTCACTCATTATTGGTCCTGGTCTGGTTATCGGCCTGGTAGTCAGTACCTTTCAGGCTGCAACCCAGATCAACGAACAGACACTCAGCTTTTTGCCACGCTTGTTGATAACCCTGATCGTTATCATTGTCATGGGCCCGTGGATGATTACTCAGCTTATGGACCATGCCAATCGGCTGATTACCAGCATTCCCTACCTGATTGGTTAACCAATGATCCCGGCGGAAATAAGCGCAGATCTGCTTGGCCAATGGGTGGGCCAGTATCTGTGGCCTTTATTCCGGCTGGGTAGTTTTCTGATGGTTATTCCAATCTTTGGTACGCAGCTTGTGCCAGCGCGAGTGCGCCTTGGGTTGGCCCTGCTGATGACCATTATTATTGCTCCGATGATACCCCCGGTGCCCCAGATAGATGCACTGACTGCTGATGCCATCATCATCACCTTGCAACAGGTATTAATTGGTGTGGGTCTGGGCTTTGCGCTCACGGCGTTATGGCAGCTTTTTGTTATCGCCGGTCAGATGATAGCGATGCAGATGGGGCTGGGTTTTGCTTCCATGGTTGATCCTGCCAATGGTGTAAACGTGCCGGTACTTGCCCAGATCTACACCATTACGATCACCCTGTTGTTTCTGGCCATGAACGGCCATCTCGCGGCCTTTGAAATATTTATCGAAAGCTTTCATGTGCTGCCAATCGGTATGGAAGGTCTGGGTCAGGCAGGGGTCTGGGACCTGGCGCACCGTATAAGCTGGATGTTTGTCTCAGCCATGTTGCTGGCTTTGCCTGCGGTAACGGCGGTGTTGATTGTTAACATATCCTTTGGTGTTATGACCCGCGCAGCACCACAAATGAACATTTTTGCACTGGGCTTCCCAATTGGCCTGATTTTTGGATTGTTTGCTATATGGGTGCTACACGCCAATTTTCTGCCACACTTCGATCAGTACACGAAAGAGACGTTCGAGTTTATGCGGCAGTTACAAGGGCAGCCATAAGCGTTCAGCCAGTCATATAAAAGACAGTAAATCATGGCAGAAGAAGACGACAGCGGTCAGGATAAAACGGAAGAGGCCACCCCCCGAAGGCTTGAGAAAGCACGAGAGGATGGCCAAACCGCTCGTTCCCGTGAGTTGGCTACCATGGCCGTGCTGCTCGCCGGTGCTGGCGGCCTGCTGATGTTTGGTACCCACCTCGGTGCTGCAATGGCGAACATAATGCGAGAGAGCTTTAGCCTTGATCGTTCTGCAATTTTTGATACCCGACACATGAGCCTTCAGTTGTTGATTTCCGCCAAGGAGGCTGCCTGGGCTCTGTCACCCATTCTTGTGCTGCTACTGATTGCTGCTATTGCGGGTTCTATCGGTATTGGCGGTCTGCTGTTCAGCGGCAAGGCGATTGAACCCAAACTTAATCGCATGGACCCCATTAAGGGGCTTGGGCGCATGTTCTCCATGCGTTCCCTGATTGAGCTGGTCAAAGCCATTGCCAAGGTCGGGCTAGTTATGTCCATTGCCATTTTGATTCTGCGGGCACGAACCGGTGACTTGCTCAGTATCGCCGATGAGGCAGCTATTCCTGCCATGGAGCACGTTCTCTGGACCCTTGGCTGGAGCTTTTTTCTGCTTTCCTGTGCAACCATCATTATTGCCATGATCGATGTGCCGTTTCAGATTTACGATCATCAGAAAAAACTGAAAATGACCAAGCAGGAAGTCAAAGACGAATACAAAGACACTGAAGGTAAGCCTGAAGTTAAAGGGAAAATCCGTCAGCTTCAGCGTGAGATGGCACAGCGTCGCATGATGCAGGATGTGCCAACGGCAGACGTGGTTATTACCAACCCGTCTCATTACGCAGTTGCTTTGAAGTACGATCAGAAAACGATGGGTGCGCCAATCGTGGTCGCCAAGGGTGCTGATGAAATCGCTTTCAAGATAATGGAGATTGCCCGGGAGCATAAGGTAGAGCTAATGCGTACGCCACCTCTTACTCGGGCGGTTTATCACAACACCGAGATTGGTGAGGAGGTGCCTGATGGTCTGTACATGGCCATTGCGCAGGTACTTGCCTATGTGTTCCAGCTTCGCCAGTTCCGGAAGGGACGTGGGCCCAAGCCGGGCATGCCCGACTTCCCGATACCGTCAGATTTGCGGCGGGATATATAAATTAGCTCGCTGCCTCAATCACCCGGACCATTGGCTCTCCGCGACTTTCGGGGATTGGGAGTCGGTTGTACCAGGAGCGCGGGTCGTGAACAGTAACGGATTTGAAGCCGCAGGATAAAAAGTGCGCCTGCGCTTCAGCATCGGTCTGAAAGTGAAAGGTTACCCGGCTGCGGGTGAGTGATCCCAGAATCTTGCCAAGTGCTTTCATGGTGTTCTCAAGCGCTGGTTGCGTTGGCCGATAATAGCTTTCCGAGAGGTAAACCGAGCCTGGGCGTTTGGCCATGACTGCAGACAGTCGCTGCCAGAAAGGGCTGATGATCTCCAACGGAAAGTAGCTCGTTAAACCCTCTGTGATGATCACTACAGGCCTCGTGTTATCGAATACGCGATCTAACACGGCTTCAAGCTGATGTTCGCCATAACCGGCGAGGATATCAATGGGCGTTACCTGATGATTCTCGCCCAGCCGCCCGTCTGCAAGAAGGCGCATAGCTTTTCTGCTGGCCATATCTGGTAAATCGGCTTCCACCATATGAACCAACGGATGTCGCTTCCGCATTCTTATGCCTCTGGGCGACATGCCACACGCAATTTCCAGAACCTGGGTGATGCCTTGCTCATTGACGGCCTTGTCGATCAGGTGGTCAATAATCAGGTGGCGCTGTAACAGGAAAGTTTGGAGATTGCCGCCGATAGCCGCTTTGCTGGCGGCTTCAAACGGCGACATCAAGCGGTAAAGCAAATTACCGTGTCGGGTGGCAAGAATGTCATAAGACAGCCCGTGCCGGTACCAGACGGCACCGGTGTAGAGTGCGGTAAAACTGATTCCTGAACTGTCAGCCTGCTTCTTGTTCATAGACGGTTTCGCCCCAGGCTTCCTGGTTGCCCGGAAGTATCAGGTTCAAAATAATGGCGGCTACCGCACACAAGGCAATACCTTCCAGGTGGCCCAGCACCATACCGCCAATGCCAAACACCAGAGTGACGCCAACAATCACCAGATTGCGGGCTTCTGACAAATCCACCTGATGACGAATCAGTGTGTTCAGGCCGACAACCGCGATCGAGCCGAACAGCAAGCACAGAATGCCCCCCATAACCGGTACCGGGATGGTTTGCAGCGCCGCACCAAACTTGCCAACAAACGCCAGAACAATCGCCGTGGCGGCTGCCCACCACATGATTTTTGGGTTGAAATTACGGGTTAACATCACCGCGCCAGTGACCTCCGAATAAGTGGTATTCGGCGGCCCGCCAAACATGGCTGCTGCACTGGTTGCCAGGCCGTCACCCAGCAGGGTGCGGTGCAGGCCGGGTTTCTGAATGTAGTTTTTACCTGTGACATTGCCGATGGCCAGAATATCACCAATGTGTTCAATGGCAGGAGCAATGGCTACGGGAACCATAAACAGGATGGCGCCCCAACTGAATGCGGGTGCTGTGAAGTTTGGTATGGCCAGCCAGGCGGCGTCAGTAATCGGGGTTAGGTCAACAATGCCCATAAAAGCCGACAGGGCATAGCCGGTGACAACCCCGAACATAATAGGAATAAGCCGGAAAATTCCCTTGGCCCAAACCGCCATAAGGACGGTCACCATAAGGGAGATCATGGCAATCCAGAGAGCTGTCGTTTCCGGAACCAGCTGAACGGCACCATCTCCGGTGCGGCCAGATGCCATTTCAACAGCAACAGGGGCAATGCTCAGGCCAATCGTCATAATCACCGGGCCTATAACTACGGGCGGTAGCAGTTTGCGGATAAATCCTGCGCCACGCAGGCGCACCAAGCCGCTGAGCGCAACATACAGCAAGCCTGCCGCCATCAGACCACCCAGGGTTTCTGCCATGCCAAACCGACCTTTCGAGGCAATAACCGGAGCGATAAATGCGAAGGATGACGCGAGAAAGATCGGGATTTGTCCACCGGTTACAATCTGGAAAATAATGGTGCCAATGCCCGCGGTGAACAAAGCAACGCTTGTGTCCATGCCGGTAATAAGAGGCATAAGTACGAGTGCTCCAAAGGCAACCAGCAGCATCTGGGAGCCGGCAATGGCCTGTTTCCAGACGGGGTCATGGATATGGTTTTGCATAATCAGGAATCCTTTTGCTTGGTGCCAAAGATTTTATCGCCGGCATCGCCAAGGCCGGGCAGTATGTAGCCTTTTTCATTAAGACACTGATCAATTGAGGCGGTATAAATAGATACGTCCGGGTGCTTGTCCAGAACCTTCTTTATACCTTCCGGTGCTGCGACCAGAACGAGGGCACGAATCTCGTTACTCCCCGCTTTCTTGAGCAGATCGATGGTGGAGATCATGGAGCCGCCGGTTGCCAGCATCGGATCAACAATCAGCGCCATGCGCTGATCCAGCTCACCCACCAGCTTTTCAAGATAAGTGCTGGCTTCCAGCGTCTCTTCATTGCGGATCTGGCCAACCACACTCACTCTGGCCACAGGAATCAGGCTCAGAACACCATCGAGCATGCCCAGGCCTGCACGCAGAATGGGAACAATGGTGATTTTCTTGCCGTGTATCTGTTCAACCGTTACCGGACCTGCCCAGCCCTCAATGGTTTTTTCCTGCAGGTTAAAATCCTTGGTCGCTTCGTAGGTCAGCAGTGCACCAACTTCTTGTGCCAGCTCACGAAAATTCTTGGTGCTGATATCTGCCCGGCGCATCAGACCGATTTTATGGCGGATGAGTGGGTGCTTAACCTCATGGATTGGCATGAATTCACCTGGATGTTGGGTTAGAGAATGCGGCTAAATGGCGCAAGGATACCGTATATGGCGAGTCTCGTCAGTGTGCTTTGGCAGAAAGCAAAATGAAATCTTGTGAGGAGTGGTATGGATCTTGCGAGAACCACTCCAAATGATGCTTAGGCGTCACGTTTCCGACTTTGAGAATGCCAGAAGGCATCACTAACTGGAGAATTTACCAGCATGGACAGAGCTTTAGTCCTCCACACCGTCAAATCTCTGACGCACGGTAATCTGGGCATTCCTGTGATGTTGATGGGCTTGCTGGGCATGATGATTCTGCCCATGCCGGCCTTTTTGCTGGACGTTTTCTTTACCTTTAACATCACTCTTTCCATTGTCATTCTGCTGGTTTGTGTATACGCCCTGCGGCCAATGGAATTTGCTTCCTTTCCAACGGTATTGCTGGTCGCTACCTTGTTGCGGTTGGCGCTGAACGTTGCATCCACCCGTATCGTTCTGCTGGAAGGCCACGAGGGTGGAGACGCCGCTGGTAAGGTGATTGAATCCTTTGGTGCTGTTCTGATTGGCGGCAACTACGCAGTTGGTCTCGTGGTGTTTGCCATTTTGATGATCATTAACTTCCTTGTGGTTACCAAAGGTGCCGGCCGGGTTTCTGAAGTCAGTGCGCGTTTTACCCTGGATGCCATGCCCGGTAAACAGATGGCGATCGACGCAGATCTGAACGCCGGCATTATCGACGACGACGAAGCTCGTAGACGCCGGGCCGAGACTTCCGCCGAGGCC
>DATJDA010000227.1:0-2645 GCA_035497695.1 Marinobacter sp. | reverse complement strand
ACCCCCCTCAAACCCGGGATGTATTATATTATCCGGGAACCGCAGCCAGTGCCGGAGTTCCGGACAGTGCGAACAACACCTCATCTGCGACAGGCCTTGCCGGCTTTCTTTCTCAGCAATCCATATGGATGATTGCAGGTGTGTTTTTCCTGCTTGGTCTGGGTTTAACGTTCACACCTTGCGTGTTACCCATGATACCGATTATTTCAAGTCTGGTTTCTGGTAATAACACTCGCACCACCGGCCATGCCCTGCTGCTTTCTGGCAGTTACGTGTTGGGCATGGCATTAACCTACTCATTGGCGGGTGTTATTACTGGCCTGCTCGGAGCCAGTTTTAATTTGCAGGCTCAGCTCCAGTCACCCTGGGTGCTCAGCGTATTTGCAGCGCTGTTTGTAGTGTTCGCATTATCAATGTTCGATTTGTTTGAAATTCAGCTTCCACGTTTTGTGCGTGACCCTCTTAACAATACCTCTCAGCGACTTACCGGAGCACGGATTGCAAGCATCTTCGGCATAGGTGCACTTTCTGCCCTGATCGTTTCGCCCTGCGTTTCTGCCCCACTGGCGGGCAGCCTCCTGTATATATCAACAACCCAGAATGCCCTGATCGGTGGCATCGCCCTGTTAATGCTTGGGCTGGGCATGGGAGTTCCGCTCATACTTGTTGCCGTTGGCGGCCGCAACCTGCTGCCCAGAGCAGGCCACTGGATGACGACGGTCAAATATTTCTACGGTGTTATGTTACTCGCAGTCGCCATCTGGCTTATTGAAAGACTGGTTCCGGTCTGGGCGGGGCTGGCTCTCTGGGGCCTGCTTGTCGCCATTACCGGCGTTCAGTTGGGCGCATTCGACGCCGCAAAGGCTGGCTGGGAACGAACCCGCAAAGGGTCAGGCCTGATTATGTTTGCCTATGGCCTGGCATTGCTTGTTGGGGCAGCAACGGGTGCAGATGATCCGCTGAACCCATTAGCGCCATTTACCTCGGCACCCAGTGCTCTGACACTGGCAGCAACACCGGCCCATGCGGGCTTCCAGAGGGTGAAGTCTCCCGATGAGATACGCTCATTGCTGGCGCAGGCCAAGGCAAGGAACCAACCGGTTGTGCTCGATTTTTATGCAGACTGGTGCATTTCCTGCAAAATCATGGAGCGCAATGTATTCAGTGATCCCCTTGTTGTGCAGGCTTTGTCACCCTATACACTCTTACAAATAGACCTTACCGACAACACGCCTGCACAACAGGCATTACTCAATGAATTGGGACTGTTCGGCCCACCGGCCATTCTGTTCTATCACTCAGATGGCCAGGAACTCTCGAACTATCGGGTACTTGGCGAAATGAACAAACGTGAGTTTATGGAGCACCTGAGCGGATTGAGCAGCCGGGGGTAGTGCTGGTGTTCAGGAGCCTGCTGCCTCAGCCGCACGACGAATCAGAAACATAAACTCGCCATCCTGTTCACCTTTGTCAATAAGTTCATGCCCGAGAAACTGGCAGAACCTGGGGATATCCCGGGTCGTTGACGGGTCTGTTGCTATCACTTTTAACACATGCCCGGGTTCAATATCGTTAATGTGATTATGCAATAACATCACCGGCTCAGGACAAAACAGCCCACGGGTATCGAGTTCCACGTCAAAACGTTCAGAAGCCAAAAAACTCCCCCTTCTGTGTTACAAGAGTTAACTGAGTGACCCTGTAAATTTGATACTGTTTAACAGCATAGCGCACTCAGTTTAGCTAAACTTCATTCTTTGTCGTGTCTGAGTACACTTGAATGCCGCCGTCTATGCGCCTGTTTATTATCCTGATGCTATCTATGCTGCCGATGACTGCGCTGTCGGCTTCTTCATCCCATGGGGAATCATGCCCCGTTCTTGAAGCTACCGATAGTATGGCGCGCCAAACCCTGATGAACTACATCTGCTTTTATATTGCGCCTCCCGGCGATGCTGCCCATGATGCAGCGTCCCCTGAGCAACTTCCAGAAGTTCTGAACTGGGCGTCAGCCAATGGGCACGATCTGGTGTTCAGCCATACACATTCTGTGTACTGGGTGCGCCTGGACGTAAAAAATTCCGGCCCTGAGCAGACACTCTGGTACCTGAAACTCGGGTACCCCCTGCTTGATGAGGTCACGTTCTGGCAGTCCGGCGGCGGACAACATACCGAAATTGTCACTGGCGATCAGCATCCTTTTGCCTCCCGAGGTATAGATTACCGCTATTTTCTGCTGCCGATTACCCTGGGCCATAACGAAACCCGCACCATCACACTACGGATTCACAGCAGTGGTGCGCTGAATGTTCCCCTGACGCTGGAAACGCCGGCACAAGTGATTTCAACCAGCAATCACCTGACAATGACCCACGGCCTGTTTTACGGCGCGGTACTTATCCTCGCCGTGTTCAATCTTCTGTTATTTTTTGGCACAGGTACCGTTCACTATTTCTATAACGCTTTCTATATGGCCTCTATGGGAATGTTTCTGTTTGCCATGGGGGGGTTTGCCAACCAATATTTCTGGCCCGACAGCGCAAGTTTTGCCAACACGTCTATCCCTCTCTTTCTCGCTATCTGCGGACTGTCCATGACACTGTTTGGGCGCTCGTTTTTGGAAATCGAGAAAAGCACAAAGTCAG
>DATJDA010000226.1:0-7390 GCA_035497695.1 Marinobacter sp. | reverse complement strand
CTGCGCAGACATCACGGTGGAGCAGGTATTGACTCAAGCACTGTGAATACAGCCTATCACACACGAAAGATCATGGATCTGGAAGCCAAGGAACGAATAGCCAAAGCGTTGGTGGCGATGATTCCAGATAACTCCTCCATGTTCATTAATATCGGCACGACGACAGAAACCATCGCCAAGGCCCTGCTTGAAAAAAATAATCTGCAGGTGGTAACCAACAACCTGCATGTGGCATCCATACTGTCGGTAAAAGAAGATTTTCACGTCATTATTGCGGGTGGCGAGGTACGAACCCGCGACGGCGGCATTGTTGGCGAAGCCACCAGAGATTTCATCAATCAGTTCAAAATGGACTTCGGTATTATTGGGATCAGCGGTATTCACAACGATGGCTCCCTTCTGGACTTCGATTACCGGGAAGTGCGGGTTGCCCAGGCTATCATCGCGAATTCCAACAAGGTGTTGCTCGGAGCCGATCACTCCAAATTCGGCCGTAATGCCATGGTACGTCTGGGCAATATTACCCAGGCCGATGTAATCTTCACAGACCAGCAACCTCCTGCGGAAATTCTGCGCCTGCTGACCGATCACAACGTCGAACTTCACGTCGTTTAATCTTACCCCATCCTTTTTTTTCGCTCAGATCTCACCTCGCCGTCAATTGTTCGTTTGTTTTCTATATTTTCCTTTACGAATATGTTTGATTTTCGCATAATGACTATACGCGTCAAACTACAATCGGAAAGCGTGCACATGACGAAACGTCTTTTCGAAGTGAGCCAGGAGATGAACAGCAATGACAATGGGGCACGAAGATTATGATGTCGTTATCGTTGGCGGCGGTGTCAACGGCACGGGCATCGCAATGGATGCGGCGGGGCGGGGCCTCAAGGTTCTTTTATGCGAGATGAACGACCTGGCCTCAGCCACGTCTTCCAGTAGCAGCAAGCTGATTCATGGTGGGCTGAGATACCTCGAGCATTATGAATTTCGCCTGGTTCGTCAGGCACTTTCCGAACGTGAATCCCTGCTTCGCAACTCCCCTCACATAATGTGGCCAATGCGTTTTCGTTTACCTCACCGCCCTCACCTGCGACCTGCATGGATGATCCGAACCGGCCTGTTTCTTTACGACCATCTCGCAAAGCGCGAGCTGTTACCTGGCTCCCGTTCGATCAGGTTTGACAGTTCAGGCCCGCTTAAGCCTGAGATCACCAAAGGTTTTGAGTATTCTGATGGCTGGGTTGACGATGCCCGCCTTGTTGTTCTTACTGCAAAGAAAGCACAGGAGTGCGGAGCAGAAATACTGACCCGAACCAAATGCGTTAAAGCCGAGCGTGGAGCCGACTCCTGGAAGATTACCCTCCGGAATGAGCTAAGTGGCACTGAGCAAACGATCTTTGCAAAATCGATGGTGAATGCCTCTGGCCCCTGGGTAAGCAAACTGTTCGGCGAAACTCTGGCCATGCCAGCGCCAAAAATGATTCGCATGGTTAAAGGCAGCCATATTGTTGTTCCCCGCCTGAACTCGGGAGAAGAAGCCTACATTCTGCAAAACGAAGATGAGCGGATTGTCTTTGTTATACCTTACGAAGATGAGTTCTCTCTGATTGGCACAACGGACGTGGACTATTATGGCGATCCGAACAAAGCGAAGATATCGCCAGAAGAAACCGACTACCTGCTCAGCCTTGTTAACTCCTATTTCAGGCACCAGTTAACGCCCAATGATGTAGTCTGGTCCTATTCCGGTGTGCGACCACTCATGGACGATGAGCACGAAGACGCCCAGAAAGTCTCACGAGATTATTCCTTTGAAGTGAATGATGAGAAAAATAAAGCCCCCCTCGTTTCCGTATTTGGCGGCAAAATTACGACTTATCGCAAACTGGCCGAAGTAGCTACGGATAAGCTGTGCCATTTTTTTCAGAAAACCGGTGGCCACTGGACCAAAACAGCGGTATTGCCTGGAGGCAACTTCGACAATCAGGATCAGCTTGCAGAGGTACTTGCACAGGAATTCCCCTGGCTACCCGAGAAAGTCATCAGCCGGTATGTGAGAACGTACGGCACGAGTACTCGCGACATCCTCCGCGACTGTCACTCCGTTGCGGATTTAGGCATTCATTTCACTGGCACTCTATATCAGGCCGAAGTGGAATATCTCATCCACAACGAATGGGCAATCACCTCGGAGGACATTCTTTGGCGGAGAACCAAGCAGGGGCTTTACGCAAACAATGTGGATATTAACGCTCTGAACCAATTCATGCGCAGCCAGATGTCTCCGCTAATACCGGAAACCGCCATGAATCAGGGCGCCAGATATCTCTGAGGCGAATAAAACAGCTTGTTCTTATTAGCTCACACTGGAACAATCGGAGCGGTAAATACCTCTTTATATGGTTCATTATGAAATTATTAGTCCGTAACCTCGCACGCACGACAACAGAACAGGAAATCCGGGAGCTATTTTCTGCTCACGGCACCGTTAGCGAGTGCACATTGGTTTTAGATAAAGAAACCGGTAAGTCAAAAGGCTTTGGCTTCGTAGAGATGCCGAATGAAAAGGAGGCCAAGCTGGCCAAGGCACGTTTGCATGAAACCCGAGTGGGCACAAACAGAATACGGGTTAAGGTGGCCCAGGAGTCGTAGCTGCTCGTTCGGCTATACAGTCGTAGCCACCCATTTCAAACTCTCGACAAATTAGCGGTCGTTTCGCATAAATTGAACAAGACATGGTGCGGCGATCCAGCGCAGCACACCAGCCATCCTCAGATCTGGCCATGGTTCGGCCACCCCACTGATCGACCTCTATAAACCGTTCTGGAACGCCCGTTTCCGTAATCAGCATTACCTCCAGGCGACAACAACTGGCCTGGCAGTTTGTGCAATTAATACCTGGATCAGTAACGGCTATCGCATCTATCATCATTTTTTTCTTCAGATCTCCTCCTCCGGACTTAGCGGCTCACGGCCGGAGCAAATATTCGCAACAGCCTTCGCAGCCGCTCTTTGGGCAAAATCACCAGCAGGTTACCGGCAAGCACCAACGACACACCTACGACCGCCTCAACGGTCCAGAGATAGTTTTCGAACATGGTTGAAAGCGCAAGCGCCACGATAGGAAAAAGTACCATGCAATAAGCTGCACGCTCGGGCCCAATTCGCCCGAGCAGCGTGAGAAAGCTTCCAAACGCGAGTACCGACCCAATCAGAGCCAGGTAAATCAGAGAGCCGGCGTAAGTCCAGGTGGTTTCGAAAACGAAGGATTCTCCCCGGCCCCAGGCAATGAGCGCCAACGCAAGGGCGCCATAAGCCATACCGTAAGCATTGCTCTGCATAACAGGTAGCTGCGATGCCTGATTGCGTGCTGAAAGCATGTTGCCGAACGAGGAGATAAACGTTCCTGCCAGGCTCAGGATAATGGCGCGTAAAGTGGTGCCGTTGGCGTCCAGAGCGCGAACTTCAGGAAGAAATACCAGGCAGATACCCACCAATCCGAGAGCGGCTCCGGCAATAACCGCGCGTGACACACGATTGCCAAAAAACAGCGCGCCGTTAACAATATTCATCACAATGATTGTGGAAAACACGACCGCAATCAATCCACTGGTGATGTCAGCCGAAGCCTCATAAACCAGCATATAGTTGATGCCAAACAGCATTAGCCCCTGGGCCATCATCCACAGATGCTGACGAAACCCAAATCTCATATTCCGCTTGGTAAACCAGCACCATAGCATCAGTGCCAGTGCGGCTATTGCGAATCGGTAGGCAATGGACACATCACCCGGAACTTCGCCGAGCTGCAGGCGAATCGCTAAAAACGTCGAGCCCCAGATCAACACCGTAGATAAATAGAGCACAAAGGTATTTGTCAGCATAGATAAAAGCCTTACAACCGTTACCATAAACCGGTTACGTTATACTCGCTATTGGTCCATTATTAAACGAATTAATTCTCTTCCTTATAATTATCTTGCTTATCGGCTTTTTGCTGATTGACGCCAGAGATAGCTACGGGCTACTGAACATGTTCTGGATTTTTATTGCTGTTGTTTTGTTCATCATTGCATTGACGTTGCTCTTGTTTCGCATGGAAGACCTGTCTTATCTGGATCAGGATGGCCATTCCAGACAGGAGGCAGTCCTGAGCGCCGAAAATGAAGAAGTTCTGGAACGCATCAAAGCCATGGGCCGTGCGGCTAATGGCCTGCACGGTAAAGCGCGGCTAAAGGCGCTGCGTCAGCATATGGACAGCCTGAGTGACGGTTTGGAACTGCGATCAGAAATCCGGCATTGCGATAACCCCAATGGCGAATGGGTTATCGCACCGGGTGCCGACGTGGGGCGACGAGTTCTCTATATTCATGGCGGTGCCTGGAGCGCCGGCAGCCCGCGCAGCCACCGGGCCATCACCGATCGCTTGTCTCACGCTGCCAATGCCGCTGTTTTTGCAGTGGACTATCGCCTGATGCCGGAGCACCGATTTATGGACGGCGTGCGTGATTGCCGGAAGGCCTATACCTGGCTCACCGATAATGGTCCTGACGGCCCCGGTGAAGCCACCTTCATGCTTGTTGCAGGCGACTCTGCCGGCGGTAGCCACACTCTTGGTTTGCTGGCCTGGATCCGGGATAACGGCTTGCGTCAGGCTGATGGTGCAGTGGCGTTTTCTCCCTCAACAGACCTGACGCTGAGCGCACCCAGCAACCGTGGCAATATCGCCACAGACCCTATGCTGGGGCCTGCCTTTGGTGGCCTTTCAAAAATTCCACGCCCGGTCATCTGGTGGGCAACACTTGCGGCATTTCGTATTTCTCCAACCAACCCTGTGGCATCACCACTTCGAGGCAATCTTACTAATTTACCTCCAATCCTGATTCAGGTCAGTGATTCCGAGATGCTTCTGGATAACGCACGGAGGTATGCAGCCAAGGCAAATGCCGAAGGCTCGCGGGTGAAGCTACGCATCTGGCACAACATGGTTCACGTCTGGCAAATTTTCACGCCGTTACTGCCGGAAGCCGAAGAAGCTTTCTCCGATATAGAATCATTTATCAGAGAAATCGAATCAGCCCGCGCTTAAGCCAAATACAAAAAATAATTCAAAATGAAAGCCGGGCCCCTGGTGTGCAGGCCTAATACTTATTGCCATCCCTGAGCAACTCAGCAATTCGCTGCTGAAGTTCAGGGATCACGTTGTCTTCAAACCAGGGATTTCTTCGCATCCACATGTTGTTTCGGGGGCTTGGATGGGGCATTGGCAAAATATCTGGCCAGTATTGTTTCCAGTTACGCACATTTTCGGTCAGGGATTTTGCGCCATTTGGCAAATGCCAGGCATGGGCGTACTGACCAATCACCAATGTTAACTCTACATTTTTCAACCGGTTGAGAAGAGGTTTTCGCCACGCTGGCGCGCATTCCGGACGGGGCGGCAGGTCACCGGATTTACCGGTACCTGGAAAGCAGAATCCCATGGGCAAGATGGCCAGTTTCTGCTCATCGTAAAAGGTGTCTTTGTCGATGCCCATCCACCGTCGCAGGCGATCACCACTGGGGTCATTAAACGGTATCCCCGTCTCATGAACACGCCGGCCAGGGGCCTGGCTAACCACAAGAATACGGGATGCTTCAGAGAGCTGTATCACAGGCCTTGGACCAAGGGGCAAAAACCCTGCACAGATGGTGCAAGCCCGCACTCTGCGGATCAGCTCATCAAAAGGCAGGTCATCCAGATTAGTCGTCATTGGCTTCTTCATTAGTTTCTGTCAGCCGTCATGGTTCCAGAAGAAGCTTGCGCCCTCTTCTGGTGTACTGACCGTGCGTCGTAGCCAGCCAAACAATTCCCGTCCATAACCATGATGATACGCTGCCAGATCTGCTCTTACAGGATTTCGGGCAGAAAAAATCTCCTCATCAACCTCAACATCCAGACGCCCTTCGAAAGCATCCAGACAGATTATGTCACCCTCCTGGATTCGGGAAAGCGGACCATCATTACAAGCTTCCGGATAAACGTGTATTGCTGCCGGCACTTTTCCGGATGCACCAGACATGCGACCATCCGTTACCAGCGCAACCTTAAAGCCACGATCCTGAAGTATTCCAAGGTATGGGGTCAGCTTATGCAGTTCTGGCATACCATTAGCCCTCGCCCCCTGAAATCGCACAACGACGACGCAGTCCCTATCAAGATCCCCGGCATCAAACGCAGCTTTGAGCTCACTCTGATCATTGAATACGACTGCTGGCGCCCTCACGATGTGATGCTGTTCAGCAACTGCAGAGACCTTAATCACACCACGGCCAAGATTACCCCTGAGAACTTTTAATCCCCCATCCGGTGCGAAAGGATCGACAACGGTGCTTAGTACATCCGGATAAAGACTTTTCTCTCTGGCAGGCTTCCAGATCAGCTTTCCACCCTCCACTCCGGGGTTCTGCGTATACCGTTCAAGGCCATGCCCGACAACAGTTTCAACGTCATTATGGAGCAAGCCTGCGGACAGCAACTCACGAATAAGGAAAGGTGTGCCGCCGGCTTCATGGAAGGCATTCACATCTTCATCACCATTCGGGTATATGCGGGTCATGGATGGCACGGCTGCGGACAATTCGGAATAATCGTCCCAATCAATCACAATGCCTGCGGCCCGGGCAATGGCTATCCAGTGTATGGTGTGATTCGTGGAACCACCTGTCACAAGCAAGGCTACAAGAGCGTTAACAATACTCTTCTCACTCACCATGTCACACAGCCCAAGCTCCCCACCGTTCGGCCTGGACAATCGGACAACCTGCTCTGTGGCTGCCCGGGTAAGCTGATCCCGTAACTGCGTATTCGGATTGACGAACGCAGAACCAGGCAGATGCAGGCCCATTACCTCCACCAGAACCTGATTACTGTTCGCTGTGCCATAGAAAGTGCAAGTGCCGGCGCTGTGATACGACTTGCTTTCCGCCTCTAAAAGCTCATCTTTACCGATCTTTCCTTCTGCATAAAGTTGGCGGATACGTTGCTTTTCTTTATTCGGCAAGCCGGATGGCATGGGGCCGGCCGGAATCAGAATGGCTGGCAGATAACCAAAGCTCAGTGCACCTATCAATAACCCCGGTACAATTTTATCGCAAATACCCAGCAGTACCGTGGCATCAAACATATTATGGCTCAGCGCTACGGCAGTGCTCATGGCAATCGTGTCCCTCGAAAAAAGGCTCAGCTCCATACCCGGCAACCCCTGAGTAACACCATCACACATGGCAGGGGTGCCCCCGGCAAATTGGGCAACCGACCCCATGCCCCGCGCAGCTTCCCGAATAATATCCGGGAATTTTTCGAAAGGCTGGTGAGCCGAAAGCATATCGTTGTAGGCTGAAACGA
>DATJDA010000225.1:0-2104 GCA_035497695.1 Marinobacter sp. | reverse complement strand
GTGCCAGGCTGGTTCAGCCTTCTATAGGCCGCGTATGATAAAAAAATCCGACGAGGAATGCATTGTTCTTCTTGAGCTGGCTCCAACTAATATAGCTATAACCATATAAATGGTCATTCCTTTATGGAATGAGACACTAATGGTAATCTTTTCGCATATTTAGCTCAGGCAAGATGGAACATGACCACTATTCAGACATTGCAGCATGAACTCGAGGGCCAGAGCCCGCGAACCATACTGAAAGCGGCCCTTCAACATTACGGAAATATCGCCATTTCTTTCAGTGGTGCCGAAGATGTTGTACTTATCGAAATGGCCCATAAACTCACGGATAATCTGCAGGTGTTCACTCTGGACACCGGCCGGCTGCACCCGGAAACCTATGAGTTTCTGGAGCGCGTCAGAAAGCACTACGGTATTTCGCTGGAAGTGCTGTTTCCAGATGCTGCTGAAGTGGAAAATCTGGTAAACCGAAAGGGTCTGTTCAGTTTTTATGAAGACGGACACGCTGAATGCTGTGGTATTCGCAAGGTTAACCCTCTGAGGCGAAAACTAGCTACATTGGACGCCTGGATTACTGGCCAGCGCAAAGATCAAAGCCCAGGTACTCGTAATGATGTGCCCGTAGTGCAGATAGACAGCGCATTCTCCACTGATGAAAAGCCATTGGTAAAATTCAACCCACTGGCTAACTGGACGTTAAAGCAGGTCTGGGACTATATCCGGATATCGGAAGTGCCTTACAACAAACTTCATGAAAATGGCTTTGTGAGCATTGGCTGCCAGCCCTGCACACGTCCTGTGCTACCGGGGCAACACGAACGTGAGGGGCGCTGGTGGTGGGAAGAAGCCACACAGAAGGAATGTGGCCTTCATGCCGGAAACCTGATTGCAAGGTCAGACTGAGAGCAGCCGGGCGCTAGTAACAGGGCAACTCTACATCTTTAAACAACGCTTCAATGTCTGCCCGCCTGCTCTGACGGGCAACAACGTTGTCAACCACGTCTTTGGTAAGGTGGGGCGCAAAGCGCTGGATAAACTCGTACATGTAACCTCTCAGGAACGTTCCTTTTCTGAAGCCAATCTGGGTTACACTTGGGCGAAAAAATTTACCGGCATCAATAGCGACAAGATCGTGATCCGTTTTTTCATTGAATGCCATGCTGGCGACAATACCAACCCCCAGTCCCAGGCGAACGTAGGTTTTAATCACGTCAGCGTCCGCTGCCGTAAACACCACTTTGGGTGTAATGCCTTCAGCCTGAAACGCTTCATCCAACCTTGAGCGGCCAGTAAAACCAAATACATAGGTGACCAGTGGATATTTCGCCACATCTGCCAGGGTCAGGTTCGAGATTTGAGTCAGCGGATGATCTTTGGGTACGATTATGCTTCGGTTCCACCGATAGCAAGGCATCATGATAAGATCCGTGAACAGTTCCAGTGCTTCCGTTGCTATGGCAAAGTCAGCCGCTCCGCTTGCGGCCATTTCGGAAATTTGCATGGGTGTACCCTGGTGCATATGCAGGGACACGTCCGGATACGATTCGATAAAACCCTTAATGATTGGCGGTAACGCATAACGGGCCTGGGTGTGCGTGGTGGCAATGCTCAGATCACCTTTTCGTTGATTACTGAATTCCTGAGCAATTTTTTTGATGCCTTCTGCCCGGCGCAGAATTTCCCCTGCCTCACGAACGATGATTTCACCACCCGGGGTTATGCGAGTAAGGTGTTTACCACTTCGGGCAAAGATTTCGAGACCCAACTCATCTTCAAGCAGGCGAATCTGTTTTGATATTCCCGGCTGTGAAGTAAAAAGACTTTGCGCGGTTGCGGACACATTAAGATCGTGATGGGCAACTTCCCATATATAGCGCAACTGTTGTAATTTCATCGAGTCTGCAGCTCCGTGATTGATCAATCCAAAAGAATACACATAAAAATTATTTTTTTATACCCTTTTGGAATAGATAATAGCTTTTAATCAGTTTAGACCAAAAATGAATTTACGCAGACAATGCTCTGACAGAGTACTTCGTCACCCTGGCCCTTGACTTGGCTGCGACAAAGCACACAATCGGTATCAGCACATTTCCGATAC
>DATJDA010000224.1:0-25978 GCA_035497695.1 Marinobacter sp. | reverse complement strand
CCAGAACCAAATGCCTGCACAACGCGGGCGGCTTTCTGACGATCAGATTCAGATCCTGGCTGCCTACGTTTACAGCCTGTCCAACTAAGCTCAGGGGCCGGAACCATGTGTTCCGGCCTGGTCTTTTCAATCCTGCATCTGCCCACGCGGGTTCATGCTTGAAAAGTTCAGTAACCCCACAAAGGTTCGCTCCTCGTAATACCACTTCATCGGGAGGTAATGATGAGCCGTGAGATTCCAGTCAAGCAGATTGACCCATCTTCTGACTCCTCCGGTGGCAAACCTGGCAGCGTCGATCTGTATGCAAGCCGGGAAAAAATTTATGTAAAAGAAGTCAAAGGTGTCTTTCAGCGCATTCGCAACGTCAGCCTGCTGCTACTGATGGGCATGTACTTCTTGTTTGCGTGGTTAACGATAGACGGCCAACCGTTGATCCTCTTTGATATACCTGCCAGAGCCTTCCATCTTTACGGAATAACATTTTACCCCAAAGACTTCTTCCTGCTTTCGGGCCTGCTCATTATTTGTGCCTTTGGCCTGTTTTTTATCACCACCCTGTTTGGGCGGGTGTGGTGCGGTTATAGCTGCCCGCAAACCGTTTGGACGTTCATTTTTATGTGGGTGGAAGAGCGTATTGAAGGTGGGCGCAACAAGCGCATGAAGCTGGACAAGTCCCCTAATTCAGCCGAAAAAATCGCCAAGAAAACTGTCAAACACGCAATATGGCTTCTGATTGCTCTGGCTACAGGTATTACCTTCGTCGGCTACTTTTATCCCATTCGCGAATTGCTTGTGGACATTGCCACGTTACACGCGAATGGCTGGGCTTATTTCTGGGTTGTTTTCTTTACAGTTGCCACCTATCTGAATGCCGGCTGGATGCGTGAGCAAGTGTGTTTGTATATGTGCCCGTACGCCCGTTTTCAGTCCGTTATGTTTGATCCGGACACCCGAATCGTTTCGTACGACCCAAGCCGTGGTGAGCCTCGCGGAAAACGCAAGAAAGATGCTGATCTGGCAAAACTGGAGCTTGGTGATTGTATCGATTGCAACCAGTGCGTTCTGGTTTGTCCTACCGGCATTGATATCCGGGATGGCCTCCAATACGAGTGTATCGGCTGCGCTTTGTGTATTGATGCCTGTGACGAGATTATGGATAAAATGGGCTATGCCAGAGGGCTTATTCGTTACACCACCGAAAATGAGCTGGAAGGAAGGCCATCAAAGCTGTTGCGCCCACGCACATTTGGCTACGGCGCTTTGCTGGCATTCATGATCGGTGCAGTTGCTTATACTGTTATCACTCGTGTACCCGCTCAACTGGATGTCATTCGTGACCGGGGCGCGCTGTTTAGCTTTAACGGGCAAGGTCACATTGAAAACTCCTACACCCTGAAGATCGCGAATATGTCGGAGGTTCCACACACTTTCACCTTGTCTGTCAGTGGCCTGGAAGGCGCCCGAATTCTGACTGACACCTCCGTACTGGTTGAAAGCGGAGAAAACCGATCGCTACCAACGGTTGTTGATGTGCCGCCTGAATCTATTGAGACGTCGAATAATTCGATTCATTTCCAGGCAAAATCGGAAAACGATCCTTCGCTGGTCATTGAAACTGAAAGTCGTTTTGTTGGTCCAACGCACTGACCCGCACCAAGGCAACTGCATTGTTTAAATGAGAATGAGCATTATGACTGAGCAAGCTTCTATCGCACCCTGGTATCGTCAGCCCTGGTTCTGGTTTCTGACCATCTTCCCGCTGGCATCAATTGTGGTGTGCACCGCCCTGATTATTACTGCAACAAATCTTCGGGACCCTATGGTATCCGACGATTACTCCAAAGAAGGGCGCGGTATTAATTGGGAGTTGGCCAGGGACGACAAGGCAGCGGACCTTGGGATCGCCGCCGAAATAGACTTCGAGAAACGTACTGTTTTTCTGGACTTGAATACCAATGCCGGTCCTGCTGATTTTCCCTATCTTGTACTGAACCTGTTTCACCCGACTCTGGCCGAGCGTGACAGAACAATTCAGTTTCAGCGCACCGGGCTTGGGCATTACCGTGGTCAACTGCTTGATGATATTGATGGTCGCTGGTACTACGATCTGCGGGGGCCGGACAACGACTGGCGGCTAAAAGGCGAAGCCTGGTTGCCTTCTGAACATCGTATTTCTGTTCGTGCAGAAGGCGCAGCCCGAGGGTGACCCCTCCGAATTGCTTCCATTGCGGCGAACCCGCGCCCGGTGAGCCATCGATTACCCTTGAACTGAATAATCAGCTCAAGCACTTCTGCTGCTACGGCTGTAAGGCGGTCTGTGAGACCATTCATTCAGAAGGGTTAACCGGATTCTACGATTTTCGCACTGAACCGGCTGTTACTCCACGGAGCCTGACTTCTTCTGAACTCGACCGTATCCGCGAACTGGATCACTCACTTGTTCAGGAATCCTTCGTGTCACCGGTTAAGGGTGGCCAGGAAGCACAGCTACTGATAGGTGGAATTACCTGCGCAGCCTGTATTTGGTTGCTTGAAAACCATCTGAAAAAACGAGCTGGCGTGCAGTCGTTTTCAGTAAACCATACGACCCAAAGAGCACGACTGGTCTGGTCCCAGGATAAAGCAAAGCTCAGTGACCTGCTTATAGCCATCCACGAGCTCGGCTATACCGCCCGGCCGTACCAGGCAGATGAAGTAGAGCTGGCACTGAAAAAAGAGCACAGATCCATGCTGATCCGTCTCATGCTGGCGGGTGTCGGAACGGCCCAAAGCATGATGCTGGCCTTCCCTCTTTATTTTGACCTGATTGACAATATCGGACCTGAGTTTGTCACCTTCTTCCGTTGGTTCAGCCTACTGGTTGCCACCCCGGTTATTTTTTACAGTGCACGGCCGTTTTTCACCAATGCGGCCCGGGATATCCGCAGTAAACACCTGACCATGGACGTTCCTGTGGCAATTGCCATTGGTCTCGCCTACCTGGCCAGCATTTGGGTAACCGTCTTCGGTGGCAAAGATGTATACTTTGAATCTGTTTGTATGTTTACTTTTTTCCTGCTTCTGGGTCGTTATATTGAAGTTCAGGCGCGCTACCGCGCCGGATTAACCGGCAATGCCCTTGCAGGTTTCCAGCCCACCGTTGCAGCCCGGGTAGAGGGCGATCAGACAGTAATCATTCCCGCCCATCAGATTCAGATTGATGACATCATTCGGGTTCGGCCGGGGGAAACTCTGCCAGTAGACGGCGAAATCATTCGCGGCCAATCCACCCTGAACGAGGCAGCCCTTACCGGTGAATACCTGCCCGAGACGCGTATCCCTGGGGATAGGGTTCATGCCGGCAGTGTGAACGGTGAAAACCCGCTCGATGTGCGGGTTATCAAGGCGGGCGCACAAACCCGGCTGTCCGGAATTCTCCGGATTCTGGATCGGGTGCAGGCTGAGAAACCCTCAGTTGCAACCTTGGCAGACCGGATGGCGGGGAAATTCGTTGGCCGAGTATTGATTCTTGCACCTCTGGTCTGGATTGGCTGGTGGCTGGCTGGTGCCGACGACGCCTTCGACATTACGCTTTCGGTGCTTGTTGTCACCTGTCCATGCGCCCTATCGCTGGCAACACCTACCGCAATTACATCTGCGACGGTTAAGCTCCGGCGCCTGGGGTTTCTCCCTACCCGTGGACACACGCTGGAGTCCATGAATACCATCGACACTATCATCTTTGATAAAACTGGCACTCTCACCCGGGGCGAACTCAGCCTGATCGACCAGAAAGCCGTGGGCAGTCTGGATGAGACGGCCTGTCTGAAACTCGCTGCGGGGCTGGAGAAATATTCGGAACATCCGATCGCGCAGGTTTTTCATAGTTATGCGTCCGAAGCCATTGAGTACGTGGAAAACCACCTCGGTGGCGGATTATCTGGCCGGCTTGGTGAGCAGAATTTTTACATAGGCCACAAAGCGTTTATTGAAGAAAGACTATCAGTGCCGGCTCCAGCTTCAGCGCACCACCGGGGCATGGAAATCTGGCTGGCATCCGATGAGGAGTGGCTGGCCATCTACCGCCTTGATGATGAGCCAAGAGAAGATGCTGCGCTGGCCATCAAAACACTGCAAGCCATGGGTATGCGCACCATTTTACTTAGTGGGGATCGATCAGACCACGTGACCTATATTGCTGAGACACTAGGAATCAAGGAGGCAATCGGGCAGGCATCACCAGAGCAAAAGCTCGCAGTCCTGGAAAACCTGCGAGAGGAAGGCTGCCATATCATGATGGTTGGAGATGGCCTCAACGACCTACCTTCGATGGCCGGAGCCGGGGTATCTGTCGCCATGGGGCGAGCGGCGGATCTGACACAGTTAAAGGCGGATGCGGTACTGCTGAACGGCCAACTAATGCAACTGGTTGAAGCACTGAAAACAAGCCGTCAAACCCGCAAAATCATCCGACAAAACCTCGGTTGGGCTCTGGCCTATAACCTTAGTGCTCTGCCTCTGGCTGCAGCTGGTTTGGTGCCTCCGTGGTTAGCGGCAATTGGTATGTCGGCCAGCTCACTACTGGTAGTTTTGAATGCTTTACGGCTCGGTAAGGCTCCAGCCCCACAATCCTATAAGGGTAATCAAGCGGTTGGCCTTCAGACACTGTCCTGATACCGTGATCGCAAGCGTTTTTTACCTCTGAGAGGTTAACTGTGGAAATTGTATTTATTCTGGTTCCCCTTGTTCTCTTTATTGTGGCCCTGGGTGTGCTGTTATTTTCATGGGCTGTTAAAACTGGCCAGTACGACGATCTTGAAGGCCCGGCTCATCGAATTCTCTATGATGACGATAAAGACATGATTCCACTGGAAGCACGCCAGCCAGATTCCGATGAGGAGCCTGCAGACAACTGATGACACCGGAACTCTATTTAAGTTACCCAAGTGCGTTCCTGATCGGCCTGTTGGGCACCCCTCACTGCCTGGCCATGTGTGGCGGGATCAGCGCCTCACTTTCCATGGCCATTCCGGTTGGCCCCGGATTCAGGGTTCGTCAGACACTCACGCTGCTTGGCTATAACACTGGTCGTATTGGCAGCTATGCCATGATTGCCGCACTGGTAGCAACAATAAGCACGTCGGCTGCCGGCCAGTGGGCATCTATGGGTATCGCCTTACGAAGCATTGCCGGCCTGCTTATTATTGCCATGGGGTTATCCATGGGCCAGTGGTGGCAGGGAATTCGCCACGTTGAGCGGGTGGGCGCTCCAGTTTGGAAACGCCTATCACCAGTTGCACGTCGCTTTATGCCGGTAAAAAATCCGGGCCAGGCTCTGGCCTTGGGAATGCTCTGGGGCTGGTTGCCCTGCGGGCTGATTTACAGCACGCTGGGTTGGGCCGCACTGCAGCCAACCGTTGGTTCCGCTGCACTTACTATGGTGTTTTTCGGGCTGGGTACCCTGCCCTCCATGCTAGCCACCGGGTACGCAGCAGGATGGGTCCATAAATTTCAGGGCAAGCCTGTTTTCAGGAAGATTGCTGGCGGCCTGCTGATTCTTTTTGGCGTATGGACCATACCGTTTGGGGCTGTTCTGAATGTCTAATCACACCCTCAGTTTTGAGCCTGTTATATCTCCTGAAGATTGAGTAAAATGTTCGCCAAACGAAAGTCCAGGGAAAGGAAAGGAAACCAACATGGATTTGTTGCAGTCAGGGGAACAGGCTCTTGGTAAACGGGAGCTTAATCGTCGCCGGAATCATCAGGCTATTCTTGATGCCGCCAGGGAGTGTTTTCGGGAGCGTGGCTACGACAACTCGACCATTCGTGACATTATCAGACGCACCAATCTTGCCGCAGGCACTTTCTATAACTATTTTTCCAGCAAGCAGGATATTTTTGCGGCTTTGCTAACAGATTTCCTGTCTCACCTGAATGACAACCTCATCCATAATCGCCGGTCTGCTGAAACAATTGAGGATTTCATTCATAATGCCTATATGGCACTGTATACCGCCACCGCAAGAGACCCTCTGGTATATGAATTGGCACACCGGAACGACCGCGCTCTTCGCGAGCTCTTTGGTTCAGACATTCTTGGGCTGACCATGTTGTCTCTTGAAGACGATGTAAGAGAGGCCGTAGAGCGTGGATTGATTCCGCCGCTGGACCAGGATTATCTTTGTTCGGCATTTTTTGGTGTTGCGTATGAAGTAAGTCTTACCGTCGCACGGCGGGTGTATCAATATCCCCAAGCGGCTAACGATGAAGCTCTCAAAGCTACCCAATTCTCTACTGCCCTGTTTTTGGGCGGAATTCCCAGTCTCGCAGCCCTTCCCAGTTGATCGCATGTCGCTTACCATTGAGTCATGAGCGAGCCAACGTTATACCGGAAAACACCAAACGCCAATAAAACCGACAGCGATCTTCTGCTTGAACAACAAATTCAGCATCTGCTGGTTGCTGTTGAACAAGAGCTTCGCCAGGCACCGGCTGGTCTCAGCGAGCTAAATCTGATCCGGAAGTTACAGCACTCGCCCTGGGAACTCTTTGGCGATGTTCGGTTTGATGAACCAGAGTCCCTCTACCCCGTACATTTCCTTTTGTTTCATGCTCTTTATCGGTTACGGGACCAACTGGCCGGAACAGACACCACTCTTACAATATCGCCTCTGGGTATATTTTTTTCCAAAGATCGGGTGGTCGGCGGCCAGGGGTTACCAGACACTGAAGATAAACTACGTCAGTTTTATCTGGACTTGTCTCAGTATCACCTGTCAGAAGACGCCATACAAAACATGGTAAACAACTTTTGGGCAGGAAAACACGGCTTGGGCCCGGAACAATCAGAAACACTGGCGGCTGCGAAAACCCTGGGGTTCAGCAACATCCCTGACGACTTTCCAGAAGTGAAACTTCGGTTTCGAAGAGCGGCTATGAACGCACACCCGGATCGCGGAGGCGACACGGAAGCAATTCAGAACCTTAATCAGGCTTTTACCGTACTCAAAGCCCATTTCAGTTTGGGTGGATAATCATTTACAGGCGGATACGTGCAAATGATAAAAAACAGTTTCATAACCAGACAAGCGCTTCTTACCCTTCTGGCAGGCCTGATATTCGGAATGTTTGCGCTGTCGGCCAGCGCAGACCTTGTTGTACTTCAATATCATCACATCAGTGACTCAACGCCTTCAGCCACCAGTACGTCAGTGTCTTTGTTTAAAGCCCAACTGGAGATGATCGAAGAGACCGGCCTGACGGTAGTACCTCTGGAGGCCGGCACAACCAATGCGCTGGCTGGAGAAAACGCCGATAAAAATCAACTTGCAATCACGTTCGACGATGCCTACGAGTCGATTTACACAACAGCAGCACCAATACTGGCATCCTACAATTATCCTTATACTATTTTCGTAAGCACGGCTGCCGTGGGTGGCTCCGGATTTATGACCTGGAAACAGCTCGCAGAACTGGCCACACTGGACAAGGTTACTATCGCCAATCACAGCATAGATCACAGCCATATGGCCAGACGTCCAGGCGAGGCCAGTGGCGACTGGATGAAAAGAACAATCAGCAATCTGGATGGGGCTCAGGCGCTGCTGCACAAAAAGCTCGGCGCATTCGCGCCCATGTTTGCCTATCCCTATGGTGAGTTCGATGCTGCACTTGAAGATCTGATTGCCGAGAGAAACTGGTACGGTTACGGCCAGCATAGTGGGGCTATCGGCAAAACCTCGGGGCCCACCAGATTGCCCCGGTTTCCTATGGCAAATGCCTATGGTCAGCTTGGCAGCCTGCCCGACAAATTAAAAAGCAAAGCATTTCCGGTAAACGCAGACTCTCTTCCTGACGGCATTATGACTGAGAATCCACCCATATTATCCTTAGTACTGCCAGACAATCTGCAGCCATCAAGACTCACATGCTTTGCTTCAGGAATGGGGCGAATTGAATTTAAGCAATCTGCCGGAAATCAGGTAATTATTCAGGCTCCGAAAGCGTTTAACAGCCGGCGATTCCGTTATAACTGCACTTATCCTGCGGGTAATGGCAGTTTTTACTGGTTATCACAACAATGGCTGGACCAGAGCCAGCCAGAGGACTAAATCTCACGCTAACCGCTTAATTCTATTCAACCAACTTGAGGCCGATCTCGCCGGTAGCTGCGTGGGGAATAACTTTCGGCCTTTTCTTTGTTTCAATAATCTCTCGCTCCTTGAGGTCTTCGGAGCGAGTGAAAATAACCAACCAGCGCTCGCCCTCCTCCGGGAAAACAGGCACCCAGGCTTCCAGATACCCCCTGCTGCGCCAGTTTTCAGGGACATAAGTACTGACCAGGTCTGTTACCAGCCGCACGGGAACAAAGTTTCTATCAAGAAAGGCCAGCGACGGCACAAATACCTCCTTGTTGACGAAGGAGCGAATCCGCATGATGAAATCAGGGTGGTTAATCACACTGGAAAGCGCAATCAACTGAAACGGACTTTCACCAGTGAAGAAGTTGTGTACAGGCGAGTCACTAGTAATTCTGATACCAAACTCACGATCCTTTACCCACTCCTCGTGATCACTGGTATCTATATTTTCACAGCAGAATTCAGAAAATGTTGTCAAGACATCGTTCGAAGCCGGCTCAATTCCCAGCACGGCAAAGGCATCGGGGTCGCTACCTTTGACAGGTATCACGGGCGTCATATCTGAGCCCGCCCGGTAAACGCTTGCGGTGCTTAATTCTACAGGAGGGCTTATGTAGCCCTTTTGTTCATCTGTACGGGTATCAGGCTGATAATAACTGACCCTCACGTTCCCTTGTGCGTCTAGCCAGGTAAAGTACGGCTGTCGTTCTCCCGGACGAACATAGCCGTCTTTCGCTAACTGGTCTGCATCTGGATAGTTTTCAAGAGTATATTCAGTGTCCGGATCGGAAAGTCCGACGGCGCCTTTGCCCTGCAGATGTGGAGCTGGCTGGCTTCCTGCAACCACTGGTGCCGGAAATTGCCCGGCAGGTTCATTGGTGGGTGAATAACGCACGTGGCCTTGTTCATCTACCCAGGTAAAATACCCCTCCCGCTCAGACACGGTAGAGCCGCCAATCTGGCAGCCGGCCAACAGGCTGGCCAGCACTATATATTTTGCTGATATCAGTAATGTACGGCGTTTCATAATGCCGACTTTGCTCCGTATTCCTTACTCTGTGATCAGAACTTGGTACGGAAACTGAGACCCGCTATAACAACCCGGAGGGACGTTTTTACATCAAGCCCTGCGTAGGGATTATAAATAATGTTGGTGATGTTGTCGCAGTTCAGGTTACAACTGGTATTTGCGGGAATGGTTTCAATAGAGTGCAAATAACTGAGGTTCATATCAATTTCTGTATCCTTGTCCCATTTATAACCCATGCCAACACTATAGAGGTTTGCACCACCAAATGGAGCCATAATCTGGCGCTGATTATCCGGAATTACCGAGTCACGTATTTCTACACCTGCTCTCAGATCCAACCGTGATGATGCATGAAATTCAGCACCAAATGCCCAGTTCCACTGGCTTTTAAAGCCAAGGGGCAGACGAAGGGTACTTGGAGTAGCATTGTCCGGAGACAGAATACGGGCAGCATTCAAAAATTCAAGATTGCGGTCAAAACGGAACAGGAACGCATCCCACTGTGCATAATCTGTCCAGCCAATATCAGCGTTCAGCGTCAGTTTCGGATGAACATCCACACTTATACCTGTCTGGAAGTGCTGGGGGTACACCAGATCCATGCTCACATTACCTGACTCCCGGGGCGCACCGGACGGTAAGCTCAGAATTGCAGATGTGATTGCACCCAACACCGAACTGTTCACGCTCTGCCAGAACCCGGACCAGTCATCGGTATACTGAATCTCGAAGGTGCCCTTCATATTCATATTGGCTTCAGAGGTATAACTTGCCCCCCAGCTAAACCAGTGGGTTGGCTCCCACATCACGCCCAATGCATAGGTCGGGGACAAACTGTCCTGCAAGCTAAGACTCAGCGCGCCAATATCATCCCAGGGCCCTACGTTACCACCGCACAGTGCCAACCATGGCTGGAGTGGCTCATCACCACTTTCACAGTTAAAAGCATCCTGAAGAATCTCGGCAACACCCAGCAGCAGGTTAGGTGCCCGCATATACTGATCAGCAGCTATTCCCATGTGCGATAAATGAATACCAGCACCTACCGACCACTCATCATTGATTTTGTAACCAATCGTGGGTGAGAGATAGGTTATCCGCTGCAGTGCGGTTGCCTGAGGTTCATAACGGCCGGGATCATCTTTCTCCCGATAGAAGCCGGCTGCCATAGGCAAATAGAAGGCATTGGCAAAGGTCAGCTTGGACCCGGGCGGGTTTATACTGATGCCCGCAGAAGGTGCCACTGCCGGCCCCGGAGGCATACGAAGCAAGCCGTAACCAGGTACGTACAAGGCTACGTTATTAGTGTGACTATGACTGTTTGCAACGGGATCCTTCTGCTTGCCAGTGAGTGGGTCTATTGCCAGGCCGTCAATGCCAAAGATCTCGTACCCCGGTGGTGCATGGAAATCTGCATCTATATCCAGATAGATGCCCATCAGATTCACTTCCAGTTGGCGGCCATCCAATTTGGTCAGGCCAGCCGGATTGTAATGAATGGCCATAATTCCCGGAGGATCAGCTGTTACTGCGTTACCCAGTGCCAGAGCCTTCGGATGGATGGTCAGGTTCTGCGCTAACTGGGCTTCTGCACCACAGGAGATGGTCGCGGCAACCAGTGCCCCGAGAATCTTGCGTTTGTGGCTGTTTTGTCCCATGAAACTTTTCCCTTCCCGTAAATTGTCAGCGGCTTCAATCACTCTTTAAGGCCGGAGAAATTAATGGGCAGGGATACTCCCAGAGAAAAATCTGGAGCGTCTTCAGTTAAACCAATTCCCACGCTGGTGTTAACGATTGTTGTGTCGCTCACGCGAGTTCCCAGAGACATGCTCAGGAAGCCCGTCATCTG
Organism: Marinobacter sp.; assembly: GCA_035497695.1. Taxonomy (GTDB): domain Bacteria; phylum Pseudomonadota; class Gammaproteobacteria; order Pseudomonadales; family Oleiphilaceae; genus Marinobacter. Next base: position 14,979 of record DATJDA010000224.1, on the reverse strand, counting down.
ATCCTGCGCCATGGCCTTATCGCCACCTCTGAACGTGAGAATTGTTTCGTCGCTATAACTGAACTGGGCCGAGATACTCAGGGAGATATCGTACGACAACGAATAGGCAAAACCAGCGGAACCAGACAAACCAAACCCGGGCTCGACCTTTTCAAGAAGCCTGCCACCACGAACCTGTTCAAGGCCGTCAACTGGCACATTGTACGTTGCGCTTACCGAGCCAAAAATTACGACTGGATCCAGCACTTTGGAAAGACTGGCACCACCACCTAACGAATAATAACCACTCCCCGTAGACAGCTGTTCCTTAATGTCGATTTCATAAGGACTGACGCCGGTTTTAGTGGTCAGTGTTCCAAAGAATGTCGTAGACACCTTGCCAGGTACATAAGCGAAAGGCTGCCAGCGACCGGTAACCGAGATGTCGCCAAAATCGTAGATATTGAGCTCATCTTCGGTGTCGTACTTCACGACAAGAGGGATGCGTGTTCCAATGGTAAAGTTGTCAAGCAACCCGTAATCGTAGGAAAACGAATTCGTGAAATTATGTGTGGCAGAAGGAACTACGTCCAGATTTCTGACCGAACCACCTGTAATGGCCATATCCAGTCGCTGATCAGCCGTATAGGTGTAGTCAAAGGAGTAATTCAGAGAGTGAGTACCCTTTTTCTGCAGGGAGTAGTTCTTCTCGGCAGCCTGAAAAACTTCTTCCAACTGACGGGATGAATCTTTATCACTTTCCTGCTTCGACAGCGCTTCTCGCGCCTGGTCTACACTTCCTTCCTGCGCCAGGGCCATGCCCGGAAGCAGACCCGCCGCGGAAACAAGGATAAAACCTCGCACAAACCAACGATTCATCCTGACTCCCTTATATTATTTGTAGTTTTCCTGTCCCAGGGTATGAACCCCGGATAATTAATTGCGACGGTAGTGCAATTGTTTTCGAGTATTCTCAACACTGCCGTCCGGATTGTTTTTCTGGCGTTCCAACAAATTCTGAATACGTCGTTCTGTAGCTTCATGAAACTCAGGTATTCTGCTCAGCGCTAGCAGGGTCATCGTTTGGTCGTCAACAAACCGAAGGTCTTCCTCCTTCAGTTCCAGATTATCGAGTGGCTTATCACTGCCTGGAAAAATGATAAACAAAACGTTGTCATCCCACTTTTCTTCAAATTCTGCCAACGGAAAAGAAATATTACCGACCGAAGGATCTGCCAGATAAACACGCCCGTCCCGGATAGTACGCAGCACTACAAAGTGTTTAAAACCAGCGTGATGAATAGGAACAATGGCGGGGTGATCAAGGTCTTTCAGATCGTCGATGGTGGCGCGGAAGCCCCCTGAGGGATAGCCCAGTGCGGTTACCAGACGCTTCATGTCGAGCATGGAGAACGCACGACGCGCAACAATACGCTCGCTTTCTCCATAATGGAGAAGCCCTTCCATTACCTGTCGTTCGGACAGGTTTCGGCCAAGATAATAATTCAAAACGGTTGTCAGCGCGGCACTACCACAACTGTAATCGTATGCCTGGCGTACGATGTTGCGATATTTTTGTTCAACAAGCGGCTCTATGTATACATCGGATCGCAAAAGCATCGGGCTAGGATCGACGTTCTGCTCGATAACGACAGTGCCCCTGTCAAAGGGTTCGACCACGGTTGCTTCCTGAACCATGGTGAACGCGAGTATAGATCCGGCTAGAACCAGCAGCATGTCAGACGAAGTCCCTGTTTTTATTGGCCATGACATTTATCGGGTTACATGTTGTTACGCTAAGATACCGAAATAGCTGACCGCTTAAAGATAACTGTGCCTCAAATCTGTCGCTGCAGGGGGGGGCTTCTGACGGGGTTTTGAGAACTGGTTCAAGTCATTAGGGAACTTACGCTTGCGTGAGCAAGATTCTCTGCGCTGCCGAGACACGCGTTAACGTTCTGATAATGACTGCTCGTGATCAAGCAGTGCCTGCTTTCGTTTGATTCCCCAGCGGTACCCGGACAACTCTCCATCACTTTTGAGCACCCTGTGACAGGGAACCAGTATGGCCAGAGGGTTAGCGGCACAAGCGCCAGCTACCGCACGAGAACCGGAAGGAATACCGATTTTACGGGCCACTTCACCATAACTGGAGAATTCACCTGAAGGAATGTCCCGCAGAGCCTGCCACACCCGGAGCTGAAATTCGGTTCCATGCATATCGAGGCTGACGGGCAAGGCCTTCCGGCTATCTGCCAGATAGTCCATAACACTGAGAAACCAAACATCCCCGGAATTATTTGTGTGTACCAGGTCTGCCTTGGGGAATCGCTTTTTCAGATCGGTTTCCAGCTCCTCGGCGGTATCACCCAGCAGTACAGCGCAAATGCCTTCGGTTGTTCGCGCGACCAGTACCGTACCCAGATAACAGGGGCCTGCTTGCCAGGTAATAACTTCGTTTTCAGCTTTCTGTTTCTGAGCCATAATTATCCTGTTCTTTTCACGCTACGGCCAAAACTTATGCCAGCGTCAGTTGCAGCCGGGCAATATAATGTATTCGACTTCTTCAGTATGGCCCAAGTCTGCCACGGTGTGAACGCGTGGCGGAAAACTGAAATCCTGCACGATAACATTCAGTTTTATATTCGAAAGCGACTCACAAGCGCCTCTATATTTCTGACCGAATCCTCCAGCCTGTCACAGGTTGTTACCAGTTCCTCAATCTCACCAAGACTTCCCGCTGCAGAAGCGCTGATGTCATTGACCTGATGAGACACTGTCTGACTTACTCCTTCTTGCTCGTCCATTCCACAACGAGTTTGCTCTGCGCCATGGTAAATCTGTGTCATTGCTTCCCGGATTCGTTCTGCACCGCCAGAAACACTGGCCATAAGTTCCTTGACGGACGTAAGCTGAGCGAAGCTGCCATCCATAGACTCCACGGACTCCGCAGCTTCTTTTTGCAGATGCTGCACCAACCCGCGAATGGTATCTGTGCTTTGGGTTGTTTTCTGGGCAAGACCACGAACTTCATCTGCAACAACGGCGAAGCCACGCCCTGCCTCACCTGCCCTGGCAGATTCAATCGCTGCATTCAGTGCGAGCAGGTTAGTCTGATTGGCGATGCCATCAATAGCTTCCGTTATGCGCCCAATATCAAGTGATGCCTGCTCAAGGTGACGCAGCTTTTCTGCTGTTTGATGCGTTTGCTTTTCCAGCCCAGCGACACAGGCCAGCCCGTTTTCAGCAGCCGCCAGGTTATCTTCTATCTGTTGGTTAACATCGCCGACAAGTGCGTGTGTTTCACGTACAGAACCTGCAACCTCTTTGGCCGATGCTTCCATCTCTGTCATCGCTGCAGCAATTGCTCCAAGTTCATCTGACTGGCCCCGTATACGCTCGTTAAAATCCCGGGCAAACCGGGCATTGCCTGACGCAATAACAGCAATATCACCACCAGCCTGCTGCAGACTGCCCATCACGGTAGCCATTGCTTCGGAAAGTTGATTAACCGAGGCTATTAAATTAATGAACTCCCCTTTGGCCTTAAACTCAAGTACCCGGGAGTAATCACCTTTGGCCATGTTGGCCAGGTGTCGCGCTGTGGCCTGCAACGGCCGGCTGATCATTCGCCCCAGCCAGAACGATATGCCCAGGGCAAGAAGCACCACAAGGGGCAGCACTCCATACACCAGTTGCTCTGAGTGCCGGGCGGAATTATCCATCTCATTGACAATAATATTGGCCCTGGTACTGACCAGTTCTGACATTCTGTCCAGACTGTCGCGCATCAGGCCCAGTGTTGCCTCTGTTTCATGTATGGCACCGTCGAGCTGTTGTATGGTTTTTCTGTATCCCGAATACTGGCTGATCACACCATCATCGTTGTTTACTGAATCCATGAATGCGGTAATTAGCGGTGGCAGACTTTCAAGGCGGGGAATTTCATGCACCAGATCGTTGATATCCTGCTCCCAGTTTCTGGTATTGAATCTGAGGTTTCCAACGATCTCTTCCAGCTTGGCCGGGTCTTCGGTACTCACCATTTGCATGATAAGCAGCTCAATATTCGCAAGATTCTCCATAACGGTCGTAAACAGCTCGCGAATATAAATATTACTACCCGCCGGCCCGGTGCCTTCCCGCACCAGTATTCGCTTGATTTCGCCATTATTGGCCAGGAATTCAGTCAAGCCGTTACCTACGCTGTCTGAAACGGCAATAACATTCTGCTGGAGCGTCGCAACTTCCTCGTTTGTGTGGTCAAACTGATCGGTTAACTGAGCAAACTTCTCTGATACAGACTGGCCCTCGACAAATCCGGCCGCTTTGAATCGCGCCTGCAGGCCCGCCGTTTGCTCACGAACCTTCACCATAGATAGCTGCAACTCACCGAGAGTTTTCTTAAGAGCGTCCTGATCCGTTATGGTGGCTATTGAAAGAGCCAGCCTTCCGGTATCTGATCTGGCCGCCTCAACATCTTTGATCACACCACTTAGTGGGAATATATCAGAGGTCAGGTTCTCGGTTATGTTGGTAAACGACGCCATCATTACAAGATTAAAGACTCCCCAGCAGATGATAATCACACAGAGAGCGCCAAATCCGGCGTATAAACGGTGTATTACGGAGAATTTATTCATTGTTATCAATCCTTAACCGCTGGGCGCCCGGACTGCCAGGCCGAATTGCATAAAGAGCCGACAGGTTTTACTTCAAAGGATTCAACTCCAAATTACCTGAGAGCGGGATTGTCAGCAACCGGCTTGCCTGCCGCAAAAGAAAAAAACTCTTCTGCGACAGGCGGTATCCGTCAGGAATTAATACGCGTTCAGCGGGCCTGTTCCCAGGTTTTGAGCAGATCCTGATAGGCTATGGTCTCGCCCTGGGGCTTCTCATTGGCCAGTTTTGGCTTTGGAGCACCTGGCTGCGCGAACCAATACTCTGGATCTCTCGGCTTGTTCAGCTTGGGACCACAGGTCTCCTGAACGTTGGCACGCTCAAGACGAGCCATTACACTATCCTGGGCTTCAGCAAGGCCATCCAGGGCTTGTTGAGGGGTTGCCTCACCACTGGCAGCCTGAGCAATGTACTGCCACCATAGCTGTGCAAGTTTCGGATAGTCTGGTACGTTCGTACCCGTTGGGCTCCATTGAACCCGGGCAGGGCTGCGATAGAACTCAACCAGCCCGCCAAGCTTCGGTGCCATTTTGGTCATTTCTTCAGAGTTGATATCAGACTCGCGGATTGGTGTTAAGCCCGCGATGGTTTTCTCCAGCGACACGGTTTTGGAAACTGTAAACTGAGCATACAGCCAGGCTGCCAACCGGCGCTTCTGGGGAGTCGATTTCATAAAGGTCCAGGAACCCACGTCCTGATAGCCAAGCTTCATGCCCTCTTCCCAATAAGGACCGTGCGGAGAAGGTGCCATGCGCCATTTTGGTGAACCGTCTTCGTTAACAACCGGCAGGCCATCTTTGATCATGCTGGCGGTAAACGCGGTGTACCAGAAGATTTGCTGGGCAATATGACCCTGTGCAGGCACCGGACCAGACTCCGAGAACGTCATGCCCTGTGCTTCAGGCGGCGCATATTTGCGCATCCAGTCAACATACTTCTGGGTGGCGTAGACTGCAGCCGGAGCATTAACAGCACCACCCCGGCTGACACTGGAGCCAACAGGATGGCAATCCTCTACACGAATACCCCACTCATCAACGGGCAGACCGTTTGGGAGGCCCTTGTCGCCGCCCCCAGCCATTGAAAACCAGGCATCGGTGAAACGCCAGCCAAGCGAGGGATCTTTCTTGCCGTAATCCATGTGGCCATACACTTTTTTACCGTCAATCTCTTTCACTTCATTCGTGAAGAAGTCGGCAATGTCTTCATAGGCTGACCAGTTTACCGGTACACCCAGTTCATATCCGTATTTTTCCTTGAACTGCTTTTTCAGATCGTCCCGCTCAAACCAGTCAGCACGGAACCAGTACAGATTTGCAAATTGCTGGTCCGGAAGCTGATACAACACGCCGTCCGGGCCGGTCGTAAAGTCCAGGCCAATGAAATCTTTCAGATCGAGCGTTGGAAGTGTGAGATCCTTCCCTTCTCCGTTAATAAGCTCATCAATCGGGACAACCTTGCCATAGCGGAAATGCGTACCGATCAGATCCGAATCGTTTATCCAGCCATCATAAATGTTACGGCCAGACTGCATCTGGGTCTGCAACTTCTCAATGACATCACCTTCCTGAATCAGCGTGTGAGTCAGATTAATACCGGTAATTTCCGAGAATGCCTTGGCCAGAACATTCGATTCATATTCATGGGTAGCAAGCGTTTCCGAGACAACGTTAATATTCATGCCACGGAATTGTTTGGCGGCCTCAATGAACCACTTCATTTCTTTCATCTGCTCTTCTTTGGTCAGGGTAGACCGCTCGAAGGCTTCATTCACCCACTTTTCGGCAGCATCTGAATACTGATCAGCACTGGCCTGCAGGCTTAAACCAAGCCCCATAACGCCGATCGCAGCGCCAAGTAGCAGGGTTTTCGGATAGTTATTGTTCTTGAACATATCCAACCTCATCCGTTTTATTTTAATGGAGCGGAGCCGAACGGCTCCCTTCCCGGGTTATAGCGCTGGACAGCCGCTATTCTTTCAATCGAAACCTCAAGACGCTCGACTTCGATCATGTATTGAAAAATAGTTCGTTTGCGAAATTTATACAACCCTCCCCGCTATCCCTTTCGAGTATTTATTATCCCTGCCAGAGCAGGGCAGAAATTACGGTTAATGTCAGCTCAACCCCAGCGCATTAACACAAGCAACCAGATGACAGATACCGTTAAAGCTATCCACAAACTGATGCCACTAACGGCCAGAAAAGCCAGATGAATATAGGCCGCACATAACAGCCCGATAAACAGCCGATCACCCCGCGTTGTTGATATAGGGAGAAACCCTTTTCTTTCGATGCAGGGTGAGACAATTTCACCGACCGTCATCACGGCCAGGATAGCGGCAATAACACCAAAGAATATCGCGACCGAAGGAGTCCAGTTCATCCAGGTAAGCATTTTAATTCTCCTTATACGCGGCCAAGCGCAAAACCGGTTGCAACATGGTTACGAACAAACCAGATCACCAGAATACCGGGGATAATTGTAAGTACACCAGCAGCGGCAAGTACGCCCCAATCAACACCATCCGCACCAACGGTTCGCGTCATAATGGCCCCGATCGGCTGAGCATTTACAGAGGTAAGTGTTCGCGCCAGAAGCAATTCAACCCATGAGAACATAAAAGCGAAAAACGCTGTAACACCAATGCCTGAGCGGATCATTGGCAAAAATATTTTGATGAAAAACCTGGGGAAGCTGTAACCATCAATATAGGCCATTTCATCATATTCTCTGGGTACACCGGACATAAAGCCTTCCAAGATCCAGACCGCCAGGGGCACGTTAAAAAGGCAATGGGCCAGAGCTACGGCAATGTGGGTGTCAAAAAGCCCGATTGATGAATACAACTGGAAAAATGGCAGCAGAAAAACAGCCGGCGGCGCCATTCGGTTACTGAGCAGCCAGAAGAACAGGTGCTTGTCGCCAACAAATTTATAACGACTGAACGCGTACGCTGCAGGTAACGCCACAAGCAGGGTTATCACCACGTTCATTGATACGTAAATCATCGAGTTGATATATCCGTTGTACCAGCTCGGATCCGTAAGGATTACCGCGTAATTTGCGAACGTAAAGTTATCCGGCCACAGAGTAAGCTGGCCCAGAATCTCCTTGTTGGTCTTGAACGACATGTTCAACAACCAATAAATAGGCGTCAGAAGCAGAATTATGTAGATCGTGATGCCTATGCCTTTTGAGCGTGTCTGTTTCATCTGACTCTCCTTATTTTTCTTTGTCGGCATTGGTGATAGCTGTAAAGAACAGCCAGGAGATCAGCAACACGATCAGAAAGTAAATCAGTGAGAAGGCCGCGGCCCGACCGAGATCGAACTGGCCAATGGCCATGGTGGTGAGTGTTTGGCTCAAAAACGTAGTTGAACTACCAGGACCGCCCCCTGTGAGCACGAAAGGCTCGGTATAAATCATGAAGCTGTCCATAAACCGAAGCAATACGGCAATAATCAGGACATTTTTCAGACGGGGTAGCTGAATGTAACGAAACACAGCCCATTTCGAGGCGCGATCAATCTCTGCGGCCTGATAGAACGCTTCTGGAATGGCCCGCAATCCTGAATAGCAGAGCAGCGCAACCAAGGGGGTCCAGTGCCAGACATCCATCAACAAGACCGTGAACCAGGCATCTCCGGTACTACCTGTATAGTTGTAGCTAAACCCGAGAGAATTCACTACCCAGCCAAAGAGGCCGATATCACCCCGGCTGAATATCTGCCAGATTGTTCCAACAACGTTCCAGGGAATCAGCAAGGGCGTTGCCAGCAGAATGAGCACCAGTGATGCCTTAATGCCCGATTTCGGCATCATCAGGGCAACGCCTATACCAAGAGGAATCTGAATAAGCAGAACGGAGCCTGAAAACACGAACTGACGTATAAGTGAATCCTGCAGCCGTTCATCGGTCATAACTTCTTTAAACCATTCGGTTCCGACATAGTAAGCCTGCCCTGGCCCAAAAATATCCTGAACAGAGTAGTTAACCACCGTCATTAACGGTATCAGCGCTGAAAATGCCACCAGAATAAAAACGGGCAAGACCAGCCACCAGGCTTTATTGTTAGGTATTTTGACCATCACTGTTGCTCCGTAATCAGGTACTCATTCACATAAAGCATGAGCCACTGGGAGGGAAACGAGAGGTAGACGTTTGCGCCGGTATCTGCGTAAAAATCTTCACTCTGACGAACTTTCAGCGTTTGCTGTCCGAACTGCACAGTGGCAATTTTGTAAGTGCCAAGATCTTCCAGGTCCAGCATCCGGGCCTCGAATGTGTCGTCTGCCTGGGTGTCTGAGATTTCAATGAATTCCGGGCGAATCCCCAACTTGATGTTGGTACCCGGCAACGTTTGCAAAGCATCAACCTGCCAGTTTTCAAGAGGTACAACGATATCGTCAAAGCACACGCCGCCCTGGCAGCGTTCCGCCTCTATAAGGTTCATTCCCGGACTGCCGATAAAGAAACCAACGAAGGTGTGATTAGGACGTTCAAACAGTTCGGTAGGGGTGCCAAACTGTACAATCTTGCCGTCATACATCACCGCGATTTTATCGGCAAACGTTGATGCCTCCAGCTGATCATGGGTGACATACACCATAGTGATATCGAACTGCTCATGAATCTGCTTTAGTTTTCGGCGCAGCTTCCACTTAAGTTGCGGATCGATCACAGTGAGTGGTTCGTCAAACAGAATGGCAGTAACATCTTCACGAACCAGTCCCCGTCCCATAGACACTTTCTGTTTTTCATCCGCAGTAAGATTCTTTGCCTTCTTGTGCAGCTTGTCTTCAATCTCCAGAATCCCGGCAATCTCCTGAACCCGGGCCTTGATTTTCGAAGCTGGCACCTTGTTGTTTCTGAGCGGGAACGCCAGGTTGTCGTACACGGTCATGGAATCGTAGATAACCGGAAACTGGAACACCTGAGCAATGTTGCGGTCTCTGGGTGAAAGCTCATTCACTCGCTTGCCATCGAACAGAACATCTCCTTCCGATGGTTGCAGCAAACCGGAAATAATATTAAGCATGGTGCTCTTGCCACAGCCAGACGGACCAAGCAGCGCGTAAGCACCACCCTTTTCCCAGATGTGATCGAGCTGGTGAATGGCGTAGTCCTCAGGGCCGTCTGGTGTTGCACTGTAGCTGTGGGCAAGAGACTTCAATTGAATTTCGGCCATCAGGCAGCTCCCCGCGAAGTAACAGCCGGTGTATGCACCAACTGCTCGTTATGATCAAACACAAATAGTTTGTTAATCGGCAGGTAAACCTTGAGAGAGACACCTATGTGATAGGAATGCACTCCCATCAATTGAAGCACCATTTCAAAATGTCGGTTTTTCACATGCATGAAAGTTTCCGAACCGCTGATCTCTGTCAGCTCAATCTCCATCGTCATTTCCAGATCTTCATCACTGGCAGGAACCAGGCCTATATGGCTGGGCCGGATCCCAAACCAGTATTCGCCCGGAGTTAAGACTGAAAGTTCCCCGGAAAGTGCATGGTGTGAATACTCATCAAAGGTAACCTCGGTATCCGTCACCCGGCCCCGGATCATATTCATCGGAGGTTCACTGAACAATTGGGCCGCCAGGGTGTTTACGGGTGCACGGTATACATCCATCACCGGGCCGTTCTGTATTATGCTCCCCTCATGCAGGAGAGTGGTTGTGCCACCGAGAGCAAGCGCCTCATTTGCTTCCGTTGTTGCATAAACGGCGATGCATTGCCGTTCGCGAAACAAGTGCCGGAGTTCAGCACGAAGTTCTTCCCGCAACTTGTAATCAAGGTTAACCAGTGGCTCATCAAACAATATAAGCGTGGAATCTTTCACAAGCGCTCGTGCCATTGCAGTCCTCTGCTGCTGCCCCCCGGAAAGCTCCAGCGGGTAGCGTTTTAGCAGTGGCTCAATCTGAAGCATTGAAGCAGTTTCTTTCACTCGCCGGTCAATTTCACCACTGGCAACCTTGGCCAGGCGCAGGGGCGAAGCAATATTTTCGTAAACCGTAAGATTTGGATAGTTAATAAACTGCTGATAAATCATTGAAATATTGCGGCGTTGCACGCTCTGCCCGGTTACATCCTTCCCTTTGTACAAAAGCCGGCCACTCGTAGGCTTGTCCAGCCCGGCCATCAATCGCATCAAAGACGTCTTCCCGGCCAGGGTCCTCCCCAGCAGAACATTAAATGACCCGGCCTCAAAGGTGAGACTGGCATTATCTATATAGGTAACGCCATCGACCTCACGGGAGAGATTCTCCAGTGTTAAGGACATAAACTTTCCTTCTTATTCTTGTGGGGGTTCTTCACGGAATACTTCACGAAGCAGCCCGGACATTCGATTTCGAATTATTATGAACGCAAAGCCCGTACCATCTTGCGCAAAAGTATAGGCGAAAGTACCTAGGCTACTGTTTTAAGACGAATTTAATATAATTCGACCTTTCTTATTCGAAAACCACAAATGTTCGATTAACAATACTCTGTATAACTTGAACATTGACGTGAACAGCATTTGCACAGATGATTGAACAACCTGATTGCTCGAAAAGGGATTTCAAATCTGAACTGCGGCACCTGACTACAAGAAACGAACTCACAGGAAAAGCCAATGAGGAAAAGAGAGTACTCGGATTATCGTAGGGTGATTGCGGAATCCTGGAGTCGCTGCATCGCCTGGGGACTTGCCCATGAGCACGAACCCGAGCTGATTGAAACAAACATACCAGAGCTCAAAAGCAACAGGCAGGCTTATAGCGAACTGCGTTCTACTGTAGAAGCAGTGGTTGTCCCCTATTACAAGAACGTGCTTTCCAACAGCCGGTGTCTGATCCTGTTAACCGACGATCATGCCAATGTACTTCAAAGCTGGGGCGATGAACGAATAACCGAACAGCACCTTAAGCCCTGGTTTCAACCCGGAGCAAACTGGCAAGAACGGGTGTGCGGCACCAACGCCATAGGTACTGCAATTGCGACAGACGCCCCGATTCAGATCCAGCGTAACGAACACTTCCTGAAAATAAACCGAAGCCTGATCGGCTCCGCAGCCCCAATACATGATGCACAGAACAGACTGGTCGGTGTGTTGAGTGTTTTTAGTGATGCCTATCTACCGCAAGCTCACACTCTGGGGATGGTTCGCCTGCTCTCACAGTCAGTAGAGAACCGCCTTATCATTCGGCAGTTTGAGTTCAGTCATTTTCAGATTACGCTTAACACCACAGCGGATAATTTTGACAGCCCCTGGTCTGGCATCCTTATTTGTGACGACTCCGGATTTATCAAAGCCAGCAATCAACGAGCAGGTCAGCTTTTGGGCGTTAACACTGCCGGCAAAATGCTTAACGAGCTGTTTACCAATCGCTGCACCCACATACTTGAGTATCCCGAACATGCTCCTATGGAGCTGATGACCCGCGGTAAGGTCAGGCTAAGTGCAAGACTGAAGCGGCCACTGAGCCTTTCTGAAGGCATAAAACAGCCCGGCACAAGGCAGCTCAACTCAACACCACTACCAGCGGAAAATGAACTTTTCCAGCTTGAATATGGCGACCTGACTGTTCGGCGGTGTGCTGATCAGGCACTGAAAGTTTTGCGCAAGGGTGTGCCCGTACTCATCACTGGCGAAACGGGTGTCGGCAAGGAAGTTTTGATGAGGGCACTCCATAGCAACAGCGACCGAAGAGAGCAGTCTCTGGTGTCAGTAAACTGCGCGGCCATCCCACCAGAACTCGTTGAATCCGAGTTGTTCGGCTACGAACCAGGGGCATTTACAGGAGCCAAAGCACAGGGCTCGCTTGGTCTTATTCGCAAAGCTGACAGAGGTATTCTATTTCTGGATGAAATCGGCGAAATGCCACTGGCCGCACAGTCACGGTTGCTGAGGGTACTCCAGGAGCGGGAAGTAACACCGGTAGGGTCTACTGAACGAATACCTGTTGATATACTGCTGGTAACAGCCACCAACCGGTCACTGGCCTCATACATTGATACTGGCCGCTTTCGCGCGGACTTATATTACCGGATCAACGGGCTGGCTATAGAACTTCCACCGTTGAGAGTGCGTACCGACAAGCATAAGCTGATTCAGAGTATCTATAGGGAACACCGGGATAACGAGCAACCAGCAGAACTTTCGCCGAGCGTGGTTGCGGCACTTGAGAGCCACCCCTGGCCAGGCAATATCCGGCAACTGACCAACGTATTACGAGTAGCGATTGCCATTGCTGATGGTGAAGAAGTTCAGCTATGGCATTTGCCAGAAGATTTTCTGGCAGAGCTCGGGCAGCAATTACAAACCAGCGCCGATGACGCAAAAACCGAAGCAACAGACCCCGGGATGCCCGAGCCATTTGCCATGACCCTGCGCGCCTACCACCAGTGCATGGGCAATATCTCAAGAACCGCAAAAGAATTGGGAATCAGCAGAAACACCCTCTACAAGCGACTCCGGGAGCTGGGCGTCCGTTAAAGCTTCTTCACGGCTTTCAGCCATCCGTCGTACAGATTATCGCGATCCTCCTTACTCATAACTGGCTCAAAACTACGATCGCAGCGCCACAAATCAGCCAATTCATCCAGTGAACTGTAAACGCCGGCCTTCAGACCCGCCAGATAGGCCACCCCCAGCGCGGTTGTTTCTACCATCAAAGGGCGGTCAACCCGGGCACCAAGAATGTCCGCAAGAAATTGTAAAACCCAGTTATTGGCAACCATTCCACCATCAACACGAAGGGTTACCGGGCGGATCCCATCTTTCTCCATAGCCTTTTGCAAATCTTTTGTTTGGTAGCACACAGACTGCAGGCCGGCTGTCACAATTTCTTTGATTCCGGTGTCCCGGGTCAATCCAAAAATTGCCCCACGGGCGTTAGGATCCCAATAGGGTGCGCCAAGCCCGGTAAACGCCGGAACAAGATAAACCCCATGGTCTACCGGCGTGCCCTCTGCAAGCGGCTCGGTGTCACAGGCATTTTGAATCAACCGGAGTCCGTCCCGCAGCCATTGAATAGCTGCACCCGCAATGAAGATGCTGCCTTCCAGCGCATAAGTTGGTTTACCGTTAATGCGGTAAGCTACCGTGGTCAGCAATCGGTGTTTCGACTCTAACGCATTTTCTCCCGTATTCAGCATGAGAAAGCAACCGGTTCCGTAAGTGCTCTTGGCCATGCCCGCCTTGAAGCAGGTTTGCCCGAAGAGAGCTGCCTGCTGGTCACCAGCCATACCTAAAACCGAGACACCATCAAGCGCCTTACACTCCGTTATCTGCCCAAAATCATCAGAAGAATCCATAACCTCCGGCAGTAGAGATTCGGGAATATCAAACAACTCAAGAAGCTCTGGATCCCAGGTCTGGGTGTGTATATTGAACAAGAGTGTACGGCTGGCATTGGTAGCGTCGGTGCGGTGTCTCTTTCCACCGGTAAGACGCCAGAGCAAAAACGTGTCAATTGTTCCGAATGCCAGTTCACCTCGCTCCGCCCGCTCACGCACTCCAGAAACATTATCCAGTATCCAGCGAATTTTCGTGGCCGAAAAATAGGGGTCAATCAGCAATCCGGTTTTGCTGCTAACCCAAGACTCCTGCCCATCACTTTTAACTGATTCGCAGTAGGATGCAGTACGCCGGTCCTGCCAGACAATCGCGTTATAGACAGGCTTGCCGGTTTTCCGGTCCCAAAGAACAGTTGTCTCTCGCTGATTGGTAATTCCAACCGCGATCACGTCATCCGAGCCCCCGCACTCTTCAGTCATTACCGCCTCAACGGTTTGTTGCACCGAGTTCCAGATATCCTCCGGATCGTGTTCAACCCAGCCACTAGCCGGAAAATGCTGGGAAAACTCCTGCTGTCGGGTAGCGTGTATTCTGCCCTGTAAATCAAAAAGTATTGCCCGGGAACTTGTAGTCCCCTGATCAATGGAAAGAATATACTGGCTCATTTTGTGACCGACTCCATGTTCTTATTTGTTCGCATTTTTACTTTTTTGAGCATGAATGCCAAGCAGTTTCATTTGAACGCGCATGCATACAGGGAGACAACCCCCTAAAAAAGCTGCACAAACCGACCAAAAGTTCTAAACTCTGTCCGTGTTTCCAAACGCTAGAAATTTCGTATCAGAAAGCTACAGCGCAGGAGTGATTGAATGGTACAGCGTCGTCGGCAGGATTTGATCATAGAATTGATCCAGCAGAACGGGTTCGTTACAACGGAGCAATTGGTAGACCAGTTCAAGGTAACACCACAGACCATCCGACGCGATCTTAATCAATTAGCCAGCCAGCACAAGCTGCGCAGACATCACGGT
>DATJDA010000223.1:0-2871 GCA_035497695.1 Marinobacter sp. | reverse complement strand
CTTTGATGTGGTTTATGACCACAAAGCTTCAGATTATCCGCTGTTCTCGGCACCTCAGATGGCCATTGGCCCCGAGGAGCATCTGATCGGGTTCTACGCCAGCTCATTACTGAAAGATGGTGGCACGCTACAGGTGGGCATCGGTAACCTGGGCACCGCACTGATTTACAGCACCATCCTCCGGCATCGGCAAAATAACGCCTGGCGTAAGGTTTTTGATCACCTTCGTGTCGCTGAACATTTCCCGATTGTTAATGCGGAAGGTGGTGCCGGGCCATTTGAAAAAGGCTTGTATGGATGCAGTGAGATGATGGTGGATGGTTTTCTGCAGTTGATGCAGGAGGGCATTCTGCGCCGTGAAGTGTATGGCCATGCCGGTTTGCAGAATCTGATTAATAGCGGAGCCATTGATGAGCATGTCTCGATGGCCACGCTGGATGTCTTGTTGCAGGCACAAATGATCCGCTCACCATTGCGGGCACGGGATGTCAGTTGGCTGGTTGGTCTGGGAATTCTGAACGATTCGGTTGAGTTCAGGGGCGGACGATTAAAAATCGGTGAGCAGTCAGTTGAAGGGAATCTGGACAACCCGGCAGCCCGGGAAATTATCGAACGTGTGGCGCTGGGTAACCGGCTGAAAGGCGGGGTCGTGATGCACGGCGGTTTCTATGTGGGCCCCGAATCTTTTTATCAGGCGCTGAGAGAGATGGCTCCGGAAGTGCGCGATCGTATCTGTATGACCAGCGTTAATTTTATTAATCACCTTTATGATCATCCTTTTGGTAATCAGCAACTGAAAAAATCCCAGCGGGCTCATGGCCGGTTCGTGAACTCAACAATGATGTACACGCTCAGCGGTGCTGCCGTTTCAGACGGACTGGACGATGGCCGGGTGATAAGTGGTGTTGGTGGCCAGTACAACTTTGTGTCTATGGCCCACGAACTGCCGGGGGCCAGATCCATACTCACGCTGCGCGCCACCCGAAAGGCTGCCGGCAAGGTAGTCTCCAACATTGTATTTAATTATGCCCACTGCACAATTCCCCGCCATTTGCGGGATATTGTCATTACTGAATACGGAATTGCAGATCTGCGCAGCCAGAATGATGAACAGGTTTACCTCCGCTTAATTCGAATTGCTGATTCGCGCTTTCAGAAGAAACTGCTCAGGCAGGCGCAAAGTGCCGGAAAAGTGAGCGCGGCATTCGTGTTGCCAGCAAGCTGGTGCAACAATACTCCCGAAAGCATTCGTAAAGCCTTGTCTTGCGCCGGAAGTGGCGATCTGTTTCCAGATTTCCCGTTTGGCGAAGATTTCACGGATGAAGAGCTTGTCTTAGAAAAAGCGCTTAAACAGCTGAAGTCTGCAACGGCAACCCGTCGTGGTAAACTCATCACTTTGTGGCACGCCATTCGAAGTAATGGAACCGGAGAGAAATATCAGAAGCTGCTGGCACGAATGAATCTGGAGAATCCGGTAGGGCTGCAGGATAAGCTGAACCAGCGACTGCTCATTTGCAGCCTGGAAATGTCAGACAAATCATTAAGTACAGGAAACTGAGAAAGCTGATGGATGATTCGCAAAAAAAACCGGACGTTTTCACCGTTCACTACGTGCTGAAAAATAAACTTGGTGAACTTGTTGATACCTCTGAGGGCAGTGAGCCACTGCACTTTGTGTATGGTAGCCCGGACATCATTGAGGGCATTCAAAAAGCCGTCAGAGACCGCAATGCAGGCGACTGTCTTGAAGTCACAGTGCCGCCAGCCATGGCCTATGGTGAACATAAACCCGAGTTGGTCCGCAAGGTGCCTCGCTCACTGTTCAGCGATGTAGACAATTTACAGGTAGGTATGAAATTTCAGACCAACACCGGCGACAATGCACAGATTGTGCAGATCGTGGGCATTGATGGCAACCTGGTGAAAGTTGATGCAAACCACCCTCTGGCAGGGTTCACTCTTTACTTTGATCTGGAAATCATTGGTCGCCGGCAAGCTACCGACAGTGAAATTGAAGAAATGCTCCCAACTTTCCACTAGCCTGATTTGGCAGCTTGTCTTTGGTGACTGGCTGTAACATAAAGGTTGTTCCATGTATATTTCTGAATAGCATGTATAATTGCTGTTACATCATGTTGCCTGTATCGTCGGGCGAACAGCGATTTTATAAACCGGAATAACAAAACCAGAGACGGACCGCGTGGAACAAACAAACGAAAATTGGCGAATTCTCATTGTCGAGGACGACGAGCGGCTTGCAGAACTGACTCGTGAGTATCTGGAAAGCAACGGGCTGGAGGTTACCGTAGAGAATCACGGTGGCCGGGCTGTTGAACGTATCCGGAATGATCAGCCAGATCTGGTCGTTCTGGACCTGATGCTGCCCGGCGAGGATGGCTTGTCTATCTGTCGTCGTGTGCGTCCATTTTATTCTCGTCCCATTATTATGCTGACTGCCCGCACAGATGATCTCGATCAGGTGCTCGGCCTTGAAATGGGCGCTGATGACTATATCAGTAAACCGGTTAAACCCCGGGTTTTGCTGGCCAGGATTCGCGCCATGCTCCGCAGAGCCACTGAAATCAGTAACAGTGAAGAGAGTGCCGAAGAAGCTACCCGCCTGCAGTTCAATGACCTGGTTGTTGATCGCTCAATGCGAGAAGCCTGGTTAAATGACGTGAGTATCGACCTGACCAGTGCGGAGTTTGATTTGCTTTGGCTGCTCTCCAGCAACGCTGGCAGAGTGCTTAGCCGGGAAGAGATTTTTACCGCACTGCGCGGCATTGAATACGATGGCCAAGACCGCTCGATTGATGTCCGGGTATCACGGATTCGTCCAAAAATTGGTGATGACCCTATTCATCCCCGCCG
>DATJDA010000222.1:0-2529 GCA_035497695.1 Marinobacter sp. | reverse complement strand
ACCGGTGTCAGACCAAGGGGTGAATTATGGCATTTAACACGGGGCTTAGTGGCCTGAGGGCTGCATCGGTAGACCTGGACGTCACCGGTAACAACATTGCCAACGCAAGTACCGTCGGCTTCAAGGGAAGCAGGGTTCAGTTTGGCGATCTTTACGCCAGTGGATTCCTGAGCGCGGGCACGAACACCATTGGCGACGGTGTGCGGGTGCAGGATGTAAAACAGTCATTCGGGCAAGGAAATATCAGCTTTACGGATAGCGGGCTGGATATGGCCATCAGTGGCGATGGCTTTTTTATCCTGAATAGTGGTGGAGAAGTCCGGTATTCAAGGGCAGGTCAGTTTTCGATTGATAAAGAAGGCTTTGTAATTAACAATCAGAATATGCGCGTGCAGGGCTACACCGCCGATAATGACGGTAACCTGTCTGGTATTCGTGGCGACCTTCATATCGAAACCGGCAACCTTGCGCCCCGGCGCACGACACTTCTTGCCTCAGACCTGAACCTGGACTCCCGTCAGTCTGTGCTCGAAACCCGGGTGCGGGATATCGGGCCTCTCGGAGTTGCTGATATCCGGGGTGAGTCTTTCACAGTATCCTATCGTGACGGCACGCCGGACTACAGCGTGAGTATCGGCAACACTGCCACCGCACGCGAGGCGGCGGCAACCATTAATGCCGCACCCGGCATGAGCGCTTCAGCAACCACTGCAGCTACATTTAACGGGCCGAATGAGCTTAATGATACTTTCATAACCAACGCTGGTCCCGCCGGTTTTGTGTTCAGCCTGGGCATCAACGGTTCGCCAGTGGCTTTGGATACCAGCAACATTACGTCGCTTCAGGATCTGGTTAACTCCATTAATAATTCCAGTGAAACTGCAATTTCAGCCTCAATAGTTGATGATGGCACCGGCTCGGGTAATAACGTGCTTCGAGTGATTCACAATCAGGGCGAAACGCTGGAGTTTTCTTTCGATAATGATGGCAACCTGACCGATGGCGGTGAAATTTCAGGAACCGTACTCGGAAGTGTCAATGCAACGGCAGATCGTATCGTGGCATCTGTTGATGACCCTGCGAACGGTGATTTTGAAACGGCTTTCAATTCGTCTCCTATCCGGATCGCCAACGAATTCAACCCACAGGATCAACGTACCTATAATCATGCAACCTCAACCACCATTTATGACAGTCTGGGTAACTCCCATGAACTCACCCAGTTTTATGTAAAACAACCCTCTCCAGGGAGTGGTGTGGGGGCCAGTGAATGGTCGGTTTATCTGCAAATAGATGGCGAGATGGTGGCGGGCACCAATATTACGCCTTATACCGCGCGATTCGATCAGAACGGTAATTTACAATCGATAAATGGCGACCCATCCGGTGAGATCGTTATTACTGACTGGACACCAAAAGACAGAACCGGCCAGCCGAATGGATCGGATGGCCCCCCGCCAGTTGGTACCCCGGTGATAACACCAATTCCGGTGCCTCCTACATCATCGGCCTTTGTTCTTAACCTGAATGGAACTACCCAGTACGGTGCAGCTTTTGGTGTTAACAATCAGCAGCAGAATGGCTATACCACAGGCCGTTTGTCGGGATTGGATGTGTCTGATCAGGGTGTGCTCTTTGCCCGCTACACAAACGGCCAGTCCCAGTCTCTGGGGCGGGTAGCTCTTGCCGCTTTCAACAACACGAACGGATTGTCTCCGGTAGGTGATACCACTTGGGTTGAAACGTTTGCTTCCGGCCAGCCGATAATCGGAGCGCCGGCCACAGGAACGCTTGGCTCTATCAAGGCAAGCTCTGTAGAAGAATCCAACGTGGACTTGTCTGCTGAGCTGGTTAATCTGATTATTGCCCAACGAAACTATCAGGCCAATGCGAAAACCATTGAGACCTCCGATGCGGTCACTCAGACTATTATCAATCTCCGCTAATAAACGCTAATGTAAATATGGCATGACTCCTGCAGGAATACTGGAAACAGTCAAAATTCCGGCAGGAGTTTTCCCATGGATAAAGCACTCTATATAGGTATGTCAGGCGCAAAGCAGAATATGCTTTCCCAGCGTGCCCACGCCAATAACCTGGCAAACGTAAACACCACCGGTTTCAAGCGGGACTTCGCTCAGGCTCGCAGCATGCCGGTATTCGGTGAGCATTACCCAACTCGTGCTTATGCAATGACTGAACGGCCAGGCACAGATCTGTCTGCGGGTGCGTTGATGGACACTGGCAGAAAGCTCGACGTGGCCGTTGAGGATAATGGTTGGCTGGCAATCCAGAATGACCAGGGTGAGGAGGTATTCACTCGCACCGGTAGTCTGCAGATTGATGTGAACGGTTTGGTCCGTCTGCCAGGTGGTGAGCCGGTAATCGGTAACGGTGGGCCTGTTGCACTGCCGCCTTTCGAAAGCGTAGAAATCGGCGCTGATGGCACTTTGTCCATTGTTCCTATTGGTGGCGCACCAGGGGAGCTCGTTGAAGTGGACAGATTGAAGTTGGTTAGCCTGCCTCCGG
>DATJDA010000221.1:0-7049 GCA_035497695.1 Marinobacter sp. | reverse complement strand
CTTCCGTCTACGGTGCCGTGCTGATAGCGGTAGTGCCAGCCTTCTTCAGCCGATAACCGTTCAATAAAGGCCAGGTCGGTTTCCCGGTGTTGTACACAATATTCCCGTTCTTGTGGCGCGCGTTTGAGATCAAACAGGGTATCGACAATGCCGCGCTCTTCCAGCAGGATGCGCACGATGGTGTCGGGGGCCTGGGTCTGGAAGATGCGGCTGTTGTGCATTAACCCCAAGCGCCACAGTGGTGGCTGAATTACCAGTTCGTAGCGGGTTCGATGGTGGCCGGTATCGCCCCGAACGAATTCGTTCACTACGCCGGTGAAGCGACGAAGGGGTACGCCATCTTGCCAGACAATCAAATCAACGGGTTGTTCCAGCACATCGGCGGCGGCAATCGAAGGGTTGGTACTGGCTAGGCGCAAACGGCCATCAACAAGGCTGGAAAGGCCTTCGGTCAGCTCGAAGCCAACAACGGCAAAAACATCCGGGGGGAAATCGCCTACACGAGCGGTGAACTGCAATCCGTTTGCCTGGGGCATGTCTTCGGTCCCTGAAGATTAAAAATATATGGCGGACTCATCCTGAGCCGGGCTGATTATAACCAGCGAGCCATAGAATACCAACCGGTGTCACTGTGCGGAGCGACAGCGTAATATTTTGGAAAACATCGGATCCATCTGAATCAGACTGTTGATTATTGGATACGTTTTCCTGTAATTACGTACTACTTATCATAATTCACGATATGCCAGAGAATAATTCTCATGCTTCTACAATTTCTGAAATCCCTCATGCGCCCGGGGCTGAACACCAACCTGCCTAACCGGCTCTTCGCTTGTATGTTTCTGCTGCTTACTCTGGCTTCCGGTGAGGCCAGTGCCCAGCAGCCCCCACTGAAGGTAGGCATAGCCACCGTGCCACCTTTTGTGATGCAAGCGGAAGATGGCCACTGGGAGGGAATCAGTATTGATCTCTGGCAGCAGGTAGCAGATGGCATGAACCTTGACTTCGAATGGGTTCCGATGGAATTCAGGGAACTGCTTGATGCCGTTGAGAAAAAGGAGATAGATGTTGCCGTAGGTGCGCTGACCATGACTGCGGATCGGGAGGTTCGCTTCGATTTCACCCATCCGTTTTTTCAGACGGGCCTGTCAATTGCGGTTCCGCCGGTTCCCAAGCAAAGCCTGATAGCTATTCTGAAAGCGTTTGTAAGCTGGCAATTTGTCAGTGCCGTACTGGCGCTGATTGCTCTGTTATTCGGTGTTGGTGTGCTGTTGTGGCTGGCCGAGCGGCGGCGCAATCCGGAACAGTTCGGGGGTACGACAGGCGAAGGTATTGGTGCCAGTGTCTGGTGGGCAGCGGTTACCATGACCACGGTAGGCTATGGTGATAAAGCGCCGATTTCGTTTGCAGGACGGCTGATTGCACTGATATGGATGTTCGCCGGATTAATTATGGTGGCCAGTTTTACTGCCGCGATAACCACGGCACTAACCGTAAGTAACCTGCGCTCAGGTATTCAGGACATAAACGATCTGCCCGGGAAGACCGTGGCAACCATCGGTAAAACCGCCAGCCAACGCTATCTGGAAGATCATAGAATCCGGTATCAGCTTTATCCCGATCTCACCTCGGCAATGAAATCTGTTGCAGAAGGTAAAACAGACGCCATCGTTTATGATCGGGCGTTAATGCAATACCGCAACCAGCAACTGGGCAAACAAAAGCTGACCATTTTACCCGGTATTTTCGCGGAGCAACTCTACGCCCTGGCTCTGCCAGATGGCAGCAAGCTCAGGGAGCCTGTATCAGAAAACATTTTGCGGGTAACAGAATCAGCCGAGTGGGAAGATGTTCTGCGCAGTTACCTTGGAACAAAGTAATAAAGGAAGAAATCGGGGGCGCAACCAAATGCTCCACCCCCGATGGGTTTAGTCCATGGAAGGTGCACCAAACAAGGCAGAGCGCAGCGGCCCGAGAAGCCCGCCGCTGCTCTGGTAGCCAGCAGAAGATCGCTTGCCATCAAATTCCAGATAGCCATCTTCAATGGGATCAAAGCGTAGTATTTTCACATCTTCCAGGTAATTTTGGGATGACTTCCACGGGCCGCGAATACCTTGTCGCGGCAACCGGTCTTCGGCACGCTTGATATAGCCAGCGTCAAGAGAGCCAAGAATCGTTTCTTCACCACGGCTGTTTTCATTGTCTTTGGCCACCACCTGGTTATAACCACGCCGATCCATCAGGTTCAGTAACCGACACAGGTATTCAGCGGCAATATCGACCTTCAGGGTCCAGGAAATATTGGTATACCCGAAAATCATTCCCGCGTTGGGCATACCCTCTACGAGAACATTCTTGTATACCACTGTGTTTTTCAGCACCATTTCAGTGCCATCAATACGTGGTTTGATTCCGCCCAGCATCTGAATATCCAGGCCAGTCGCCGGCACAATGATATCCGCTGCCAGCTCCTCACCCGACTTGAGGCGAATACCCGTCTTGGTAAAGCACTCAATATGATCAGTTACTATAGAGGCACTTCCGGCTTTAATAGCGTCGAACAGATCGCCGTCCTTAACCACGCACAGGCGCTGATCCCAGGGATTGTAATCCGGGGTGAAATGGCGCATGCCTGCCTTACCGTCCAGCCGGTGCCTGATAACACTTAAAAACAGCCGGCGCATCATTTTGGGGTTCTTTCGGGAGCGCTGATACAACAGCCGGGAAATCGTTATATTCCGCGCCCGGGTCAGCTTATAGGCCACCTTTGCCGGCAGAACTTTCTGCAGGGCAAGGGTGACTGTATCTGTTGAGGGCAGCGGCATCAGGTAGGTTGGCGAGCGCTGCAGCATGGTAACGTGTGCGGCCTTTTCCGCCATGGTAGGTACTAGGGTAATCGCAGTTGCTCCACTACCAATCACCACCACTTTTTTCCCCGTATAATCAAGATCTTCCGGCCAGTGCTGCGGATGTGCAATCTGTCCTTTGAAGTCTTTCTCTCCGGGAAAGTCCGGTACATATCCTTTGTCGTAATTGTAGTAGCCCGTGCAACCAATCAAAAAGTTGGCCGTATAGGTCTCGGATACCCCTGTGGCTTCATTTTCGGCAATCAGTTTCCAGCATTTATCAGCACTGGACCAATCTGCTGTTTTCACCGCCAGGCCATAGCGGATATGGCGCTCCACGTCATGCTCAGCGGCTGTTTCACAAACATAATTCTTGATTGATGCGCCATCGGCCAATACCTGGCCACCTGTCCAGGGTCGGAAGCTGTAGCCGAAAGTGAACATATCAGAATCAGATCGTACTCCCGGGTAACGAAACAGATCCCAGGTACCACCCAGTGACTGACGTCGCTCCAGAATAGCAAAGGACTTGCCCGGACAATCCCGCTTGAGATGGCAGGCCATACCAATTCCGGAGACACCCGCACCAATAATCAGTACGTCAAAATGCTGGTTGTTCATAATGAGCCTCATGATTCCATCGTTTTTGTTTTCACAAAGAACCTGAAATCAAGATAGCGCACGACGCTGTATAGAGAAATTGGCCTGCCAGAATGCAATGTGGCGTTGTTTGGGCCAGTTTCCCCTCGTCTTTTCGGAACTGAGGCCTATAGCCCGTCTGTCAGAAGCCGCACCTGCTCTGCTGCAGGCACCTCCCGGCACCCTGAGGCATTCTGGCCAGACCAAAGGGATGAGAAGTCTCCCGACCCTTGTGCTTCGGCACTTGCTCTTAATGGCGCCAGCGCCGTTCCAGCCAGCGGGAATTCCGGCGTCAAAGCTGAGACTGGCCCCAGTTCACGAATTATCCGATTGACAATTCCCCGCGCCGGGCCGCCCGAGAACAGGTTGGTAATGGCTGTATGTCGGGCCTGCGGGCTTTTCAGTGCTTGCCGGTGAATGGTTCTGGTTGTGGCTTCCGGGCACAACAGAAATGCGGTGCCAAGTTGTGCGCCGGCAGCACCAAGATGCATTACCGCACGAATGCCATGGGCATCGGCAATACCACCAGCGGCGATAACCGGGCACTTCACCGCGTTTACAATCTGCGGTACCAGCGCAAGTGTGCCGGTTTGAGTTGTAAGATCGGTAGTCAGAAAAATTCCACGATGGCCGCCCGCCTCTATGCCTTGGGCAATAATGGCATCGGCACCGTGCTCTTCAAGCCAGATGGCTTCTTCTACCGTAGTGGCCGTTGAAATTACTTTCGCACCGATGGCTTTTACCCGGGCAACCAGTCCGGGCTCCGGAAGGCCGAAATGAAAACTCACCACGGCTGGCCTGAACTCCTCCACCAGAGCAGCCGATTCATCACTAAACGGTGTCCGGCCACCGCCGGCAGAAATTGACTCAGGATCGATGCCAAACTCACGATAATAGGGTGCCAGCGCATTACGCCAGGCCTTTTCCCGAGCCGCATCCGGTTTGGGTGGCGTGTGGGCAAAGAAGTTAACGTTGAACGGCCTGTTTGTACCTGCCTTCAGCGTCTCTAACTCGCCACGCAATGCCTCTCGCCCCAGCAGTGCACAGGGCAAAGACCCGAGACCACCGGCATTAGACACTGCTATCGTCAGCTCACTGCCCTGTACACCCGCCATGGGAGCCTGGATAACCGGACGCTCAATACCAAGAAATGCCTGAAGATTCATGCTGGTAATCTCCTCTCGCGAAATAGGGTACCAGCCTGCCACAATAGCGCTGGCTGAGCTATGTCAGGCACTGAACCAAGGTCATATCACCAGGTTATATTGATAAGCTGATTGAATCACTGTGCAGGGATTTGAAAGCGACGAATGGTCGAACCGGACAATGGCTTTGTGTAATTCTGCCATTGCCTATAGCTTGCTAATTAGCGACGATCTAAGTCTTGCTGACAAACCGGATAAGCCCGTATGGAACGTTACCTCAAGTCTACCGCCTTTTTTGACTATGACCGGCCGGAAGTGAAAGCCTGGATAGCCGCTCAGCTAAAGGGTGTAAGTGACGACCTTGTAGAACAGGTGAAGGCTCTCTATCTGGCGGTTCGGGACGGCGTGAGTTACAACCCGTACGTATTCAAGATTGAGCCGGAAACCTTCAGCGCCAGTTATGCATTAAATACGGGTGAAAGTTACTGCGTTCCCAAAGCCGTATTGTTGGGTGCAGCCGCCCGGGCTATCGGTGTCCCTAGTCGTCTTGGTCTGGCCGATGTACGCAATCACCTGTCAAGCCCGAAACTGATTGAGTGGCTTCGCTCTGACATTTTCTGCATGCACGGCTTTATCGAGCTATACCTGAATGACCGCTGGGTAAAGGCAACGCCGGCGTTCAATAAACAGCTATGCGAGTTGATGAGAGTCGAACCTCTGGAGTTTGATGGCCTTCACGATTCCATCTTTCAGGAGTACACGGAGTCTGGCCTGGCACACATGGAATATGTAAATGATCACGGTACGTTTGATGACGTGCCTCATGAATTCATTATTGCCGGTGTGCGAGCTGCTTACAGCCATCTTTTTGAGGGTAATAACCCACAAAATATCAATGGTAGCCTGGTGGAGGACATCAGGTGAATCAAGAAAACCCGTTGCCTTATTCCGCCTTAAGGGCCGCAACGAACGCACTCATCAGCTGATTGCCCTCTAGCGGCTGATCACGAAGCTCAGGATTCGATGCGCGGCTGAAGCGGGCGAAATCGACCT
Organism: Marinobacter sp.; assembly: GCA_035497695.1. Taxonomy (GTDB): domain Bacteria; phylum Pseudomonadota; class Gammaproteobacteria; order Pseudomonadales; family Oleiphilaceae; genus Marinobacter. The sequence goes on along the minus strand of DATJDA010000221.1, from coordinate 1,366 downwards.
TCTGCCAGTTTTCCGGATTCAGCACTCGCTCAATCGCACCCACGTTCTTCCGAGTCACCACCTCGAGCTGGTAATGCAGTTCAGGTGTGGGGAGCCCCTCTGCGAAGTCGTAGCCTCGGTGATAATCACTTAACAGGATCAGCAGCAGTCCGCCCCCCATAAAGTGTCTGCCCAGGCTGGCCACCAGTTCCCCCCGCCGGACTGCATCCAGTGCCCGAGGCTCCCAATCCATGCCGCCGATGAACAAGTCTTCTCCGGGCCGCCGGCCTACCTTCTTTGCGGCCGCAATAGCACCTAATGCTATGCCGTCACTGGCACTCCAGATGGCGGCCGTGCGCGGATACCGCTTCAGCAATGTTCCGGCTTTGGTCTGTGCCTGCTGTTCGTCCCAGTCTGCATAAACCAGCTGCAACAACTGCATGCCGTCTTCATGAACCACTTCTTGCAAGCCAAGATTACGATCTTTAGCTGCTGACGAGTCCAGTGAACCTGAAAGTGCAATTATTGGCAGTGTCCGCCCAAATTCGGGCAGTTTCCGCTCTCGCACTTCCTGCGCAAGTACACGGGCCAGTGTGCGGCCGGCAGCCACGTTATCGGGTGACACATGGCCAATCCAGTTATCCAGTACTTGTCGGGGCGCTCCCAGAACCTCCTGAGCCGCTACCGGCACATTTGTATTAAAGGTAAAAACTTTGACTCCCGCATCGTTAGCCAATCTCAGCATAGCTGCGGTGACATGCTCCCGGCACATAAAAATCAGATAATCCGGCTTATCCGGGCGGTTGAGAATGCTGTCGACCATACGGATATAACTGAAGCGGTTACGCTCGCTATCCACCTGAACTTCTAGATTGATGTTCAGATCAGAAGCAACTGCCCGCATAAAGTCCGCAGTCAAAGACCAGTACAGAGAGCTGTCCGGAGACAGGAATACCGCATTCGGGCGCGATTCAGCATGAGCAGAGCCAATCAGCCATACGCAGATCAGGCCCGCGAAAGCTATCTTCTGAAAAGATAGTCTGGAGCTATGACGTTTACGCCGAAAGTACCAAGCGTCTTTCAAAAATCGGAACATCCAGGCTACCCGTTTTTGATGCATATATAGTTAGTATTGCAACCAAAGATCCGTGTTGCCAGAACTATTCCAGGAAAATGTCGTGATAAACTACAGATTAAAAAAAGAGACACGGCCTTAACACCGCGCCTCTTCTCTCAAGTCCAGGACTATCTCCTGACTAATCAGGCAGCCTGTTCGTCGTTACGAATCAGGAAGTCAAAAGCACTCAGAGCAGCTTTTGAGCCTTCACCCATAGAAATCACGATCTGTTTATACGGAACCGTGGTCGCATCTCCGGCTGCAAAAACA
>DATJDA010000220.1:0-1956 GCA_035497695.1 Marinobacter sp. | reverse complement strand
CTGGATTCCCGGGCAGACGGTGGCCCGGACTACCGCAAATTCAATGCGCACCCTTTCTGGTTCGGTGGTTCAGGCAAACCCATTCTGGAAATTCCCTGCACCGGAGGTTTCATCGGCTGGGCACAACCGGTAGCGATTCCCCTGTTCGAGATTGCCCAGCGCCTTCGCAAGTTAAAGGCAGCGGGTATTTTGTCGCGAATTGGTGCAGTAGACCGGCTCATGCTTTCCCCTGAAGGCTTTACGCCGGCAGAACACATCAAACTCGTAAAAGCACTCTACAAGCAGGGTGTTCGAACATTTACCTGGAGTTTTCACAGCCCCAGCGTGGTTCCGGGAAATACCAGTTATGTTCAGAATGAAGCGCAGTTAAAGGCGTTTCTCGACAGTTTCAGACAATTTTTCGACTTCTTTTTCAATGAACTGGGCGGACAGGCATCATCACCCGTTCGCATTCGCAAGCTTATGGAGAGTATGGCATGAAGGTGCTCGGGATATCCCCGCTAGACAAGGATTCAACGGTCGCAATAGTTGAAGATGGCAACATCTTGTTTGCAGCCGGCGAAGAACGTTTTACCAGAAACAAGCAGCAGTCAGGCTTTCCACGCCTTGCTTTGGAAAAGGCGCTTTCATACACCGGTCTGGCTATGAGTGATTTTGATCTGGTGTGCTACCCGTTCCTCACCTGGGAGAACGAGCAGAAACTGTTCACAAAAAATCTGGAAGATGAGAAGGCGTTTATCAAAGCTTTCCAGCCCAAAGATCTGAGCAAACAGATTAAAGAAGCACTAAGCCATGTGCCCGATCGTAACCAGCCCATTCATGGCCTTGAACACCCCAACGCCATCATGGAAAAAGGGTTTCTCCATAACTCTTACTACAACATGGCAGGCGTTCAGAAAATAGCATCTAACAATGCAGCCCTGAAATCGTCCAGACACTGGGGCGAAAGTGCAACAGAATCATTCCAGCAGTGGGAGCGGGAACTGGTTCAGGGGTTGAATGACATGGGCTGGACCGGCCCCGTTAAACGCATGGAACACCACCTGTCCCATGCGGCTAACAGCTTCCTGTGCAGTGGTTACGAGCGGGCGCTGTGTGTCACGCTGGACGGTTACGGCTCCGGGCTTGCCGGTTCTGTAAGTGAAGGCCGCGATGGCAAAATCCATCGTTTACACAGCCTGCCATTCCCGAACTCTCTCGGTACGCTTTATGAGCACGTTACTTCCAGCCTTGGGTTCAAACCCAGCCGGCACGAAGGCAAAATTGTGGGCCTGGCCTCTTACGGCGATCCCAAAATTTTGGGTGAGATTCTGCTGTCCCGAATTGAACAAACAGAGGGAGACTTCCGGATTTACGAAGCCAACAACGTGTATTTCTCCCGTTACCTGGCCTCGAAGTTCCCGAAAATTGACGTAGCAGCCGCTTACCAATACGTGCTGGAAAAAGTAGCGACAAATTATATCCGTTACTGGGTAGAGAAAACCGGTATCGATACCATTGTGCTTTCAGGTGGCGTAACCGCCAACGTAAAACTGAACCAGCGCATCTTTGAAATTGACGGCGTTAACGAGATTTTTGTTTACCCGAATATGGGCGACGGTGGCTGTGGCACAGGCGCGGCGCTTTACCATAGCTGGCCGGGTGGCGTAAAACCCTCCATCGCGACTGCCTACCACGGGCCGGATTACTCAGACGCTGAAATTGAAAAAGCACTGCAGGCGGAAAACCTGAAATACACCCGGCCTGAACACCTTGCCGCCGAAGTGGCTTCCCTGATCCACGCGGGTAATGTGGTTGCACGGTTCGACGGGCGCATGGAGTATGGCCCCAGATCACTGGGCAATCGCTCAATTCTTTACCATGCCCGGGAGCCAGAAGTGAACCAGTGGCTGAACAAGCGTCTGGGCCGTACAGAGTTTATGCCCTTCGCGCCCGTTACCCTCTACGAGGCTCGGG
>DATJDA010000219.1:0-2902 GCA_035497695.1 Marinobacter sp. | reverse complement strand
CGCACGAGTTTAACATAGCCGGCCGCCTTCCCAATCCCTGCAACGAATATTTTGGTTACTTATCAATTTTCGCAAGCACTGCCTTGCCGGTTTTTTGACATGCAGCTTATGGCAACAGGAGCATGTTGAAACACCTACAGAAGACACTCTCATATCTTATTGTTTATTAATGCCTTCCTGTTCTCGGCACAAAAAATGCTTTAACTTCGCCAAATGCAACCCGTTACCAGCAGCTGAGAGCCATCTGAAGTGAAAAATATACCATCTATACAACGACCTGTTTCACAGCCCCAGAAACTCGCAGCTCTTAAGCACGCTTATCAGGAGTGGACGGGTGAGACCAACCCGCTTACCAGGCTAACCCGACGCCTGGCAGCAACCCTTTCTCTGGAAACCCAATTGGGCATACTGGCGGAAGAGCTTGGCGAAACCGTATCCTTCGATGCACTGAATTACCGCCACCGGATTGCCCGTCAGGATTTTGTCTTTTCGACTGGGATCGGCGGGCCGCATCGTTGTGAGTACCGGCTAACGCTGGAAGGCATCAATTGTGGAAATCTGATACTGCATCGGCGCCAGAAGTTTGTGGAAGAAGAGCTTCAGGCGGTTGAGGCGATTATCAGTGTTGCTATCTGCTCGCTGCGCAATGCGTGTCAGCACGCCGCTATTGAGCAGGCAGCGCTAACGGATTCTCTCACTGACATTCCGAACAAGCGGGCTATGCAAGAGGCACTGGTGCGCTCCAGCCAGTTGGCGGACCGTCATAATGAACCCTACTCGCTCATTTTATGCGACCTGGACCACTTTAAAACCATCAACGATAACCATGGTCACGTTGTAGGTGACCACCTTTTGCAAATGACTGCCGAAGCTATTGAACGTTCCCTTCGGGTTTCTGACAGCGTGTATCGTTTTGGCGGCGAGGAATTCGCTGTACTGCTGCCCCACACAGGAATACCGGAAGCCAGTTTTGTTGCCGACAGAATTCGTGAAGCTATCGCTGCCATTCAGATAGACTGTGGCGGCTCAGCACTGTCGGTCACAGCAAGTTGTGGTGTTGCCGTGCATATTAAGGGCGAGACTGCTGAGCAATGGCTGGCCCGATCAGATGAAGCTATGTACCGTGCCAAACAGCAGGGGCGGAATTGTACCCGGGTATTCGCGGCAATCAGCCAGCAGCAATAGTGTTAACTACGCGGTGGCTTGCCACCTGGGCCTTTATTTTTCCCCGAGGTCTTTGTGGGGTCAGTATCACTAACCTGCCAGCGCCGAGAACCGGTCTTTTTGACAACCCGCCCGGGATTTTTCCCGCGTCGACGCTCCTGGTCGGCTTTTTCATCAGGGGTTTTCTGGGGTATTTCGATTTTACCCAGCCCTACCGACTCGCTCAGTGTGTCGACGTCTTTCTGCCCCAGCTCCTCCCACTTGCCAACCGTTAAACGGCTGGGCAGGAAAATCACTCCATACCGTACACGCTTAAGCCGACTGACCCGCACGCCCTGTGATTCCCATAGTCTGCGTACTTCCCGATTACGTCCGCCAATCAGCGCAACGTGGAACCAACGGTTTATTCCGCTGCCACCAGCGGGAACAATATCGGTAAATTTTGCGGGACCATCCTCAAGCTCAACACCCTGCAACAGTCGCGTAATCATGGCGTCGTCTACTTCACCAAAAATTCGCACCGCATACTCACGGTCAATCTGACTGGACGGATGCATCAGGCGATTAGCTAACTCACCGTCTGTGGTAAACATCACCAGGCCGGTCGTATTGATATCGAGCCGGCCAATAGAGATCCAGCGATGATCCTTCAGGCGTGGCAAGCGGTCAAAAACAGTGGGCCTGCCTTCCGGGTCCTTTCGGGTTGTTACTTCGCCCTCAGGTTTGTTGTAAATCAATACCCGGCGAACAACCTCGGCAGCGCCGGAAACATCCAGTTGCTTACCATCAAGTTCAAATTTGTCTTTTACCGTAGCTTTACCACCAGGCAAAACGGGTTGCTCATTAACGGTTAGCCGGCCCGCTTCCATCCAGCCTTCAATTTCCCGGCGGGAACCGATTCCAGCTCGCGACAGCAGCTTTTGAATGCGCTCTGGCTCGGGCTGGCTTGCTGTAACTTTCGCAGGTCTGGTGGCCTGCCTGGGGCGCTCTGCCGCCATAAATCAATTCCTTGTTAGCTGACTGACACCAAATGGTATCAGTGGAGGGTCTGCTCATCGGTATTAGCCGATGGCGCAGACTCGAATTCAATTTCTGCCTGCATGTTCTTTTCGATCTCCCGACCAATCACGTCAAGATCACGTATCTCTGACAGTGGCGGTAACTGATCAAGCCCGGTCAGGTTAAAATAATCAAGAAACTGCCTGGTAGTTGCGTACATCGCAGGGCGGCCGGGAACATCCCGGTGACCAACAACCCGCACCCATTCCCGCTCCAGAAGCGTGCGAACAATATTGCTACTGACCGCAACACCCCGAATATCTTCTATCTCACCACGAGTGATCGGTTGCCGGTACGCAATTAATGCCAGTGTTTCCAACAATGCACGGGAATAACGTGGTGGCTTTTCCTCAAACAGCCGTCCAACCCAAGGAGCATAATCCTGCCGGACCTGCAAACGATAACCGCTGGCGACCTTCTTTAGTTCAAACCCCCGCCCTTCACAAGCGTTTCCGAGCAGCATCATGACATGTTCCATAACCTGCCTGGCTGGACGTTCTTCTTCAGGAAACAGTTCCCGGAGTTGTTCCACCGATAATGGCTTACCCGCAGCCAATAGCGCGGCCTCCGCAATCGCGCGAATGTGTAACAGGTGTTCTTCACTCATAACACGTATCCGATCTTCCAAATGCTCCGTGCACGGCGCACGACATCAGCTTGCTGACCGGGCCCGCACGTG
>DATJDA010000218.1:0-2870 GCA_035497695.1 Marinobacter sp. | reverse complement strand
TCCCGGGGCTGAATCCGGTTAACGGCTTTCTGTACTTTCAGGTTTACATCCTGGACACCCAGGCTGATCCGGTTAAAGCCCACGTCCCACAGGGTCGATAAGGTATCCTGAGCCACTTCCCTCGGATCAATCTCAACACTGTAGTCCCGCTCATCATCAGACTGTAGATTAAACAGTTCCCCGTAGCCTGCCATTAGATGGCGCATAACATCATTGGGTAAAAAAGTTGGTGTGCCACCACCCCAGTGCAGTTGCCGTACAGGGCGGTCTTCACCAAACAGTTTGGATTGAATTGCCGCTTCTTTAAGTACTCGCTCCACATACGGCAAAGCCTTGTCGCGCTGCTTGGTAATGACCTTGTTGCAGGCGCAGTAATAACAAAGGTGTGCGCAAAACGGCAGGTGCGTGTAAAGCGATATCGGCCGGCCACTGGCCTTGCTGCGGCCTGCTGCCGCAATCATATCGTCTATGGGGTAACTATCAACAAACTCTACCGCTGTGGGATAGGACGTGTAGCGTGGACCACTCAGATCGTAACGCCGGATCAGCGACTCATCCCAGACAAATTCCGGGAGTGTTATATCTGTAGGTGAACCTGAAGAGATAGAGCCCATAATAAAAACCCTGAAAGACAGAAGTGACAGCGAGTAGAAAACGGCTCCGAGTTTATCAACTCTCCCAGCGAATAGAACTTGTGCCCTTGGTGTATACCCACTACCCCGAAAGGGAGGCATTTCCCATTCCGAGCTATAATTCCTAAGCAAAAATACACCGCGCCTGCTAGTCTGGATGCGGGATTGTTAACAATCGGGATGCCATGGATATTATGAAATGCGGATCTTTGTTTTCAGGTGTATTTGGAGCCTTGTTGTCCTCTGTGTGTCTGGCTCAGCCGCTGACGCTAAACCTGGTCACATTCGACGCTCCGCCTTATCAGGCACCTGGTGCTGATCTTCATGACCGAAGCCATGTAACGGGTGAAACCGTAGACACCGTTATGTGTGCAGCCGGACAAGCCGGTGTGGTCCCCCACATAACCATACTTCCCCAAAACCGTGCGGTGTACTCACTTGGCCACAATCTGGTCGATGGCTACTTTGCCATTGATCCATCGACAGAGCTCGATACCATTGCCACACGCAGCGATCCGGTTGCTCTTGAGAAATGGTATTTCTTTACATTAAAACCAGATCTTGACCTGAAAACAGCCCGGATTGGCGTTGTTGGTGGCAGCAATGAACAAGCCTGGCTGGTCGCCAACGGCTATAGCATTTTCCTGAGAATTAACTCACCCAGTCAGTTATTGGCCCTGTTAAAACGTGGCCGCATAGACACAGCGTTAATGGATCAAAAGGTGATGAACAGTCTTTCTGCCAGGAAAGACCAGCAAGCCAGCCTCCTACACCCACATTTTCTACGCTATGCCCCCCTTTATCTCTATCTCAGCGATGCATTCGTCACAGTGCAACCGGATTTCATGCCACGTTTTAATCACTTTCTCCCCTCCTGTATGGAACAGTCTTTGCTGCTTACAGACACTGAAAAAAAGCAGGTAGAAAAGCTCGCCGGGCGACTGATTAGTGAGCTGCACGCAATACTTAACTTCCAGCAGGCGTTAAAAGACGGCCCTCGCATGGAAACGTTCACAGATATTCTAACGGCAGATAGCAAGTGGCAGGCGCTGGCACCAAGAATGGCCACTCCTCTGGCGTCACGCATCCTTGAATTACCGGCATCGGCATCGTTGCTTGCCTGGCAGCAGGCGCACCAGGGCCTGATCACCGAAGCCGTGCTAATGAATGATATGGGAACACTGGCAGCCATGAGCCAGCTAACATCTGACTTCTGGCAAGGTGACGAGCCTAAATTCCAGAGTGTGATCAATCCCCCGGCGAAAACAGCAGATCAGGGCGCCGCCTTATACATTTCGTCCATTCACTATGACAGCTCAACCGCCCGTTTTCAGATCACCGTGAGCGCGCCGCTAATACCGGCCCCCGGCGAGTTACCCAACGGGGCCATTTCATTCGGGCTGGATATTGAGCGCGCTCTGGATGAAAGCAGTTGGCCGTGATGAGGTGAAAGGGAGCCGGAATTTATGGCGGCCCCATCTCGCAGGCCAGCACCAATGCCCAAAATTCAGAGAAATCATTAACGACAACATCGGGCTTGTCCGGATGCTGGTGGGTACCGGGGAAAATACGATTCAGCCAGGGCAAATCCCACTGAGCGCCATTGAAGAAAACCGAGGTCATGCCTGCACGTTTGGCGGCAATCACATCTGTCGTGCTGTCACCCACATACCAAACGCTGGGATCTGGCGGGTAATCCAGCTTCTGAACAGCCAGCAGAAGCTGATCCGGATGCGGTTTTCGTAGCAGGGTGTCATCACCACAAACATTAACATCAAACAAATCTGCCCAGCCGGTTTCTTCTACTGCGGCCAGTTCGTGTTCAAAAAACTCCCGGTCCCGATTGGTGATGACCCCTACCTGAATATTCAGTCGGGGCAAGCCGGCAAGTACATCCCGCACCTTGGGCTCGAAGGCATTAACGGTGCCGTAGTGGTTCCGGTAATGATGGTTAAACGCCTTGTGGGCGATTTGCTTGGCCTCCTGATCATCACCAAACAACACTTCAAAAATATCTGTCCTGGAGATTTTCCGGTCTGCCTTGACCTTGGGATGAAGCTGGGCAAATTCCCGCACATAGGCAACCAGCCGCGCATCTTCAGGAGTTTTGCTGTCTTCAGGGGCTACCATGCGCTGCATCAGATTGAGCTTATGGAAATCAGGCAGCATATCGTCCACCGCGTGATACATGGCATCCAGAGTATCTACCAGCGTGGCATGCCAATCGAACAGCACCAC
>DATJDA010000217.1:0-4579 GCA_035497695.1 Marinobacter sp. | reverse complement strand
TAAGATAACCTGTGCGGCACCGGTCGAATAGTCGCCACTGCTGGCTGTGAAAGTACCAGTCAGATTAAGCATCCTTTGTAGGAGAGTCTGGCAGTTATGCAGCTTGCCAGGGCTCTTCCAGCCGTAGGAACCCGCAAAGATTGAATGTGGCCCATGGTCTTTGCGCACACGGGTTATTTCATTAGCAATCAATTCGATTGCCTTATCCCACGAAACGCGCACAAAGTCGCCTTCGCCGCGGCCATCCGGATCGGCACCAGGGCCGTTCTCCAGCCAGGCTCGACGAACCATCGGATAGCGAATGCGCGAAGGTGAGTAGATTGAATCTCGTATGCCTTCCAGCATTGGCGATGGATGCGGATCCCCTGCCCAGGGCTTGAACTCAACAGCGCGCCCATCTTCGACGACACCCTTGAATACACCCCAGTGAGAGCCAGAAATGATTTCATGTCGCCCGGTCTGCGCCAGAGCACCGCGGCTTAACAGTGTCATCGACAACGGCATTGAGCCGAGCGCCATGGCGGCGGCAGAGCCTTGTAAAAAGCGCCGTTTCGAGGGAGAAGCAACACCGGTAGTAGACATGCCATGCGGCTTGGATTTGATACTCATACGGATGCTCCTGAACGTTCTTCAATTATGGAAACCGCGACAGTTTCGGCGCGCTTCAGCACAACAGATGCCTCGTCAATCAGAGCCAGTAACAGCTCACCTGCTGCGGCATAAAAGCCGCCGGAATCTTGTTGCGTCAAAGCTGAGGCAAATTTCGGCACCCAATTTTCTAGTCGACTCAGCAAATCGATTGCTACGGCGCTCTGGCCGTCATGCAGTGCGGTGGCCAGTGCGGCAAGTTCGATTGCGAGGTGATCTGGCGGCTCGGGGCAGTCAGCACTGATCCGCACATCAAGCAAGCGCAACACCGCACTCATTTCACTTGCGGGCCTGGCAACAAGCGTCGAGGAGGCACCCGGATCTTGCCAGGCGCTCTCATAAGGCAGCACTGCGCGGTGACGGAAAATACTTTCAAACAGCATGGTGTAACGGCGCTGCAAATGTACGGCCAACGATTCAGGGGCGTCTTGAGTGAGCGTTGCACAAAGTGCTTCCACCACGGCTGGGGCATTAAGCAACTCGCCCATCCAGCGCAGTGCGTCCTGCTCCTGTCGCGCAGCACCCTGCGCTACCCGCTGAGGGGAAGGCGGAGCGCTAAAGATGCTACTCAGCCACTCGGCGGCTGCAACAAATGCCGTGAGTTTCAGAGCTGTTATATCATTCACTGAGCTACCCCCCCACCCGCATGACGAACGGATGCTCTTCGGCTAAGGTCAGCGGAATGGTTTTGCAGATAGGCCAGAATCAGCCGGTATTCATCGTCACTGAAGGTAGTGAAACGCTCCATGGACTTGAGCGTGCCAACCCACTCGTTGGCCGAATAATCTTCTTCTTGCGGCATGGAGTGGCAAGATGAACACGACTTTTGATAGGCATCGCGGCTATACGCCCAGAGTCTTTCCTGGCTAAGATTAAGGCCACCGTCATCAGACCAGGCAGTCAAGCTCACCGGACGCCAGATCTGGTCTGTTCTGGGGTCAACTTCAGACTCACCACGTTCCGTGGCCGCAATTGCTTTATCGCCGAGCGCAGCCATGATCACGCGCTGACCTTTTTCCTGATAGATAACAGAACTGGCTTCCTCGGGCTGCCAACCTGTAATCCGAAGCTGGAACTGGCCATCCCTTTTCGCCAGCACCCTGGCCGCTGCTCCGCCCAATAATTTACCATCATCCATCTCCGCATTTTCCATGCCTGGCTCGGCGTAGAGCGATTTGGTTCCTGCAACAAAAACCTCGTCACCAACGTTAATCTCGGCTGGCCTGGTGGTTGGCAGTAGTGGACGGCTGTCAAACGCAGTGTCTAGCATGACCACTTTATCGGTGTAGTTCGGTGGCGGCATGCCGGGGGCGGTTTTCTCCACGGGCGGGAGGTGTTTCAGATAAATCGCCATGGCCTGCAGATCTTCCCATGAAAGCTGTGAAGTGTTCTTCACCACCTCCGCCATGTCACCGCCGGCATTGCGCCCAATGGGGCTGGTACCCGTGTGCAGGTAATTAACCATAGAGGCCGCAGACCAGAAACCTATGCCCGTTTCATCCGGTGTGATATTGGGAAAGTACCCCGTACCCTCAGGATTAGGGCCGCCAGCGTAGCGCATATCACCGGGAACATTACCCATGAAGGTGCGTGGTGAGTGGCACTCGACACAGTGCCCTGCGCTTTCGACCAGATAGCGCCCAAGCTCAAAACTGGCTTTGTCGACATCATCTGGAAGGCCATCCGTTTGAACCCCGATTTCCTCAACGCTCTTGCCGTCAAGAAAAACCAGGCGCCAGACCCCGATCCCGCGCCGGATATTGTAGGGAAACTTGACCTCGTGCTTTGGTACAACCTTGTCACTGTTGGGCAACGTCATCATGTATGCATAGAGATCGCGTACATCTTCCGGCTTCAGGCGCACATAGGAGGTATAAGGAAAGGCCGGGTAAAGATTCTCACCATCGGGCCAGAATTTGCTGGGGCCAACACCTTCCCGTATTGCCCGGTCAAACTCTGTGAGTGTCCATGTCCCAATACCGTGCTCCGGATCTGGAGAGATGTTTGGCATATGGAACTTGCCGAAAGCAGTATCGAGTATCATGCCACCCCCCAACTGCTCATCATCGTCCTGTCCGGTAGTGGCATGGCAGGTTGCACAGTCAGAGACGACAAAAATACGCCGGCCATTGTCAAGATTGGCTGGGGTATCGGCACTGATCATGGGCGGAATACTGTGGGTCAGCGACCATGTCCAGGGAGAAGTCAGGACAAGAAAGCCGGCGGTTCCGATGACTAAAGCTCCCACTACTGCAATAGAAAATCTCTTACGTTTGCTTACCATAGTTCGCTCCCTTGATTGCAACAGTGGTGTTATCCATAACTTGAGCATTGCTCTGCCCAAACACCTAAAAAACTCACCACATATATTTCAAATATCGCCAAAGATATTGTTTTATAAAGAAAAACCCAAATAACCCTAATGACAGCAGGGTATTTGTTGATTGCGTTAATTGACTTCCGTCAAGAATCTGATTGAAAGCGCAGTTATTACAGTGAGAGTGTGATTCGGTAACACAAAGGGAGAAATACGGGCCGCATAAGCCTTATCCAGAACAGAACAGGCTCGATTTACTGCTAATAAATTGCAGCTACCGCCATGGCAACCAATACCGCAATAACTGGTACAACAACGGTGATAACCGCTATGTTTTTATAGGCTTCCCGGTGAATGAGCTTGTTAATAGTGAGCATAGCAACTACCCAATACTGCCAATCATATTCTCAACCCTTTAATTCAGTATTATTCTTGTTGAGAACAAGTCTTTCACATCGGCAACGGGTACACCCTAGTTCAACGCCCGGATCACGTGCTGAAATGCAAAACCTGACCGGCCAGACTCTGCGCCAGCTCCGACAGATTCTGGCTGGCCTGGGCAATCTGATTGGATGACGCTGATGTCTGGTCCGCCACCTCCGAGATTTGCTCAATATTCCGGTTCATCTCCTCTGAAACCGCTGATTGTTCCTCGGTAGCGCTGGCAATCTGAGCGCCCATATCAGAGATACGGTCCACGCTTTCCATAATTGCCTTGAGTGAAGCCTCGGTTTTAAGGGCCAGACTGACGGACTCTCCACTTTCCTTCTGGCTCTTATCCATACTTTGAACTGCTGTTTTCGCTCCTTCCTGTAACCGGTGAATAGATTCGCGAATCTGTTCCGTAGAAGATTGTGTGCGGGCAGCCAGCGATCTGACTTCATCAGCCACCACTGCAAATCCTCGCCCGCTGTCACCGGCCCGGGCAGCCTCGATAGCGGCATTCAAAGCAAGTAAATTGGTTTGTTCGGCAATATCACTGATCACCTGCAAAACCGATCCGATTTCCGTACTGTGCTCATTCAATGTCGTTACAACTTGCGTTGACTGAGCCAGTGCTTTTGCCATTCCGGAAATCTGTTCGGTCATCTGATGCAACACAGAACTTCCCGCGCCGGCTTCTTTGCTGGCGCTGGCCGCAGCATCCGCTGCAACACCTGCGTTGGCGGCCACTTCACGGACTGTAGCTGAAAGCTCGGTCATGGCAGAGGCAATCTGATCGGTCTCGTGCTTCTGCTTGTGAATACTTTGCGCACCTTCTTCAGTAACGGCTGAAAGCTCTTCCGAAGCCTGGGCCAGTTGTTCAGCGGAACTTGCCACCTGTTTGACAATATTCCGGAATTGCTCCGCCATTCTGTTTAGCGATTCAGAGACTTCCGTCAGTTCATCTTGCCCCACCGGCTCTATCTGATGCGTGAGATCACCCTTTGCAAGCGCTTCGGTAGCCCGTAAAAGATTGCCGATACTTACACTGACACCTTTGTAAAACGATGAAAACAGATAGCACATCGCCAGCAAAACAAGCGCTAACAGGCCGATAGTGGACTTATAGATAAAGGCGGCATCAGCTTCCCTCTTGGCCAGAGTGCGGTCAACTACCGGGATCAGGTTGTC
>DATJDA010000216.1:0-5785 GCA_035497695.1 Marinobacter sp. | reverse complement strand
GCCCCCTACGCTGTATGTAACTAATAGCAGCAGCGCATTTTTAAAAAGATTGTCGTTGAACGCACCGGCAAACTGGGTGATGAAAAAGGGCAGGAATCGTCGCTCGGTTAATAGGCGAAACTGGCTGTTATCTTTCATTCTAACTCTCGTGTCCTTGAGAAATCCGGAGCAGGACTGTATTCGAAGCCCAGGCTGATCAGCGGGTTAGCTTGTTCTTCGCAGCATTTGCAAGGGTACACGGTAACGAACGCCCCTCGATTTTCCGACGCCATCCACCGTACAGGTGTTACGGTTTACGCGGACAATTTCCCCAAAAAGTTCTCGCTGGCTGGCCTCAAATGAAACGGCTTCACCAATTTGCCAGCGGGCTTTCTGGTGGTGAAGTTCCGGAAATTCAAACGGTGTGGCAGAGAGCAAAATATTATCTTCAGACGCCTGTTGTAACAGGGCGTTTCTGACGGCGTTAGCTTCGCCATTTTCATGCAACTCGTCAAGAATGTTGTAGAAATACCGGTTATGAACCGAGCCCCGAAGCCGTTGGCCTGCACAGTGCTGAACAAGATGGGCGAACTCGTGGCAACAGGTGTGCGCCAGCAGGTTAAGAGGACTCAACTCACCTTTGAAATAGCCCCGCTTTCGGATTTCCCGGCCGGACAGCCAGCCAGCAGCCGTATCCGGCCGTTGTTTAGCGTCTATCATACGAACGCCGTAAGTAATCTGATGTTGCGTTATTCGGGGATCAAAACGGTGATAGGTAGCCTGTCCGGAACCAACCCGGCACGCCAGCGAACTGCCTGGCAGCTTGCCCCTCACCGAGTGGGATACCGGATGCCAGAGAACCTGCTCTGTAACAGTGCACATCAGGTTGCCAAGGGCGTATGAGTGGGGTTTGGTACTGGTCATAGGTGCAAAGAAATAGCTGTCTCAAGTTATGAGCAATAAACACCTACAAGATTAGCACCAAAATGCAGGTGATACTTCAGCATCAACATGACCTGCACTTCCGCTCTGATGGCGGGAAATAAAAAAAGAGAGAGGCGTAGAGCCTCTCTCTGGCATCAAACCGAAACTCACGCCTCGATTGGCGAGCGCCAGTCGTCTGCGCCGGAAGTGCCGGCAACGGTGTGTTCCCAGGTAACTTTACGGTAGGACACAGAAACGGTTACCAACTGGGTGAAATCTGCATTCGCAGAATCCTGGCAGTGTGGCATGTTGCAGTTGATGTCGATAATGGTGGCATCTTCCAGGATGGTAGAGAAGAAATGCTCCTGCTTACCTTCCACAGAGGTGCGGTACCACTTGAGCTCAACTTTAGGCAGCATTTCGCCGGAAGCCAGGGCGTTGTACATCAGCGGTGTGGCTTTGTTCAGGGCCGAGGTGAACTTGAATGGCTTGTGTACGCGCTGGCCGGAAGGCTGACCAGACTGGGGATCAGTCGGTACGGTGACAACGTGGCTGAATTCCTGAACCAGCACTTCATCTTCGTGGCCTTCAACGTAGATGTTACCTACGGAATCGGAGGTGAACGCACCAGCGGTGATATTGCCCTGGGTTTTGCCTTCAATACTGATATAACAAGGAGTTGGCATAGTCTGCTCCATGACGTGTGAGTGAATAATTACCGCAGGTTCTTCCCTGTACGGCTCCCCACAGGTAACAAGCTTCATGCCAGTTTGTTTAAGTTGTTTAGAAACAATGGGTAATCAGGTTATTTGTGGCTAATCGTTTTGAGTCGGGCAAGACTGTACCCAACGATCGGGCGAGCTGTTGCTGATTGGGCAAAAAATTGCCCGAGCCTGAGTTGGTGGCAGGTCAGCCACTGATCAACGCAAGCTGAAGCGAATAGGAAGCGCGTAGCTGAATTGTTGCCCGGCCATATTATCGGGTACAGGAGGCAGCGGGGCAGCTTGTTTCAGCATATCCAATGCTGCCTTATCAAGCAGTTCGTGGCCAGAGCTGTCTTGCAGGTAGTGCTCAACCAGTGTGCCGTCCCGCTGGAAACGGAAGACAATCACCGGCACGCCTTCCTGGCCTAGCCGTCTGGCTCGCCTCGGGTATTCGTAAAATTTACCAAGGTGACGGCTTAACTGACTGAGATAGTTATCGATAGCCGTTGAAGTGCCAGCATTGAGCTCAATCTGGCCGTTGGGGCTGAACTCGCCCGCTGCCGTGCTGGCTGTGGAATCAGCCACCGGCTCAGAGTGCTCTGGCGCATTTGGCGCAGAATGAACCGGCTTTTTTGAGGTTGATGCCAGCGTGGGAGCTGGTGTTTTTTCCGGCTCTGGTATCGGCTCCGGCACAATCCTGGGTTCGGGTTCGGGTTCGGGTTCGGATTCGGATTCGGGTTTGGGCTTAACCGGTGGCTTTGGTTCAGAGTGTTCGGGCAGTTGCATGGCTTTTGGTGCCGAGGCAGGTTCCGGGGAGTTCTCAGATTTTCCAGCCAGGCTGATTCTGATGGCCGGAACGCTGTTGATAACAGAATCGCCGGGCGTATTTAGAGTTATCGGCTGTTCCGGTATCGCGAACAGAGTAATCAGTGCCGTAATAGCAATTGCAGTAATCAGTAAGGCAAGGCGAATCATAGGCTTGGCAATACTCACAGAGCAGGTTCCGTCAGCAATATGATTTCCTGATAACCCCGTTCCTCCAGTTTATAAAACAGAGTTTCAAGCTCTGCCATGGTTATAGAAGTTGCTGCGGCGATCTTCAGAGGGTGCTGGTCATTTGGTGCGGGCAGTTTTTCAAACAGCGCGTTACTCGCCACCACCTGCCCGGCAATTCGCCAGTTCCCATCAGCGGTAACAGTCATGTCGGCATGAGGCGTCTCGTTTTGCTCGCTCATGGAAGATGTGGGTAAATCCGGTAGTGGGTCATCGGCAATCTGGCCTGCCGCGAGAAAAAACATCAGCAGCAGAAAAACCAGATTGATCAGTGGAAGCAACGCATCTTCCACACGTTCCATCAGTGATTTTCCAGATGTCGATGGTGGTGGAACCAGGCAGGTCATGGTGTTTTCGTTGTCACTCGTTGCCAGTGGGTTTTAATACCGCGTTCGTTCAGGCGGGTCAGTACCTCGGTAAACTGGCCAAGGTCGGTATCGGGCAGGGTTGTCAGGTTCACTTCGAGTGTTCCGGTTGCCGTCAGTCTGGCGGTCAGGTCATCCACGGACAGAATATTGTCCTGCCATTGAATCCTGCCACTGCTGTTCACGGTGAGTCGTGGTAAGGGCTCACCAGCAACAGAGTTTTTGTCGCCGGTATTATTGCCAAGCTCGATATAGCCAACGGGCGATAGCCGGCTGGTGAGCATAAAAAACACCAATAAAATAAACACCACATCAATCAAGGGTGTGATGCGAATAGGCACAGGCCGGCTGGGGCGTGGCTTAACCAGTTGCATGGGCGAAATGCCGCTTGT
Source organism: Marinobacter sp. (assembly GCA_035497695.1). Classification (GTDB taxonomy): domain Bacteria; phylum Pseudomonadota; class Gammaproteobacteria; order Pseudomonadales; family Oleiphilaceae; genus Marinobacter. The sequence continues at coordinate 2,368 of DATJDA010000216.1, read as the reverse complement.
CATTCCCGGAGTGTTTCCCGGATATTTCCGGAGCTTCCCGTGGTTCTTTATAAACCGGCCCGGAATGGGCTGTCATGGCTATCATTGGCTCCTGCTCGCTGATTACCGGGCTGGCGACATTAAGGATTGTCACCAGAGTGCTGTCTATAATCCGGTGAATCCGGCGCAGGCGAAACTCGATCCAGGCAGCCAGTGCTGCAAAGGGGATGGCAATAATCAAACCGGCAGCGGTGGTGGTAAGAGCTTCGTAAATACCACCGCTGAGTTGGGCCGCATTGGCGCGGCCAACGGTAGCAGACATGGCGCTGAATGCTTCCATCATGCCCATCACGGTACCCAGCAGGCCAAGTAAGGGTGCGAGAGCGGCGATAACTTCGATAATTTTCAGCGGTGCTTCAAATGGCTCCAGCGCAAGCTGGGCATCCCGTGCAATTGTGTCGCGAATTCTGGTGCCATCTTCCTGCTGCTGACATGATTCCATCGTATCAGCCACAAGATGCAGCAAGGGATTCAGGCGGGCAAGGCGCCCGGACTGTTGGCGAAGCTGGCCTGGCTTTACGTTGCCGGGTGTTTGCTGCCAGGTGGCCACGGCCTCTTTGAGGTGCCGGGTTAACCGGGGTGCAAACAACGCCCCGCTGAGCATCAGATAAATAAATGTAACGACCCCGGCCAGGGCAATGACAATCAGCACCATCATCACCGGGCCGCCTGTATTGAGCAGTTGCTGAAGCGGGCTGTGGAAAGGTTCTGACATAGTGACTATTCGGGCATCAGGCATAGAGCGTACGCTTGAGATTGAATATGGATCTAAATAGTAACGATTATCAATCAAATTTAAAAGCGTAATCGGATCACGTGACAAAATTTATTGGGTTTCAGTTATGGCGGCACACAAAAACTGGTGGCTTTGAGGTGTGCAGTCCGGCACAGAGCCTCAGTAGCAAGCTGAACATCGGCCACATAATACAGTGAAGCCAGCCCCAGGTTATCTCGTCCCAGATTGTGGAACACCATTCCAAAGGCGATATCACCGGCGGTAAACCGCTCCTGATGTGCAGCAAAATAAGCCGCTGGCTGAGAAAGAATGTCATCCGCCAGCAAAGCCTGAATGCGGGCTGCGCCGCCGTGGTAAGCCTGAATCAGGAGTAAGGTGAACAAATGGTTGCGCTTGGTTTCTGGTAAATGACCAAAGCGTTGTTCGTACACGGGGCGCAGGTTGCGGGCATTCTGATCCATTAGTTTCAGTGCACAGTCGATCTGAGCCAGGCGATGCCAGTAATTCCGGGGCTTTATCTGGCAGTCAGAAAGAGCTGAGGGGGAGAGCTGTAGAATGCCCCGGGCATTGGCACTGGAGTGCGCGCGGGTCTGGCCGCCACTTTCAATCAGAATCTGCCCTGCAAGATAGCGTGGCAGTTCATCGGGTAAGGTCAGACGCTGCTGGTCGATACGCTTCTGATAGACATACATAAGAGCGTCGTGGAGCGTGCCCGGTTTTTCGCTCGTTGCGAATGACAGGTCATCCCAGGCACCCCAAACCCGCTCGGCCGGCAGTGTGCCCAGATATCGGGCGACAGCTTCAGCGAGGTTAACATGGGGCTGATCACAGGCCAGTGCAAAGGGATAGCCCGTTGTATTCGCACTACCGGGGATCCAGGTATCTGCCTGGCCCTTTTCCTGCAATGAGCGCCGGGTGTCGTTCAACCTGATCTGTGTGTCTTCCCGGCTGTTGCCATTGGAGATCCAGGCGAGAAACTGGCCTCGCATATCAAACAGGATGTGACGCTCTGATTCTGCGCAGTAACCGGATTCGCCCAATACCCAGCTTCGGATAGTAAGGATGTTGTTATAGACACCCTGGCTGACCCAGTAGGGCGAGGAACGAACTACCTGAGTCCAGCTGGCCTCCTGCTCTGTGGGTGTCTGCTCTGCCCAAGCCAGCCCGTGCTCCATCCAGATCAGGATGAAAAACAAAACAAGCTGGCGTAAGCTCCGGAGGCTGATGTTCATATGTGGTAAATCTCTGGCTTTCCCAGTCACACAATAACAAATGAGCCCAAACATGAAACAATCCGAGTATCTGCGATACGACGCCACAGCGCTGGCAGACCTGATTCAGCGTGGAGATGTAACCTCAGAGGAGGTCTGCATGGCAGCAGTGGAGCGGGCAGGTCGGGTGAATGGTGCATTAAACGCAATCTGCTACCCTCAGTTTCCCGACGCGCTGGCTCAGGAGTTTCCGAAGCAGGTAACTTTTTCCGGCGTACCAATGCTACTAAAAGATCTGGCTCAGGAGCAGGCGGGGCATCCCTGCACCTATGGAAGCCGGGGCCTTACAAAAAACATTGCACGCCAGGACTCAGAGTATGTA
>DATJDA010000215.1:0-3435 GCA_035497695.1 Marinobacter sp. | reverse complement strand
AAAAAGAGTGGTACGGCTTTTAACTGAGTAACAGATGGTTTTCAATACAGTTATAAAAATGTGTCATTTTTTCTATACTTACGAAAACACACATTTCTTATATTAATTAATGTGAATGTGTGGGCTAGACTTTTAACCTGTTTTTAGTGTTGCCACTGAGTTGCCTGGCAACAGGGTATTTCAAGGAGGCTAGCTGTGCGATATTTGTCTTTGATTTTGTCCCTGATGGTCCTGTTGACCATTCCCGCCGGTGCTCAGGCATCGGGAAAGCTTTATCTCTATACCGAAAACTTCCCGCCTTATAATATGAGCGCTACCGGCAGGGCTTTTGAACATAGCGGTGATAGCATTGATGGCATATGTACGGAAGTGGTTAAAGCCATTCTACAAAATACCGATCTTGATTATGTGATCAAGCTTCGTAACTGGGATTTTGGATACAATCGTGCCCTCAACAAGCCTGATCACGGAATTTTTTGTACCACCTATACGGAAGACAGAGCGCCACTTTTCAAGTGGGTTGGGCCTCTGACCAAAAACCTGTGGACAGTTTTTGCTCCCGCCGGGTCAAAATTCAAGATGAACAGCCTTGAAGACGCCAAAGGTAAAGTCATTGGTGGTTATCGAAACGACGTTATGACGGTTTACCTGCTGAAGCATGGATATAACGTGTCTGCACTACCCAGCGATGATCTGAACCCAAAGCGCCTGGAACTTGGACAGATTGATCTGTGGATTGCGGATCGTCTGGCCGGGCCCTATTTTGCCTCATTGCAAGACGTAGAGGGGCTGGTTCCGGTGTACTCATTTAATGATACAAAGCTGTATCTGGCGATGAACCTGAAAACCTCCGACGACGTTATTGCAAAGTTGAACGAAGGGCTGAAAAAGGTTCATGAGTCCGGCATGTTTAACGCTATTGAAACCAAGTATGGCTTGTAGCCTCTCAGGAAAGCCCCCCTGCACAGAGGGGCTTTCCTGGGCTAAACCTCTGTTTGCTTATCCAGTGAAAGCCATATCGTCGGCATCCAGCTGCATCAGGTTTTTCGTGGGGCTCAGCATGCTGGTTGCGTGGGCCTGGGCGCGGGGAAGCAGGCGCTCGTAATAGAACTCGGCAGTTGCTATTTTGGCGTTATAAAACGCTGCAGATTCGTCGCCGCCGTTCTCCAGCTTGTCGGCTGCCGTCGCCGCTTGCCTTGCCCAGATATACGCCATGGTTACGTAGCCGCTGTACATCAGGAAATCGTGAGCAGCCGAACTCACAATGTCACGGTCTTTACGGGCCACCAACATAATCCGCACCGTCAGCAGGTTCCACTGGGCGCAGAGTTTCAGCAGTTCCATGGCAAACGGCCGGGTACGCTTATCCGTCAGATTCTTGCGGGCAAAGTTGGCAATTTTCAGAGTAAAATCACGTACCGCACCACCTTGAGTCGTCAACAGTACTTTCCGGCCCAGAAGATCCAGCGCCTGAATGCCGGTTGTACCTTCATAGAGGGTTGCAATCCGGGCATCACGAACAATTTGCTCCATGCCGTGTTCACGAATATAGCCATGGCCACCAAATACCTGCATACCCAGGTTGGCGGCTTCATTACCCATCTCAGTTAGAAAGCCTTTGAGGATAGGTGTCAGAAAACCCAGTTTGTCATCGTATTTCGCAACCTTCTTTTCGTCTCCGGCTGTGTGAGCGTCCACCATATAATCTGCCAGGCGTGTTGCGTAATACAGCATACCCCGGCCACCTTCTGCGATGGCTTTCTGGGTCAGCAGCATACGGCGTACATCGGCATGATGAATCAGTGCATCGGCTATCTGATCGGGCTCTTTCTTGCCAGACAAAGCCCGCATTGAGCGGCGCTCTTTGGCATAAGCGAGTGCCCATTGATAAGACAGCTCGGCAGGCCCGACACCCTGAACAGCGGTACCGATACGAGCGGTGTTCATGAACGTGAACATACAGTTCAGGCCTTCATTCTCCGGGCCGATAAGAAAGCCTGAGGCGTTGTCAAAGTTCATTACACAGGTTGAGGATGCCTTAATCCCCATTTTCTTTTCCAGGCTGCCACAGGTAACACCGTTGCGTTCACCAGCACCGCCCTTCTCGTCTGGAAGGAACTTGGGCACAATAAACAGGCTGATACCACGGGTGCCCGCCGGTGCGCCGGGAATTCGTGCCAGCACTATGTGAACGATGTTTTCTGTCAGGTCGTGATCACCAGAAGAGATAAATATCTTGGTTCCGGTGATTCTATAGCTACCATCCGGCTGAGGCTCGGCTTTGGTTTTCACTTGGCCAAGGTCGGTGCCGCACTGGGGTTCTGTCAGGCACATGGTGCCGCTCCAGTGTCCCTCGGTAAGCGGCGGCAAATAGGTTTGTTTCTGATCTTCATTGCCATGCAGGTAAATGGTGTTCATGGCACCAATCGACAGGCCGGGGTACATGGAGAATGACCAGTTGGCCGTACCCATCATTTCCTGCTTTAACAGGCCCATAGATGCGGGCAAGCCCTGGCCACCAAATTCTTCAGGTGCTGACAACCCTTGCCAGCCACCCATAGTGTGCAGATCGTAAGCCTCTTTAAATCCTTTCGGTGTGCTCACCTTGCCATCTTTCAGGGTGCAGCCTTCTTCATCGCCGGATTGAAAGAGCGGGCTCAGGATTTCTTCACTAAAACGGGCGCACTCAGTCAGAATGGCCTCCACTATGTCAGGCGTGGCGTTCTCGCCACTTTTAAGTCTTTTGTAATGCCCCGGATAGTCAAACACCTCATTGAGCTGAAACTTCATGTCGCGCAATGGCGCTTTGTATACCGGCATGTCAGGTCCTCATAATTCTGTGGTCAGATTCGCAGGGAAGCTTGTCCTCTATTGACTGCTGTTTTACGGGAATTTTTGCCCACTGCCATTGACGAGAATCGCTCGTCAGGCTGTCATAAAAGACAATTGACGGAAGTGACGTGAGAGAAAACCGTTCTCCAGACTGGCCCAATCCGCATTATCTGGTTATTGTTCAGGGGTAGTTCTGTCTGTCATGTTGAGCTCTACTCTCTGTATCATCTGTCCTATTTTATCGAGTGTTGGAACGCCCTATGTGGAAGCAATGGTTGATTGCGCTGGTTTTTGCTGTGGTTGCGGCAGGCGCTGCGGTTTTTTACCAGTCTTTGGATTCCGAAGAGCAGACACAAGACAACTACGCCCAACCTGCAACGGTTGTTAATACCATCTCTCCGGAGCTGGATACCGTGCGTGATGTGGTTAAGGCGGTCGGCAGCCTTAAGGCGAAACATTCGGTAGAAATTACCACCGAGGTCAGCGGACGCGTAGTTGCACTGAACCTGAAGTCGGGTCATCAGGTGAATCAGCGTGATGTGCTGGTGCAATTGGATGATCGCCAGGTTCGCGCTGATTTACAGGTGATTGACGCCCAGCTAG
>DATJDA010000214.1:0-1514 GCA_035497695.1 Marinobacter sp. | reverse complement strand
ATGGCAAAGCCGGCAACAGTGCCTGGAACACCCGCCGCCAGATGCGTAAAGCGGCTGCGGTTTTCCACCACCTGGCCTGATTCATCCTGATACATGGTTTCGGTGGCTGCAGCGGGCGCTTTTTCCCGGTAGTCGATGGCTTCTGGGGCGGAGCCGTCGCCGTTTGATATCAGCATAAAACCCCCACCGCCGATGTTTCCGGATCTGGGCTGGGTTACAGCCAGCGCAAACCCGGCCGTAACCGCGGCATCTACAGCATTGCCGCCCTTCTGGAGCACGTTCAGTGCAACTTCTGTTGCCAGGGGGTGGCTGGTAACGACCATGCCGTGCCGGGCGCTGACCGGATGAAACCGCTCGCCTTCAAGAATAGCCTGGCTGAATGCTGGTGTTGCCAGAGCAGCCAGGCATACCATCAGTACTAGCGTAGACAGAACGCCTGAGCGTCCAGAAAATTGATATTTCTGAGTTTTTTGACGCGAGGCGTTCATTTCTATTCCCCTTTGGCTGTCCGGATTGGCAATGATCGCGTGTGCTTAAATGTGCCGGGTTTCGTCAAGTATCTCTAGCGCATGGCGGCGTTTTTCAGGATCATAAATATCCACAGTGAACATTAACTCATCTACCGTTACGCTAGTCAGCAATTCATCTAGTTGCTTTTTGATGGCAACGGCATCGCCAAGTAACTGAAGCGCCAGAAAATCCATCACTCCCGCCCGTTCGCGTGCGTTCCAAAGGTTATCCATAGACGCCACCGGCGCTCTCATCCATAGTGGCTGCCCCCTGAAGAGCGCAAGAATACGCTGGTGGCTGGTGGTTGCCAGAAGCTCTGCTTCCTCCACAGAATCGGCCGGAACAGCCGGTACTGCCAGCATGGCGTAGGGCTGTTTTAGCTGTTCTGAAGGCTGAAAATTATCCCGATAAGTGCTCAATGCCTCGCGATACAGCCGGGGCGCGAAATGCCCGGCAAAGGCGTAGGGCAAACCGCGCATCGCCGCAAGCTGGGCGCTGTACAAGCTGGAACCGAGTAGCCATATAGGCACATTAGTGCCGGCACCGGGAATGGCCTTAACAGCCTGGCCCGGTTGCAACGGACCGAGAAGATATTCCAACTGTGCTATGTCTTCCGGAAACTGTTCAGCACCCAGGCCATCGCGGCGCAAGGCGCGAGCGGTAATCGGGTCGGTACCCGGCGCCCGGCCAAGCCCAAGATCAATCCGGCCAGGGTAGATACTTTCCAGTGTTCCGAACTGCTCCGCAATTACCAGTGGTGGATGGTTGGGTAACATAACACCACCAGAACCCACTCGAATACTTTGGGTTTTGCCTGCGATATGTCCGATCAGTACCGAGGTGGCCGAGCTGCTGATGCCTTCCATATTATGGTGCTCTGCCAGCCAGAACCGCTTGAAACCGAGTTTTTCTGCAAATTGCGCATAGGCCACGCTGTTTATTAACGTGGTGGTTACTGAATCACCCTCACGAACTGAGGCGAGTTCTAACAGCGAGTAGTCAGG
>DATJDA010000213.1:0-2737 GCA_035497695.1 Marinobacter sp. | reverse complement strand
CATTATGGGTCTGATATATTTCAGTCTTCACGCCAAAACCTTCTACGTAGCCTTCACACCCAGGCCCGACAACCAGCAAACGCTCGATCTGTGCATTCCTGGCATATTCGCCAACATCGCGATGCAGGGCATAAGCTGTTGGGCCCAACTCTGCCATGGCACCCAAAATTGCAATCCGCTCACCCTGACGCGCAGCCAACACCGCCAGCGCGGCTTTCATCGAGGCAGGGTTGGCGTTATAGCTGTCATCAATAACGGTCAGCCCGGGGGCAAGCCTGAGAGCTTGCAGCCGGCCCTTCACCGCTTGCACCTGCGCTAGTCCGGAAACAATGGCCTGATCACTCGCACCCAACGCCCGGGCAGCGGCTACGGCCAGCAATGCGTTGGTAATATTGTGATCACCCTCAAGTGCAAGGTTGATGGAGCAAGACCAGCCACCCGGCCCTTTCACCTGAAAAGCCAGGCCAACATCACCAGAGGTGTTTTTTCCGCCAAGATAATCGGCTTCTGCATGATCAAACCGGCTAACACTCACCACCTTTCTGCCTGCAGCTCTGGCCTGCCATAATTCAAATGCCGGGTCATCCCGGTTCAGTACAACCACGCCGCCAGGCCTGACTCCGTCAATAATTTCACCTTTGGCACGAACAACATTCTCATAACTACCGAATCCTTCCAGATGAGCCGTTCCGGCATTGGTCAAAATAGCCACTTCGGGTTTGGTAATTGCTACGGTATGGGCAATCTCGCCCAAGCTGCTGGCTCCTAACTCGATAGCGCCATAACGGTGCTCAGGCAACAAGCCGAACAGTGTCAGAGGAACACCAATGTGATTATTAAGATTGCCTTGTGTGGCCAGTGTGGAACCCATTCTGGACAGAATTGCAGCCGTCATCCCCCGCACGGTGGTTTTACCGCTACTTCCGGTAACAGCAACCAGCCGGGCATCACTGACATCACGGTTACCCGATGCCAGATGGGCCAGGGCTTTAACGGTGTCTTTAACAATTAACTGAGGCATGCTGACAGCATCATTCGCGGTATCTACTACGGCAGCTACCGCACCAAGGGCCTGAGCCTTCTCCAGGAATTTATGGCCATCAAAATGATCACCGCGCAAGGCAACAAAGAGCTGCCCCGCCTCAAGCGATCGGGTGTCGGTAGATACGCCAGAAAAGCTCAAACCTGAGAGCTCGTTACTACCACTGTCTGCCTGAGTCCAGGTTTTGGCTTCCGAGAGAGTGAAAGTGCGCATCATGTGGCACCGCCCTTCAGGCCCAACACCTGGCGAATTTGCTCTGCATCACTGAATGGGTGTTTTTTGCCTGCAATTTCCTGATAAGTTTCATGCCCCTTGCCCGCTATCAGGACGAGATCACCGGCACCAGCAGACTGCACAGCCAAACAGATGGCCTCGGCCCGGTCATGAACAACCGTAACCCGCTCCGGCATGGAAAATCCGGCAAAAATATCACGGACAATCCCCGCCGGATCTTCACTGCGCGGGTTGTCATCCGTCACAATGATGCTATCCGCAAGCTTCTCAACTTCCAGCGCCATCTCTGGTCGTTTACCCCTGTCCCTATCGCCGCCACAACCGAACACACAAATAAGGCGCCCGGCAACATGGGGTTTCAGTGCCGCCAAAGCATTGGCCAGAGCATCTGGCGTATGAGCGTAATCCACCACAGCACGCACACCGTTATCACCACTGAACACCTCCAGACGACCCGGTGGCGATACAAGCCGGCTAACTCCGGTACGCACAACCTCAAGCGGAGCCCCCAACGTGAGTACCGTTGCCATGGCCGCCAACACGTTGCTGACATTAAATCCACCCATTAGGGGGGCTGAGATACTGAACTGGCCCCACTGACCGTCTATTTGAGCATCAAAGCCATAATCTGTGGGCTGAAAGCTTGTCAGCCAAAGCTCTGTCTGCGCTTCATGAAGGCTGTACCTGACGCGATCGCACTTCCCTTCGAGCTGTTCAAACAACTGCCGGCCAAACGGGTCATCAAAGTTGATCACGGAGAAGCTCAGCTCTTCGCGATTAAAGAGCTTGGCTTTCGCCTGTCCGTAGGCCTCCATGGACCCATGATAATCAAGATGGTCTCTGGTCAGGTTAGTAAATACAGCTCCGGTTATGGTCAGGTTATCTACCCGTCCCTGGTCGAGGGCATGGGACGACACTTCCATCACAGCAGCGCGGCCGTCCTGAGCCAGAATCTGATGCAGCACCCGATTAATTTGCACAACATCCGGGGTGGTATGGGTAGCCGGCTGAAGTGCTCCCGGCATGCCATACCCCAATGTACCCAGCACGCCGCTCGGTATTCCCGATGCATCCAGCAACTGTGATACATATTGGCAAACTGACGTCTTACCGTTGGTGCCGGTAACCCCTATCAAGCGCAAGCGCTGGGAAGGACGTTCAAAAAACCGCGCAGCAATCAGGCCCAGCAGCGATTTCAGCCCCGGAACCGGCACCAATAAAGCCCCATGACGCTCTGAGCATTCGCCTGGCTGATCAGAATCGATAAGGATGGCATTCGCGCCAGCCGCAATTGCCTGGTCAACATAAAAATCCGCGGGCGTCTTCGCACCAGCCAAAGCGACAAATGCATCACCGGTTTTGACATTACGGCTGTCGGTTTTAAGACCATGAACCGTAACGTCAAACACAGCAGGTATTGCCACAAAGCCCTGTAATAATGTGCTGAGAGACGTGATACGC
>DATJDA010000212.1:0-2836 GCA_035497695.1 Marinobacter sp. | reverse complement strand
CTGCACGGTGGCAGCAAAAACCGGATGGTCGAATCGTGGGATACCCTGCTCGAATGGCAGGCATCTGACAACCTCTCCCCCCCCGGCATGGACAAAGCGGGGCTTCAGAACCAGACCCCGGAGGTATTGCCCACCAAACTGAAGGGCGATGAGCCCGCACCAGAGCATCCGGCCTTTGCCGCGATTGCAGAAGTGATCGCCTTCGGTCAGAACCTGCCAAGTGCCAGGTCTGACATCCTTAAACATGCCGCCCACTGGCTGGCACAGCGGCTGGAATCCGAGAAACAAAAACGCTCGGAGATGGGCTTTGACGATTTACTGACCCGCCTGGATAACGCCCTGCACGGCGCCCGTGGCGATCAGCTTGCTGCCACCATTCGCCGCCAGTTTCCGGTGGCACTGATTGATGAGTTTCAGGACACAGACCCGGTACAGTACCGCATTTTCAACCGTGTATACCGGGTTGCACAGAACGATCCGGATACCTGTTTACTGATGATTGGCGATCCCAAGCAGGCCATTTATGGCTTCCGGGGAGCCGATATCTATACCTATCTCGATGCCCGGAAAAGTTCCAGGGAACGCACCTGGACCCTCGGCCGAAACTTCCGCTCCGCCCTGCCCATGGTGCAAGCAGTTAACCGGATATTCAGCCACGCCGATCAGAACAGCCATGCCGGGGCCTTCCTGTTCGGTAAAGGCGACAACTCGCCTCTGCCTTTTCAGCCTGTAGACGCCCATGGCACCCAACGGTTCTGGTCAGTTGATGGTGAAACCCAGCCCAGCCTGATCTTCTGGCCGATGGAAAGCACGGAACAAGACAAAAATGGCCGGCTGAAGAGTCTTCCAAAGGGCTCGTCCGCCATAGCGCTGGCCGAGGCCTGCGCCAGCGAAATCGCGCGCCTGCTGACTCTCGGCCAGCAAGGCAAAGCCGGGTTTGCTCTGGCGGCAAACCCCACCGATATTACCCCGGTGGAACAAGGCGACATCGCCATTCTGGTTAACAACCGCAACGAAGCCAGTGTCATTCGGGACGCCCTTGGGCAACAACGAATCAAAAGCGTGTATCTGTCCGACCGGGATTCCGTTCTGGCTTCGCCGGAAGCAGCAGAGGTGCTGTGCTGGCTCCGTGCTTTCGCCGAACCCCGCCAACTGGCCCTCGCCCGGGCGGCACTGGCAACACCCACACTGGGGCAATCCTGGCAATCCCTGAATCTGTTACTCACCGACGAAATTGCCCTGGAGCGGGAAATTGAACGCTTCATCGGCTACCAGCAACAATGGCAAAGCCAGGGCGTGCTGCCCATGTTGCGGCGCTTTCTGATGGATTTTGGCGTGCCTGCCCGGTTGTTACAACGCCCGGACGGCGAGCGCCGGTTAACAGACATTCTGCATATCGCCGAATTACTGCAGCAAGACAGCCTGCAACTGGATGGTGAACACGCTCTGGTACACCACTTCACTCAGGTTTTGCGCACCGCCGAGGAAGAAGACGAACATCGCACACAGCGTCTGGAAAGTGACGCCGGTTTGGTAAAGGTTATTACCATCCACAAATCCAAGGGTTTGGAGTATCCCCTGGTATTCCTGCCATTTGGTACGTTTTTCCGGGCCGAAAACGACAAACAGGCGTGGGTGCGATACCACGATGATAATAACCAGCTGATTACCGTTTTCGATCCAGATCCAGAGGCCATTGCCCGGGCCGATCAGGAACGTCTGGGTGAAGATATCCGCAAGCTTTACGTGGCCCTGACCCGGGCGAGGTTTGCCACCTGGGTAGGTGTGCCGGCCATCGAGCAATGGCCACTCAGCGGGCTGGGTTACCTGATTGCCGGCCAAACGGGCGATGAGGGGCCACTGACTCACCACCTTGAACCCATAGCCCGTGGTGAACCGGCCATTGCAATAGCGCCGCTTCCGGAGGTCTTGATAGCCGGATACACCGCACCAACACCGGAAACCCTGGGTCCGGCACTGATATCTGACCGGGAGGCGAGGGAAGACTGGTGGATTGCCAGCTACTCAGCCATCGAATACACCGGCATGGCCGGCACTGGCATTGTGTTCGCCGGAGAAATAGAAAGCGCCGAAAGCCAGAATCTGCTGGAAGAAAGTGCCCAGAATGCGGAAGAAGAGATGGCTGGAACACCGGAATCCCGCAACCATCATCACTTTCCGAAGGGCGCTGGCCCGGGAACATTTCTGCATGAAGCACTGGAATGGTGTACTCAACAAGGCTTTCAGGCGGTTCTGGATAACCCGGAGCCGCTACAGGAGTATCTGGCGCGGCGCTGTCGCACCAGGGGCTGGTCAGACTGGGCAGAGCCGCTGACACGCTGGCTACTCGAGTTAATTGCAAAACCACTGCCTTTGCAGCGAAGTAGCAACAAATCTGTAAGTCTGGCGGGCCTCACCACGCTGCGGCCGGAGCTGGAGTTCTGGTTTGAGAGCAGGAATGTCAGTATTCCGGCTCTGGATGCGCTGGTGAAAGCACATACCCTGAACCAGGCAGACCGCCCACAAACCGAATCTGGCCGTTTCAACGGTATGCTCAAAGGTTTTATTGATCTGGTGTTCGAACATGAAGGCCAGTATTACGTGCTGGACTACAAATCCAACACCCTGGGCGATAAGGATACCGACTATACCGACCAGGCCATGGGCGAAGCCATTCTGGACAAGCGTTATGACCTGCAATACGTACTCTATCTGCTGGCCCTTCACCGACTGCTGAAAACACGCCTGCCAGACTATGATTACGACACCCACGTCGGGGGCGCAGTTTACCTGTTCCTTCGCGGCTACCTGGCGCCAACGGCTGGCGTATTCAGTG
>DATJDA010000211.1:0-28286 GCA_035497695.1 Marinobacter sp. | reverse complement strand
GCCGCCAGCAAAATTCTCTTTGCCAAGAACTGTGTGGCATGCAATACAGTCTGCTGTGCGTGCTATATATTCACCCTTTTTGATGAGCTCAGGGTCGGTAATATTAACTTCCAGATGGCTGCTGGTAGTGCGAAAACCGGGTAACACCTGCCCAAGTGTGAACGCCAGTGCCAGTCCCGCTGCTCCCGTTATCATGATTAGGAACGTCCACTTTTTCATATGCCCGCACTCCATGTTGCAAGATACTTGCTGTGGTTAATGGTTGGACTTGCTATCTCTGATCCGTATGTAAGGTCTGATGAAGTCACGAGATACCAGACTGCCCGCATAGAGTTATGCTTTAAAACGACTCATAGAAACGCTAACGTTCAGCAAGCTAAATATGGATTGTGGAGATTGAGCGTTGCCCGTTCGTTGATATAAATCAAAATGAAAATATATGCAGTGCCTGAATCTGTGGTCAGGCCCTGAACTAATCGGCAGCCACAAAAAAACAGTGAACCAGAAAGAGATGTTGCATGACTATCAGAGAAGCACATAAAGAGGATTGGGTATCGATCTGGCCGATCTTCCACGAGATCGTCAAGGCTGGAGAAACCTACGCATACGATCCCGCGACAACAATGGAGCAGGCGGAGAAAATCTGGCTAGAGGCACCACGCAAGACTTTTGTGTTCGAGGAGGGCGGTAACATTCTTGGCACATATTACATAAAAACGAATCAGGCAGGCCCGGGAGATCACGTTTGTAATTGCGGATATATGGTCTCGTCCGCAGCGAGGGGCAAGGGGTTGGCAACAGCTTTGTGCGAGCATTCGCAAAAGGTTGCGGCAGAGCTTGGCTATAAAGCAATGCAATTCAATTTTGTGGCGTCGACCAACGAGGGCGCAGTTCGCTTGTGGACCAAGCTGGGATTCGAGACGGTTGGCAGGCTTCCGAAGGCGTTCAGGCATCCTGAAAAAGAGTTTGTTGATGCTCTGGTCATGTATAAGTGGCTGCAGGCATAACAGGCCCGCTTGGGTGAACATCTGAATGCGATTCGCGAAGCCTGGTGATAAAGTAGGCGGCAGCTCCATCAACCGGGAATTTGTATCCAGGATAGGGTAAGAAATGGTTTCTGAATCAAGCCGGGGCTTCGGTCCCCTCAATCTGAGTGGTCAAACAGCAAGCCGGAAACTGGCTATTGTTGCAATCACCGTTGTCTGTTTATCCATAGCGTCGTACATCAAAATCCCAATGGTGCCGGTACCAATTACCGCACAAACTTATGTGCTCCTCACTGCGGCTGCACTTCTGGGGTGGAAGCTTGGGGTTGCGTCAACAATTCTATGGTTGGCACTTGGTGCGTTAGGGCTTCCGGTTCTTGCCGGGGGTGGCAGTGGTCTGGACTATTTCTTTGGTGCGACAGCCGGTTATCTGTTTGCGTTTCCATTGGCTGTGGCCGCTACAGGCTTCCTTGTTGAGCGGGGCTGGAACACAAAAAACCTTGCGCTGGCGTTCCTGGCGATGCTGCTGGGCCATGCCATTTGCCTTGGTTTCGGCGGGTTGTGGCTCGCATTTACCATCGGCCCTGAGAGTGCCTTTGTAAAAGGTGTTTTGCCGTTCCTGGTTGGAGCTATCATAAAATCGGCTCTTGTTGTAGCGACGATCTTCGTCGTTGCGCGGTTTGTTGGCAATGGTCATGGGCGTTAAGTTTCGTCCGGCAGGACGTAGTATATTCTGGCTCTTATCAAAATAACCAGGAGGCAGCATGACAGCTGATCTGAATAGTCGCTATGGCTTGAACCCGGCGCATAGTGAAGTGGTAGAGGCATGCAAAATAATTGAGCCATGCACGGCTCTGGATATGGGTTGTTCCAATGGACGTAACGCCTTATACCTGAGCCAGCTTGGCTTTGATGTAGTCGCCGTAGACAACAATCCCGGCGCTATTAACATGCTGCAGAGAATCGTGAGCGAAGAGGGAATTGCGAACATCAAGGCGCAGGTGTACGACATCAATAATGCGCAGCTTGGTGAGGATTATGGCTTTATTGCCTGTACCGTAACGCTGATGTTTCTTGACCCCGCCCGTGTTGATGCTGTTATTTCCGATATGCAGAAGCGTACTCTGCCCGGTGGTTATAACCTGATTGTTTGCGCTATGAACACTGAGCAACACCCATGCCCGGTCGGTTTTCCTTTCACCCTGAAAGAAGGGCAGTTGTCAGAGATTTACGAGGGGTGGGAGTTGGTTAAGTACAATGAAGATGTTGGTACTATGCACAATGGCGCGCAGTTGCAGTTTGCGACCATGTTAGCGCGTAAGCCTCGCAAGCCGGCTTAATTCGAATATGACGCGCCAAAACGACTGCAGATCAGGCTCTGTAAGAGCCTCGTCTGCAGGCTCGTTACCTGTAAACAGGGCTGAATGATATGCCAGCATACGTAAAAAGAATAATGCTGATTTTTGGCATGGTGATATCATTAAGTTTTGTGTATGAGTACAACTTTTCATCTAAAGCGGTAAACTTTACGGGCGAGATAATCTCAATCAAAGGGAAAGCAAAGGGTAAAGATATTGTTGTTTTATTAAGAGGGAATAATCAGCAAAAAGAGATTCTGACCTTTAGTATTGGCCCTGTTATTTATCTTTTTGAACACTATAATGTTGGCGATGAAATACCAATAAAATATTGTAGCGAATGCTATACCTTGGCAAAGATAGGCGACACTCCTAATTTGTACTCCTTAACGCTTATGATATCTATTTTAATGGGTATTGTTTCTTTTGCTTTTATAGTTAACGGATTGAAGGGAAAACGTGCACAGTCCGGCGCTTGATTTCGGCCAGACGATATTTAAATTTTTACGCAGGTAAAAATTGCATTTCCGGAAGCTCCATCCCAGGGAACGATTTTCTCGTAGTCATGCTCAAAAACATGAACTTCGAACCAGGGCTTCAAAATTTCGGTCAACTCAACAAAGCCCAAAGCTACCATTGGGTGTTCGTCGTTCCATGTGTGAGTTCCTTCAGCGGTTATTTTCTCAATGCTGAGTTTCAGTGACTGTTTCTCCCCATGGCCACAGAAATTCCAGGCAGAGCTGAAAGTGAATAGGTTCTCTTCTTGCCTGGCTGTATGTTTGGCAAATAAATTGTTGTTGATTTTGTTTTTGTCGACCACGTTAAAGCAGAAAATACCATCAGGTTTTAAGGCGTGGTGTACGTTAGCGATGCACTCTCTCAGCTTTTCCATGCCATCGTTGTAATGGATGGAGTACAAGAAACAGGTGATTAAATCTAACGGTTCGGAAACGTTGAAAGTGCTCATGTTTTGTAAAGAAAACTGAGCTTCAGGGCAACGTGCAGCGGCTATATCCAGCATGGGTTGATTAATATCCAGGCCGCTGCTTTGATAGCCAAAATCGGTAAAATGGCGTATATGCGGGCCGGTTCCACAGGCTAGGTCAAGATGTCTCTTCCCGCCGTTACCGAAAATCTGATGCAGTCTGCGAATACAGTTACTTTGTGCCTGGTAATCGATATCCGCACACATTAAATCGTAATAGCCGGAAAGATCGGTATAGAGTGCGTTGGTGGACATATTGACCTGATTTTTTCTATTCAACATCAGTGGTATTAACTGACAGACCTTTCTCCCTGAATACCTGTTTAGCAACCGTTAACGCATTCAGTACACTCGGGAACCCTGTGTAGGGAATAAGGTGCATAATGCAGCCAACAATCTCTTCTGGCGTTAAACCGACCGTCAGGCCCGTCTTGATATGCATGCCAATTTGTGGCTTTCCCTGGGAGACCAGTGCTGCAATGGTTGTCAGTACTTTTTGCTTGTTATCGAGTCCCGGGCGTGAATAAATCCCGCCAAACGCAAATTCAACCACATACTTGGTTAAATCGGGCGCAATATCTTTAAATGCTTCACCAATATCCATTTCACCGGTTGGGTTATCGTCAGGCGATGCTGTCAGTTCCTGAATTTTGGCTATACCTTTTTGATAAAGATCTTCTGCCATTTTGAAATTTCCTTTGATCTGCTGGCTGTTTTGATGAAGAGCGTAACGAAGGCTCATTCAAAGAATGCAGATTGGGAGGTTACCCAAAATGCGGATGGTTTTATAGAGCAATACTTCCGGCAGCGGTAACTTTAAAGCTCTTGGTTCAGGCCGATACAGCGCACTAGCTAAAGAAAAATTCACTTTTGATACGGAGCGTCAAATTCACGGGCACACAGATTTCTCTGGCTCATGGCTGAGATTTCAGCCATTGTGGTAGTTGTTCTTAACCCAGCAGACGGCTTTGCTGTAAGGCCACTTTCGCGTTATTTTTTTAAACACAGCGCATAAACCAAAGGAAGGGACATGTTATGAGTGACAAAGAACTGTATCGGCAGAAAAGACAGGCTCAGTTGGATGAATGGCGGGCAGAATTGGACAAGCTTAAGGCGAAAGCGTCCAGAGCCAGTGCAGACGCACAGTTGGAAATGAATAAACGAATCAAATCGCTGGAAAAAAGAATTGATGAAGGTAAGGCGAAGTTGTCAGAATTAGCGGAGGCAAGTGACGACGCCTGGGAGTCGATCAAGGATGGCGTGGAATCAGCCTGGGATACCTTGAGAACTGCATTTGGGGACGCTGCCGCGAAATTCAGGAAGTAAACTGCGGCTCAGTAGGCGATTGCTGCGGGCAGTGGAGTTCATAGCCGCTGGCCGCGTTTCCGCTCATTTGTTATCTGCATTTAATGTTTTAGAAGTTTGATAAAAAATAATAGAGGTACCTTCTTATTACCAATAAAGATTTTATATATCAGCGCATTTGCGTTTTTGCTGGCAAAGAGTTCGATCCAACCGTTGATGAACAAGTGAAAAGCGTTTTGCGTGCTAAATTAAATATTCACTTGCCCCAAAGAGCGTCCATGAATGAGTCTCTTGCATTGGCGAAAAGCGATCATGAAATAATTGCACTTATACTAAAATACCGCACAATGACCTAGTATTTACCAAGTAAACTTCCAGCCAATGGCAGGCCTTCACGGTAGATCCCGGTCATGATGGAGTACCTTTCCCAGATTAATCTGTTGCTGGCTGTCGCCATTACCGTGGTGGTGGTTTTTCAGCGGTTGCACATCCCAACCAGTCTGGGTTATCTGCTGGTTGGAATTCTGCTCGGGTCCCATACAATCGGCCCGGTGGTCACCATGCCGGGTTTGGAAGCACTCGCGGAATTTGGGGTGGTCTTCCTGTTGTTTACCATCGGGCTGAACTTCTCTTTGCCACAAATGGATGCGCTGAAAACCCGGGTTCTGGCACTTGGCACCGGGCAGGTGGCGCTTACTACTCTGGTGGTGGGAGTTATTACGTGGCTTGCCGGGCTTCCGGTTATTGCTGCCTTCGTGTTCGGCGCCGTGTTCGCCCAGTCTTCGACCACCATCATTGCCAGTCTGCTTACCGAGCAAGGTGAAGAGAATTCCCCCCACGGGCGTCTGGGCCTTGCTATGTCTGTATTTCAGGACGTTACCGCCGTCCCGTTTCTGGTAATAATCCCGGTACTGGGTGTGTCTGTGGCCACCGATGTTCTTGCGGGAGCTCTCGCACTGGCGTTTGCCAAGGCCGTGCTGGCGTTTGGGCTGGTGTTCATTCTCGGGCGCTGGCTCTTGTCACCCTTTTTTCAGATTATTTCCGAGCGCAAGTCCGTTGAAGTATTTACGCTGGCGGTGCTGCTGGTGGCTTTGTTTGCGGCATGGATTACTAACAGCCTGGGATTGTCACTGGCTTTTGGTGGCTTCCTTGCAGGTCTGGTGCTTGGCAAAACGGAATTTCGCCATCAGGTTGAATCCAGCATCAGTCCGTTTCGGGACGTGTTGCTGGGGCTCTTCTTTATTGGCATTGGCATGCGTTTCAATCCGTTGGCGATACCGCCTATCTGGGAATGGGTAGTACTGAGCGCCTTGCTCATTCTGGTGAGCAAAATCCTGATTGTTGCTGCCCTGGTACGTGGGGTCGGGGTTGATACCCGAATGATGTGGCGCACAGGATTGATGCTGAGCGTGGGCGGCGAATTCGGGCTTGCTCTCATTGCCATTGCGCTGGATTCCAATGTCATTGATATCGAGCTTGGGCAGATTGCAATATCGTCGGTACTCCTGTCGATGGTTTTGGGAGCAGTGCTGATCCGCTTTAATAACGTTATCGCAACATTCCTGGCAAAGCCTCCTCCGCTCTCTGATGAGGAGGTTGCCGAGTTACCGCAGGCTCCTGAGCGCTCTGTGGTGATTGGTGGTTATGGGCGAGTAGGCCGCACGATTGCTATTTTATTGCAGACATGCGGGATACCGTTTGTCGCATTTGATACTGACCCCAAACGGGTGGCATTGGGTCGGGCAGACCGGCATGCGGTTTGGCTTGGCAGTATTGGCGACCCTGTATTACTGGCATCCATTCGTGCCGAACGGGCATCTCTGATCATCCTGGCGGTTGATGTCAAGAGCACCGCATTAAGTGCATTGACATACATAAACAGAACCTGCGCTCATGTTCCGGTGATAGCACGGGCACGAGACCTGGATGCCAGTAAGATCCTGCTGGCCGCCGGTGCTGTTCATGCATACCCGGAAACAATTGAGTCGAGTATCAGCCTTGGGGTGACAGCGCTTCAGATGCTGAATATGGCAACGGACGAAATTGATCAGACCGTTCAGAATCTGAGAGACCGTGGTTACAAGACCGTTGTGGAAGACGAGAAAAAGAGGTTGTGAGGTATGACCGAACATAATCAGATTGCTCGCCGCGAGGCCATGGTCGACCACCAGATACGTGGCCGCGGCATAGGTTCACCTGCTGTGCTCGATGCCATGCGCCGGGTACCCCGTGAAGCCTTCGTACCGGATAATCAGCGCAATGTTGCCTACCACGACACACCGCTGCCAATAGCCGCCAACCAAACGATTTCGCAGCCCTACATTGTTGCCCTGATGATTGAGGCACTTGACCTGAAGGGCGGCGAGAAGCAACAATTGGCTGTTGGTGGGCGCCTGGTGCTGCCAGTCGGTACTGATCCCGATAGCCAAAAGTTATTACGCATTACGCGTGTTAGTGAGCACGAATTTGAGACCGAGAATCTCGGCGCCGTGCGCTTCGTTCCGTTGATAGGCGAAGCCGGCTGGGAGGAACCTGGCGCGGGCTCCAGGCGCGTTTTTGGCAGCCGCGGTATGTCTGCGCCTGACCAGCGCCTGGTCGAACGAATAACCCAGGTAGCCGAGCCGTTCGATTCGGTCGATGAACTGCCCCTGGACGGGCTGCTGGAGCGCATTGGTGACAGTCGCCTTGTTCTGCTGGGCGAGGCCTCCCATGGCACCTCAGAGTTCTATCGCGCCCGGCAGCGCATTACCCGTGCGCTGATCGAGCAGAAAGGCTTCGATTTTGTCGCGATCGAAGGCGACTGGCCAGATGTCGCTCATATCGACCATTACGTGAGGCACGCTGGGTATCCGCCATCAGAGTGGACCGCTTTCGCCCGGTTCCCAACCTGGATGTGGCGCAACGAAGAAGTGCGCGGATTTGTCGACTGGTTGCGTGAGTACAATGCCAGCCGCGATCCAGGTGCGCGAGTTGCCTTCCATGGGCTTGATCTTTACAGCCTTTATCAATCTATTGATGCCGTGCTCGAATACCTTGAGGATGTCGATTCCGCAGCGGCGGCCGCTGCCCGTAAAGACTACGACTGCCTCAGCCCCTATAAGCCAGATCCGGCTGAATATGGTCGTCGGGTGGAGGGAGCTGATTTCGCCAACTGCCAGGCTCCAGTCGCTGCCGTACTTCACAACTTGCAGGCACAGCAGCACGAGTACGCAAAACACGGCGCCGAGCGGTTTCTGAACGCAGTACAGAATGCGCGTCTGGTGGTCAGCGCCGAAGCATACTACCGCTCACTATATGACGAATCGCACAGCTCGTGGAACCTGCGTGATACCCACATGTTCGATACCCTCGAGGCACTTTTGGCCCATCACGGAAAAGGTAGCCGGGGTGTGGTTTGGGCACACAATTCGCACCTTGGTGATTCCCGTGCAACTGAGATGTCCCGCCGGGGTGAGCTCAATGTCGGCCACCTCTGCCGGCAATGGTTTGGCGATGCTGCCTATCTGATTGGTTTTGGCACCAATACTGGCACGGTTGCCGCTGCCGCGGACTGGGATGCGCCGATGGAGATCAAAACCTTGCGCCCCGTGCTCCCTGAAAGTTACGAGTGGCTTTGCCACGAAACCGGCCTGGCAGGCTTTCTGCTGTCACTGGGGCAGGGTGCAGATTCGGAAGTGCGCTGCAGTTTATCCACACCCCGCCTCCAACGAGCTATTGGTGTGATATACCGGCCAGACACCGAGCGCGCCAGTCACTATTTTGAAACGGAACTCCCGCGCCAGTTCGATGAGTACATCTGGATTGATCATAGTCATGCAGTTACCACCCTTGACAGCCGTGAATTGAAAGGAATGCCAGATACCTACCCCTTCGGCCTGTAACTTGCGCATGATATAGTGAACGGGTTTAGTCCCCTTATTGAGCGCACGTACTGTCCGTACTGCGGTCCGTACCTTTTTGAAGGCTGACAACACAAAATCAGAGGTACGCCACCTGTCAGCCAGGTGGCTGAAGCCTGTTATTTTTTAAAAAAACCGCGAGGTCGCAGCATGCCAAAAAAATCCAACAATAACCCGATATCTCAAGGTTGGGCGGCCATTGCCAGCGCGGCATTGCGGGTTGCCTTCGGCTTTATCTGGATAGGCAATGCGGCCTTTACGTGGCAATCACAGTTCGCAACCAACTACGTGGGCTATCTGCACAATGCTGCTGAAGGACAACAGGCATGGTCAGCCTGGTGGTTCGACATGTGGATTGCGCTGGTAACACCAAATGTGGATTTGTTCGTAGGGCTTACCCGTCTAGCCGTAACGTTATTAGCAGTGGGCCTGGTGCTTGGTTTTGCCCGCAAGACCCTCTACCTGGCAGGGGCTTTGTTCAGCCTGCTGATCTGGAGTACGGCCGAGGGCTTTGGTGGTCCATATGCGGTAGGCGCCACCAACATGGGCGCCGCTATTGCCTACGTGCTTATTTTTATCGCGCTGATGATTGGCAACAGCCGCTCCGGAACCAGCCCTTACAGTCTCGACTATCTGATTGAAGGGCGCTGGCCCAAATGGCGGCGCGTTGCCGAATGGAGTCGCGACACAGGTCAGCGCACGGCGCAGCCGATTGCATGGCACTTGCAGGCTACGGCGCTGCTGGGAATTGCCATTATGGCGTTCTTTTTGGTTGCCGGGTTGCACAGCTCAATGAATGTCAGATCGGCCACGCCCAAGGCGGCAGCCGAGGCTGTATCACCGCTGACTCTGGCGGGAAACAAAGTAGTGACGGATGCCAGAGACGCCATACTGCCACCCTTGCAAGAGGGCGACAGTGTTGATGTCGACGTAATTGTTACTGACGATACCGTAGCGATTGCTGCCGGAGTTGATTATCAGGCCTGGACTTTTGGGGGCACTGTGCCAGGGCCGGTGATTCGTGTGCGTCAGGGTCAGACAGTTAATATAAATTTCACCAACCGTGGCACCATGCACCACTCAGTGGATTTTCACGCTGCGATTACGCCAGCCAGTCTGGACTACATAGACATTATGCCCGGCGAATCCCTGAAGTTTTCCTTTGAAGCCAAAGTAGCCGGCGCTTTCCTTTATCACTGTGGTACAGCACCAGCCTTGTTACACATTGGTGCCGGTATGTACGGTGCAATAATTGTTGATCCGATTGAGCCATTACCGCCAGCAGACCGAGAGTACGTGTTGGTGCAGGGCGAGTGGTACACCCAGCAGGTTGGCGAGAACCTGATGACGAACAGTTATGAGAAGATGCTTCGGGCTACACCCGATGAGGTCGTGTTTAACGGCGTTGCCTTCCAGTATCGTGATCAGCCGCTGGTGGCTAAAACCGATGAAAACGTGCGGCTGTATGTTGTCAATGCGGGCCCAAGCCTGTGGTCAGCCTTCCATGTGATTGGTGGCATCTTTGACAAGGTCTATCTTGACGGGGATCCGGCGCACGCCCTGAGCGGTATTTCTACACAAAGTGTTGCACCGGGTGCGGGTGTTGTCATGGATATCAGCTTCCCGACGGCCGGAGAGTATGTATTTGTAGACCACTCCATGGCTAATGCAGTCAGGGGGGCCGTTGGCGTAATTGATGTAAGTTCGGCAGATGGCAGTCCGGCGCCACAACCCAACATCCTGAAAGCAGAGCCAGTTGAAGGTGCCTCAACCACACCTGTGGCTGCGTCTGGCCCTTATGTATTTGATCCCGAGCGCGGTGCATCTCTTTACACCACCAGTTGCTCCGCTTGTCACCAGGCTACCGGCATGGGAGTGCCTGGCGCATTTCCTCCGCTGAAGGATAATTCTGCGGTGCTTGATAACGATGCCACCAGGCAGATTCACGCCGTGCTGTTTGGCGCGCAGGGTGGGGATATAGATGGCGTTTCTTACCCAACCATCATGCCGCCTTTCGGTTCACAGTTGAATGATGCCGACATAGCAGACATCATCAATCATGAACGCAGCGCGTGGGGCAACGTAGCCAGGAAGATCACGGCTGACGATGTTAAAGCTGTGCGCGACGCAGGCAAATAAGTGCCTGGGTAGTTTGGGCTTGGCTGCTACAAGGGTTCAGCTATGAATGTGGATAAAGCAAAAAAACGTATCGCAAAGTTGGTTAAAAGGGGTAACAAGGGCTACCCAAAGGTGTCGATCGAATACTTTGGAGAAACGTCTGATTCAGCAACAGAAGTCGTTGTGACATTCACCTCGGAAGAGGGTGCTGAACCACAAGAGCAAAAAATGGCCAGTGAGCACGATGCACGGGGAGATGAAACCATCCAGTCCGTTCTGGTCAAGATAATTGAGCGGGCAAATGCAGCAACCGTCATTGAAAATGATCGAGTTTCGGTTATAAGTTGAAGGTAACGATAGAGTCCGTTAGGGCGTTATCTGTAGAAAGATCTGAGATAAGATGATGCCAGTTGAAGCGATCGTTACATTCGTTATTGCATCGGCCCTGCTGGGCATCGCGCCAGGGCCGGATAACATTTTTGTGCTTACCCAGTCTGCCCTGTACGGCAAGAAGGCCGGTGTTCTGGTGACGCTTGGATTGTGCACAGGGCTGATTGTACACACTACGGCAGTCGCCTTTGGTGTGGCGGTAATTTTTCAAACGTCGGCTGTGGCTTTTACCACCCTGAAGGTTATCGGAGCCATATATCTGTTGTTTCTGGCCTGGCAGGCGTTTCGGGCCTCGAAGAGCTGCCTTAATGTGCCAAGATCGAATCTGCGCTCAAACGGTGCGTTGTATCGCCGTGGTATCATCATGAATATCACCAACCCGAAGGTGTCGATATTTTTCCTGGCTTTTCTTCCTCAGTTTGCCTCACCTGAAAACGGCCCTCTTGCGCCACAAATCTTCCTTCTTGGTGGCATATTCATCTGTGTTTCACTGGTGGTTTTCAATGCCATTGCTGTATTGGCAGGAGCGCTTGGCAATTGGTTAAATAACTCGCCAAAAGCCCAGGTGTATCTGAATCGGATAGCGGGTGCGGTATTCGCTGGTCTGGCGCTAAAATTGGTCACTATCAGCGCCCAGGGCGAGTAATGGTCAGGCGGATCGCATCATCACCCAGCTTGATGTAGCCAAAACCGACGGCCTGTCCAGAACCGAGAAACCAAACCTTTCATAAAACCCCACGTTGGTCAGCTTATCGGTTTCCAGATAAAGGTTATCACCAGAGCCTGTTTTACAGGCGAATTCCATCAGTTGGGTACCAACACCCTGACGCTGCCACCAAGGCGCAACGGCCAACGGGCCCAAATGCCAGTGGGGTACGTCTGGGTCTGCTTTGGCCCAGGTACCAAGCCAAATGGCCAAACGCAATGTGCCGGCAGGGTTGTTAGATGTCAGTAGGGATGGCATCAGTTGTAAATAATCACCAGGCGACGGCTTGCAACCGTTCGGTGGCAGCATGCCCAGCACGGCGATCAACGTTTCATTATCAAAAGCACCGTAAAGTGCGCCTTTGCGCTGAACGTAGGCAAGAAGCCCGGGGAAAAAACGTTTGAGTCGGTGTTCACGTAGTGTGGGCCTGTCACCGAATACTTTGATATGAATCGGATTATCGTTCATTGCCAGCGCGCACAGTACTGCAGCGGGCATCAGATCGCGCCTGCCCAGGGGTTGAATGGTGTAGGTTTTTGTCGTCACTGAATCTGCCTCTTTATTCCTGCACTACCAGTTGCAGCAACGCATTTCTCAGCTAAAAATAAGGGCAGGGTCTGTTGGTTCACGTTGCACCAAGCCGGTGCTGATTAATTTTGGAGTATACATGAGAGGGAGTTCTGATGAGCATCAGGCAACACTTTGAATTGCTGGCGGCTTACAATCAGGTGATGAATTCAAAGGTGTATGAAGCTGCGGGCCATCTTGTTCCGTCAGAGTTAGCCAAAGATCGCGGGGCTTTTTTTGGTTCCATTCTCGGTACGCTCAACCATGGAATTGTTGGTGACACCATTTGGCTTAAACGGTTCGCGGCACATCCGTCATCTTCATCCCTGCAAGAGGTTAAGAATCTCCCGGATCCCGCCAGTTTGAGTCAGATTGTTTTCAGTGATTTCGACAGTTTATATCAACATCGGGTCTGGCTAGACGAACACATTATCAACTGGATCAATGAGCTGCCTGAAAACGGCCTGGATTTCGTCTTTCGCTATCACAACACCAAAGGGGTTCCTGCCAACAAGCGATATTCGAGCCTGATTTTTCATTTTTTTAACCATCAGACTCATCATCGGGGACAAGTATCAACGTTACTATCACAGGCAGGAGAAGATATCGGGGTTACGGATCTGTTGGCGCTTATTCCGGAGGAGCTCCAAATCCAGGCCTGAGCTAATCTTTCGGCGAGAAAACTCCACGCAAAAAAAAGCCAGTTCTCACGGCCTGCGTAAGTAACTGGCTTTATTACAGAATTGGTAGGACCACCCAGATTCGAACTGGGGACCTCTACCATGTCAAGGTAGCGCTCTAACCAACTGAGCTATGATCCTGTAACGGGGACGCAATATACTGATTTCGTTGTTTTTGGTCAACCACTTTTAATATCAACCCACAAACCGGGGAAAGCGTATGTTATGCGATTTTCCGGAATCCCAGCCAGGTTTTGAATGCTTTAATCAGCACAGTCCAGCGATTAACAATAAGAGCGGTGAAGATCAGTCCACATCCGGCTAGTTGAATGGCACTCATGGTTTCACCAAACCAGCCGGCGGCAAACAGAGCAACCCAAACCGGTTCCAGAATCAGAATAACAACGCCATGGCTGTGCACTGACAGGCTTTGAGCGTAGGTTTGGGTAAAAAAGCGGCCTGCGGTGCCAATCACGGCGCTGGCCAGTATCCACCAGATAAGCAAAGGGTCGGGGTTGGTGAACGTCGCCTGCCAGGGCTCCAGCACGAAAGATTCGGCCATGGTTACCAGGCCTACTACCAGCAAGACAATCACGGTTAACGGAAGTGCGGGTATTCCGGTTTTCTCAACCGTTTTCCCCTTGCGATTGGTAACCAGTGTTTGATGAGTCATGCGAGTAATCAGGTTGAAATACAGGGCGAAGCCGGTGGCACCCGCTATGTAGAATAGTTGGCTTGGCTCAAGCAGAAAGCCATTCTTCAGGGAGAGCAGGGCAAGGCCGGCAACGGCAATCGGGATGGCCAGCCAGGTGCTGGGCGGTTGTGTCTCTTTAAAAAACGCCCTGGCAATAATGGGCACGATCACAACACCCAGGCTAGTCAGAAAAGCACCTTCGCCCATACTGCTGGATTTGAATAACCCCATAACCCACAGGCTCATGGCGAAACCAAATACCGCACCAACGCCAACACCGCGACGAAGTTGATCTCTGCTGAGACGCTTCAGCGCAGGCCACGCGAAAAACATCAGAAAACCACCGGCAATCAGAAATCGCACCGCCATGAACAGTAAGGGAGGCATCAACAAAATGGCTTCTTTAGAGAATATCCAGCTGATTGCTGCCAGAAGTGTTACAACAACAAGAAGTAAGTCGGATTTGTGGGCATCAGACATCGAGTGGCCGGCTAACCATCAGGAAATGAATTGGGAAGAGAAACAATGTATAGGCAGTGAATTGAAAAAGATAGGTAGTTAAACTACTGACGAAAGGTTGAAAAAACATAGATTGGCTCTGTCCCTGAGCCGTTCTATGTCCTGTAAATCCAGGCGAACGCTATGGTTAATTGTTGAGCGTGGTGTAAACCAGAGTAGACATATCTGTCTGGGCAGAGCCCGGAACCTCAATGTACTTGTCACCAGCGCCCCACAGTTGCCACCAGGCACGCTGGTTGTAGGTTCTGCTTGCAAAGTCTACCCGAAGCCCGTTCAGGGTCCGGTTGTTTATCACCGGCACCGAGATGTTTCCGGTCTCGGTTCCCAACACGCCGCTGTGGGTGGCACCTTCATTCATCAGGATGGGATAGTGGTTGTAGTAAAGCCCGCCTGGCCCGTTCTGGCCGGTAACCTTACCCGCAATGCTGATGCCGTTAGAGCAGGAATCGATACCTGTTGCTGTGGTAGCACCACAGGATGAATGTAAAGGCACCACGCCATCATCCTTGCCGGCAATAAATGGCTTGGTAATACCGCCGTAGGATGAGCCACCAGCAACAAAGCGCAGGCGAGGAATGGCGTTAGGGCTCACCGCCAGATTACGTGCAGCATTGGTTTGCAAATCGTTTACCACGCCCAGATTGTCGGGTTGCGGGGTGATGCCGGTAAATGCTTGCACGGCGGCTTTTAGTGGCCAGTTATACCAGCTATTGTTGTACGCCACGCTCAAGGCCAGGTCTGCGAGTTCTGTGCCGCCACCGGCTCCGGAGTAATCAATAGCTGCCAGAATTTTTAGTGGCTGCAGGCCGTCTGCCTGTAGCCAGCGGGCCTGATTATCAAGCAGGTAGCGGGTGACCAAATCGCCTGTTGAGTGCGAAACAATAACGCAGTAATTGTTACACAGCCCGTTCTGGCTGATTTCTTTTATTTGCTGGTAGGCTTGCTGGGCAATACTGCCTTCAATCCGACCATTGCTACCCCAGTCAATCCGGGCTTCTGACCGGGACAGCCAGAAGGTGCGCCAGTACTCCTCACCGGCATTCTTTATCGCCTGAAAGTTCGCCGGCGCGTTGGCCAAATCTTCCTGTTGAAAGCCGTGCACGAGTATCACGTTATGTCCGGCCAACTGGGCTTGTGCCGTTCCGGCAAATAACCCGCCAGTAAGGGCGACTGCCAGTGCAGTCTTGCAGGCTCTTTCAATCTTTCTTGTCGTCATGATTGCTCCGTCATACTGAGTTATTGTTGTTAAGACGTTTGATGCTGCCCGGTGTTAACCGGTGCCGAACCGTATTTGTCCGGCCATCAGAGCTTGGCGGCCAGCCGCTTTAGCAAGGCTGCCCGCTGTTCTGATTCTGGGTTCACCACCGGAGTATCACGTAGGGTGTCAAGGTTCGGCGGTGAAAATGAGTACCCGTCATCCGGGCCATAGGCGTAATTGGTCCGGTCGCCGGGTCTTGCGGGTAATTGCCGCAACTGCAGGTGGCGCAGTGTGAGCTTGCCTTCAATTTTGCGGTTGGCAAGAACAGTTCCGTGTGCCTTCAGCTTGAGGGTGTCAGAGCCCATATCCAGGCGCTGCTCTGTCTGAAGTTGTGCAATCGGTGTCTGGCCGTCATAAAGCTGTGCAGACAGCGCATAAAAGCCGGCGCTTTCTGGTGAAAAGTGAACAGGTATGACCAGGTTGTTATTGCTGATGTAGCTGTCGTCCAACCCTTCAAAGTCGCCAAGATAAGGCTCGATGGTGAGTGATGAGGCGTGCCGGACGGTCTTTCCGTCTACGTTGGCTTCAACAATCAGCCGGTATTCGCCGGGGTCTTCATCGCTGCTTAGCGTTCCCTCGTAGTAGCCGCTGGTGTTGGTGGCGGTCAGTGTGGTTGAGCGAACCTTATCCCGGGAAGCCGGGGTTTCCAGTGTCGCGTCAAGCGTGTCACCCACAATCTGCGGCCCCTGCACAGAAGCAACAATCAGTATTGGCTGGCCACGGGTGAAGCGGAACTTTTCCAGGGAAACCTTGAAATGCCCGCCGTTACCTAGAGGCAAATCAACGGGCTCGTATTGGTTCCCCTGATACCCGCGGACCTGTTCAGGGGTGAGTGGAACAGACCACAGCGGATAGCGCACAGACTCACTGTACTGCTCTGCAACGTTAGTCATCATAAAGCCAAGGGGGTTGTTGCTGGGGGGTTGCTGAAGGGGTGAGGAGGCCTTTAACGATTGGGTATCTGAGGCCCTTGGTACGGTTATCGGTTGGCTGCTGAACATCTGGTTTAACCAGAGGAATGCGCCGGTGTTCTCGGCTGAAAGCATATACCCCGTGCCAAACACACAGGTTGCGGCAACCGTTATCAGCAAAAAAGCCTTAAAGGGCATTGGCTTTGTCCTTGTGCTTTTGATTTATTGTTATTCATCAAACATACAACCTTTTTGTGCGGAACGGCAAAACTCTGGTTGTTTACTGAGGGGAAGGGTGGCTGTAGTGAGACGTACCTCACATATTGACACTGTTTGCTCATGGTGAAAAAGTCAGATTGTACGCAACACCCTAACTAGGCTACATTCCCGGACTGGTTCGTTTTACAGATGGTTTATAAGAGCCTGTGGCTCTGAACTTTCAGGTGGTCTGGTAAAAGCATAGAGGCACACAGCAATGCGGTACCTGCAAACATTTAATCGCCGCCTGCGGCAGATACGTGAACATGGGGGTTTATCCCGCCGTGATCTGGCTCAGCTGTGTGGTGTCGATGAAACCAGAGTAGAGAGCTGGGAAGCAAAAGATGGCAGGCAGCGTAGCTACCCGAGTGTTAACGAATTGCTTGATATTTGCCTGAAAACCGAAACGCCTTTGGAAAATCTGCTGGATCTGGGCGAACCCGGCGATGGCAATCAGCTTGAGCTACCGGGCCTGGCATTTAGTAACAGTGATGATCTGGCGGTTGCATTAACGCAACTGGAAAAGGAAATCAGCCGGTTTCAGCTAACGGATGAAGAAGCTGAACTTCTGCGCCGGTTCCGCAGAGCCTCTACAGAAAACCGGCGCATGATTCTTCAGATACTGGGCCGCTAAGTGCCTGGCTGGTTATCTATTTACCTTTCTTGTAGATATTCTCGTACACGTAGTTAGTCGCTTCCACGAAGCCGTCGATACTACCGCAGTCAAACCGTCGGCCCTTGAATTTGTACGCAAGTACACAGCCATTTTTTGCCTGTTCCAGCAATGCATCTGTAATCTGAACCTCGCCGTTTTTACCCTCCGGAGTGCGCTCAATGATGTCAAAAATGTCTGGCGTCAGAATGTAACGGCCAATAATGGCGAGGTTGCTTGGTGCGTCTTCCGGGGCAGGTTTTTCCACCATGTCGGTAACCCGGTACAGGCCATCTTTCATAGATTCGCCGGCAATAACACCGTATTTGTGGGTCTGATCGGCCGGTATTTCCTCAATAGCCACAATCGAACAGCGGAACTGGTTGTAGAGTTTGACCATTTGCGTCAGTACGCCGTCTTCCCCCTCTGGCCCAATGCAGAAGTCGTCTGCCAGAACGACGGCAAACGGATTATCACCCACCAGGTTACGGCCTGAAAGGATGGCATGCCCCAGGCCCTTCATGGTGTTCTGGCGGGTAAATGCAAAGGTGTTGTGATCAATCAACTCGCGAATAGAGGTCAGCAAGTCTTCCTTGCCAGTGCCCGCAATCTGGTGCTCCAGTTCAAAGCTGATATCAAAGTGATCTTCAATGGCACGTTTGCCCCGCCCGGTTACAAAACCGAACTCATGAATACCAGCCTCAGAAGCTTCCTCTACACCGTACTGAACAAGTGGCTTGTTAACGATTGGCAGTATTTCTTTCGGCATCGCCTTGGTAGCAGGAAGAAATCGGGTGCCATAACCGGCAACAGGAAACAGGCATTTCTTGATCATTGTGTTCGTCCTTTTCAGATGATCGGTCGGGCTAATTGGAAAAAGTGTGCTGAGTTTAAACAACTTCCGCACCGAAATGGAGGATGACAGTAAAAATTACATTAACAGGTCATTGAACCGTCAGTTTGTTACAAGCGCCATACGTTTGGACATACTTCGCAAATAACTTTTAGATGTCGTCATAAGATACTGTTTCATCAAACATTAAAATTGTAAACTTTGGCAACGAACACTAGCCCTGATGCATGAAAGATCGTTAAGGTGTCGGTAATCCAGATTTCTTTCTTCTTTGAAGGGTAGCCCGTGCATTTGTTTCGTCTTTTCGTGCTCATAGTCTGCGCCAGTCCCGGTTTGCTTTGGGCAGCCTATTTGCCATCAATTGATGATTCGCCCTCAGCGAGCTATCCGGGAGACCTGCTGCAATCCGTTACCCGATACGTAGCTTCCAAAGTCAGTGTTTCAGGCACCTCAAATCAAAGCCGCGATCACTTTAACGGCAGCCTGAATCTGGTAAGCAACGATCTCATTTGGTCTCAGCATCAATTTGGCATCACTTATTATGATTCGGTCATTCCAAAAGAGGGCAAAGAAACCAGTGAGCTGAAGCTGAATTACGGCTTTGCGGTTTCAGACATTGCGCTGCGAATGAATTTTGAAACCAACGACCGGTCGGATGTGTCCGTTGCATCTGATTACCGGTTTGGCTCAAGAAGCGAGGGTCAGTTGTTCAGGTTAGAAGGTCGCAGCCCATGGTTCACCTGGCACGGCCTCAGATTTAACAGCGTGTTCAGTCATTCAGTGGGCACAAACAGCGTTTTTGAAGACAATGACTGGAAGGAAGATTCGCTTCATCAAACCTCTAAAATGGGGCTTGAGTACAGTGAAGATCGTTCATTCTGGCCAGGTCTGACATCCTCAACACGAATCGCTGCGTTTAGTGGGGTTGATATTCGCGAAGAAGAAAGCGGTAACGGCAGCAGTGAAGCCAGAGAACAGTTTCAGAAACTGGCGCTGACGACCTCGCTCAGGCAGGAACTATACAACTGGACGCTTGATCTGGGCGCACGCTACCAGTTTGCCAGCAGCGACCTGCCATCTTCGGAATGGCTTAAGATTGCAGGCCCCTCGCTGTCTCATGGGTACAATGGGCAAAGCCGCTCTGCTCCCGAAGGTGGCTGGTTAAGGCTGCAGGCAGGAAGCCCGGGATTTTACCTTCCGGTATTTACAGGTGTGCGGTCATCGTTCCAGATGTCCGTTCTCCACGGCTGGACACCCGTGCTTGATGCCACTGACGACCGCAGTGCCGGTGCCAGCGTGGGTGAACTCTCAATGCAGTTTGCGTCCCGGAATTTCCAGGCTGCCATGAGTGTTGGAAAAATGCTTGGCGCCTCAGAAGACCTGGTTCCCATCGCCAGTAGCCCGGATGTTTCTCTCTCTGTAATCATTGGATTGTAATCACTTCCCCATAAGCCCAAACTCACAAGTTCGGGGGGTCTGAAGTCAAGTTCAGCCCCCTTTTTGCTGCCTCCGTTTTGCCGGCCCTTACGAAGATGTCACTTGAGGCGTCGTATGTCTGTGGTGTTACATATTAACGCGGTATCGCAAGGAGCTCTCGTATGACAGGTGCAGGAAAATACCGATTTTTCCTTCTGACAGTTTGGCTGTTAACCATTCCCGGTGTTTCTCAGGCTTTTGAATTTGAAGATGTTATCCGGAAAGCGCAGAAGTTGGCGGAAGCCGGCTATGTGGCACCTGAACCTGTGCCGCAATTTCTGCGAGACCTCACCTACAGCCAACACGAAGCGATCAGGTTCCGGACAGACTCCAGCCTGTGGCATGAATCAGGCTCCCGCTTTCAGGTCTCTATGATTCCTCCGGGAAATTTTTACTCCCATGCCGTGGGCCTGAATGTTGTGGATCAGGAGGGTGTTCACAATGTGCCTTTTCAGAAAGACGAATTCGTATATCCGAACGAAGATCTGCAAACCCGGGTTCCGGCAGACCTCGGGTTTGCCGGCTTTGAGTTGACCTACCCACTGGAAAATCCAGACGCGCGTGATCAGTTTCTGGTTTTTGGTGGGGCCAGTTATTTTCGGGGTACGGGTGCGGGCCAACAATTCGGGTTGTCTGCCCGGGGCGTGGCCATTAACACCGGGCTGCCATCCGGAGAGGAATTTCCTTCGTTTACCGAATTCTGGCTGGTGCGGCCATCGCCCAAAGCCAGTTCAATGGTTGTGTATGCGTTACTTGATGGCCCGTCGCTAACCGGTGCGTATCAATTCATTATCACCCCTGGTGAAAAAACCCGGATCGAGGCAAAGGCTACTCTGTTTTTCCGGAACAACGTTCAGCAACCGGGGCTTGCACCACTCACCTCCATGTTCTACTACGGTGAGAATTCCCTTAAGCCGCTTGGTGAGTGGCGGCCGGAAGTGCACGATTCAGACGGTCTGCTTATTCATGACGGGGCTACCGGAGAATGGTTATGGCGGCCTCTGGAAAACCCGAAAAAGCTCAGGTTGAGCTATCACCAGGTGCAAAATCTGCAAGGGTTTGGGCTGATGCAGCGGGATCAGAGCTTTCAGTCCTATGAAGATAACAAACTGAGATACGAGCGCCGGCCCAGCACCTGGGTTGAAGCCGATCAGAGCTGGGGCAGTGGTAACGTTGTGCTGGTTGAAATTCCAACTGGCTCAGAGGACAACGACAATATCGTTGCCTTCTGGACACCAGACAAAACCGTTAAAAAAGGCGACTCGATCAAGCTCAACTATACTCTTGTCTTCGGGCAGCCTGATATTGCCAGTGAGCCGACCGGCCATGTGGCCCAGACTTTTGTCGGGCGCAACGACCGCAGTAGCAGTAACAAAGATGCGTACCGGTTTGTTGTAGATTTTGAAGGTGACAAACTGTCTGCCCTGAAGCCCAACGCGGCGGTGGTCAGCAGCGTTTCCAGTGGCGAGACCGGTGAAGTCCTTGAGCATTTCGTGCAGTACGTTGAGGCAACCAAAGCATGGCGTTTATCTTTCCTGGCCCGGCCAGAAGCGAATAAGGCACTTTCGCTGCGCGGCTTTCTCAGCCTGGATGGCAAGCCGCTTACCGAAACCTGGACCTATGAGCTGGGAGCAGACAACGAGCTGAGGAAACAACCCTGATCATCTGGTACTGAGGAGATTTGATGACTGAAATGGCCTTTCAGGATGTATTCAACCGTGTTTACCTCTATTTGATTGCATCTGGCACGGACATGACAGGGGAGCGATTCAGGGCTTTGCTGCAGCTAATTGACGACGCCATAACGAAGGCATCCAGAGAAGGTGGCGCCGTATCGGTTTTGGAGATCGCGATGGATATGGTGCCAGGCCGGTTTACAGTGCCCCCGGAGAAAAACATGGAAGTACACCCACCTCTGAAGCGGGGCAGTATCGGATATCGCCCGGTGTCAAACGCCCAACCAGTCGTTAAATAACCCGTGGCTTCCGAAAAGTACAAAACATGGCGCAGAGTTGCGCTGTTTCGACGAGTGCTGATGGCGCTGCTGGTTTTTGGTCAGACAGCCGTTGCCGGCTATTACTTGCTGTGGGTGTTGCCGTACCACGGTGGCACGCTTCTGGAACTGGGCCTCATCTTTCTGTTTGTTCTGCTTTATGCCTGGATTGCCGTCGGGTTCTGGACAGCGGTATGGGGCCTGTTAATACGGCTGATGGGTGGTGATCGGTACTCATTGTTAAAGCGCCACACCAGCGCAGAGCTGGAGGCCACACCACTTGCCAGAACAGCCATTATTCTTCCCATCTACCATGAGCCGGTACGCTGGACGCTGAACGGCCTGAAAGCGGTCTACAAAGACGTTGAGGCGCAGGGTGCACTGGATCATTTTCAGTTCTACATCATTTCTGACAGCCGCAATGCCGATGTCTGGCTGGAAGAACAGGCAGCCTGGCACGATCTGATTACAGAACTCAATGCTGAAGGCCGCATTTTTTATCGCCGCCGGCCGGTTAATCTCAACTTCAAAAGTGGCAATGTGGCCGATTTTCTGCGCCGGTGGGGCCGTCGCCATAAATACATGGTGGTACTGGATGCCGACAGCCTGCTAAGTGGGCGCACACTGGTGCAAATGGTCAGGTTGATGGAGCGCGAGCCCCAGGTCGGTATTTTACAAACCAACCCGAGCATTATTAATGGTCAGTCGCTGTTTGCGCGAATTCAGCAGTTTGCCAATCGCTTTTATTCCCCTTTGTTCTCCACCGGCCTGGCGGCTATTCAGATGGGTGATGCGGCATTTTGGGGCCACAACGCCATTCTCCGCATTGAGCCGTTTATGAAGCACTGTGGGCTTAGAAAACTCCCGGGGCCGGGGTTGTTCAACGGCCCGATTATGAGCCACGACTTTGTTGAAGCGGCCTATATGGGGCGTGCCGGCTACGAAATCTGGTTAGAGCCGGGGCTGGGCGAGAGTTACGAGGAATCGCCACCAACCCTGAGTGATGAGCTGGCCAGAGATAACCGTTGGGCCAAGGGCAATCTTCAGCATTTATGGATCATGCTGACAGAACCAGGCTTGCGCTTTGCCCATCGGATGGCGTTTCTGAATGGCATAATGGCATATTCTGCATCGCTCCTGTGGCTGGCTTTTCTGATTCTTACCACTGCAGAAGCCGCGCAAATGACCCTCTCACCCATTGACTACTTTCCGGAAGGCCATCAGGGGCTTTTCCCCCTTTGGCCTGAATGGCGGCCTGAATGGGCGCTCGGCCTTGCCGTGAGTACGTTGGTGCTGTTGTTTTTGCCAAAATTTTTGGCCATTCTTGATTCGGTTATTCACCGCACAACCCGCTCGTTTGGTGGCTTTTTCCGGTTGGTTTGCAGTGTAATGCTGGAGATTGTTGTCTCGGTGCTGCTAGCGCCAATCCGCATGCTTGCGCACAGCCGCTTTGTAGTAACCGCACTGTTGAACCTGTCTTTGAAGTGGGCGGGGCAGAACCGGACTGAAGAAATGTCCTGGCGCGACGGTTTGGTGGCACAACTGCCGGCCATGATTATCGCTTCGTCGTGGACGGCATTTGCCTGGAGTCTCGATACGCTGTTCTTTATCTGGTCATTGCCAGTGGCCCTGCCATTGATTCTTTCAGCACCGACATCGGTCATTCTCAGCCGCCGTGCCCTTGGCCTGTGGCTATTAGACAAGCAACTATTGCTGATTCCCGAAGAGATACAACCTTCACCCTTACTTGAGCGAGCCCGGGAGTACCGGTTATTGGAGGAAGACAATCACAGGCTCACCCCCTTTCAGCAGGCGGTACTCATTCCCCGGTTAAACCGCATTCATCAGGCCTTTGCCCGTGATCATAAAAACCCAGCCCGGCGAAGGCATTTAACCAAACTGAAAAACCGGGTGTTGGTGGATGGCCCTGATGCCCTGTCAAGCGCGGAACTGGTGCAGGTCGCCCGAGACAAAAACGTTATGCAAAACCTCCATAACCGTGCGTGGAAGGCCCCCGCCGATTCCTATTGGGGGAAGTGCATCCAGCAACTGAACCGGCAGGTGGTGGCCAAATAAGGAGCAGCAGATATGGAACGGAGAGCACTGTTGAAGTTGTTTGCAGCGGGTGCGGGGCTTCAGGTGTTGCCCTGGAATGTTGCCTATGGCCAGGAGCAGGGCACTGTACAGGAAGGCCCGGCACAGGCATTCAGCTATGAGTGGCTGAAGGGCCATGCAAGGTATCTTTCCGGCCAGGCATACAAGTCTCACAAAGGCGAGCTGCCAGATTCACTGAAGAACTTGTCCTGGGATGACTACCAGGCTATTACCTTCAAGCCGGAGCACGCACTTTGGGCTGATCAGTTCTTGCCATTTCAGATTCAACTGTTTCATCTTGGCTTGTATTTTCAAACCCCGGTACGTATCCATGAGGTTGTGAATGGCCAGGCCAGAGAGGTGCTCTACAACTCTGATTATTTCCAATACAAGGGTAAGCAGCCACTAGGGAATCTGCCCGAAAACCTCGGCTTTGCCGGATTCCGGCTGCACTATCATACCAACATCAAATATGACCTTGCTGCTTTTTTGGGGGCGAGCTACTTCCGTGCCGTAGGGCGGGATCGACAGTACGGCCTGTCTGCGCGGGGGCTGGCGATAAACACCGCCAACCCTGGCGGTGAGGAGTTTCCCCGCTTTGCCGCGTTTTGGCTGGAGAAGCCGGAACAACAGGCCCGCACGCTGAGAGTATGGGCACTGTTGGATTCTCCCAGTGTTACCGGTGCTTACGCCTTCGTACTGGACCCGGACACTAACTTTGTCATGGATGTCGATGTTGCACTCTACCCAAGGGCAAAGCTCGATAGAGTCGGTATCGCACCCCTGACCAGCATGTATCAGACAGGAGAAAATAACCGCAGAGTAGACCATGACTGGCGCCCGGAGATTCACGATTCCGATGGTTTGAGTATGCACACAGGAGCAGGAGAGTGGATCTGGCGGCCATTGGTAAATCCTGGGGCACTGCGTTACAACAGCTTTGTTGACAAAAATCCCCGGGGTTTCGGATTGCTTCAGCGAGACCGGGAATTCGACCATTATCAGGATGACGGTGTGTTCTATAACCTGCGGCCAAGTCTCTGGGTAGAGCCCCGGAATAATTGGGGTGAAGGGCATATCGATCTGGTGGAAATACCAACGGCCGATGAAACGTTCGATAACATTGTCGCCTACTGGAACCCTCAGCAGGTGATGATTCCCGGCCAGGAATATCTGTTTGCGTACCGTTTGTACTGGGGTGTTGATGCACCTATAGATCAGGTTCCGTTAGCGACCGTTCGGGCTACCCGCACCGGCCTTGGTGGCGTTATTGGCCAGAATCGCGAACACTTTTCCTGGCGCTTTGCCGTAGATTTTGCCGGCGGCATGCTTGAGATGTTGTCTGAAAATGCCCCTGTAGAACCGGTGATCACCGTAAGCCGGGGAAGCGTTGAAATTACCTCAGCCCGGCCGCTGGCATCCATCAAAGGGTACCGGGCCATGTTTGATCTGGTACCAGACAGCTCATCCGAGCCGATCGATATCACCCTGGTGCTCAGACTGGATGGTGAGACCTTGACCGAAACCTGGGTTTATCAATACACGCCGCCACCCCTGAACAAACGGAAAATGCCCTAGCAAACTTGAATCTGCTGTTAACAATACACTCGTCTGAGCCTTTGGCATTGTTGACAATAACGGCCATTCAGCGTACTTTCTCAACAAATACCTTAATATTGTTGACAATAATATGTCTGAACAGCCGATTCAAACCTATACGCGAGCCGATGACGCTTTCGATTGTTTACAGACAGCCATCGTAAAGGGTGAACTTGAACCCGGTGAAAAAATCGGAGAGCTCGAGTTGTGTGCCCGCTTCAATCTGACTCGCGGTCCGTTACGGGAAGCTCTGGGGCGGCTTGAGTCACGGGGCCTTTTAGTTCGCCGCCCCCATGCTGGCGTAAAGGTGGTGTCGGTTAGCGCAACTGAGTTAATGGAGTTGTATCGCGTTCGCGAAGTAATGGAAGGGCTTGCGGCCCGGCAAGCTGCCGAACGAATGACCGATCAGGAAATTGCCGATTTACTGGCAACGCTCGATTCCCATGAACAAATGATTGAAGAAGCTCAGGGCCTGGCCTACTACCAGGCAGAGGGCGATTACGACTTCCATTACCGGATTGCCACCGGCAGCCGGAACACCAAACTGGTTCAGATATTACTGGGCGACCTTTATTACATGGTGCGCATGTACCGTTATCGCCTGAGCACGTCTGCCGGGCGGCCACTACGGGCACTGAGTGAGCACCGCCGCATTGTTGAAGCCATTGCCCAGCGAGACGGCGAGCTTGCCGAGTTTCTCATGAAAAGACACATCAATGCCGCCCGCAAGAATATCGAAAAGAAAATACAGGCCGGCGTTCTGACCCTCTAACCAAATAGGAAAAACACCATGAGCAGCAAGCTTTCCCCAGGCGCCCGCTTTCGCAAAGCCCTGAAAGACAATCAACCCCTTCAGGTAGTGGGTACTATTAACGCATACACCGCCATGATGGCGAAGCGTGTCGGCCACAAGGCTATCTACCTGTCTGGTGGTGGCGTAGCCAATGCATCTTATGGCCTGCCAGATCTGGGCATGACCAGCCTGAATGATGTGATTGAAGATGTTCGTCGCATCACCGCGGCCTGCGATTTACCTCTGCTGGTTGATATAGACACCGGTTGGGGTGGGGCATTCAACATTGCCCGTACCATCCGGGAAATGGAGCGTGCCGGTGCTGCAGCGGTTCATATAGAAGACCAGGTCGCTCAGAAGCGTTGTGGCCACCGGCCGAACAAAGAAATCGTGTCTCAGGACGAAATGGTTGATCGGATTAAAGCCGCAGTTGATGCCCGGGAAGACAGCGATTTCTTCATTATGGCCCGTACCGATTCCTTCCAGAAAGAAGGCCTTGAGGCGGCTATTGAACGTGCAAAAGCCTGC
The DNA here is from genome assembly GCA_035497695.1 of Marinobacter sp. Taxonomy (GTDB): domain Bacteria; phylum Pseudomonadota; class Gammaproteobacteria; order Pseudomonadales; family Oleiphilaceae; genus Marinobacter. The sequence goes on along the minus strand of DATJDA010000211.1, from coordinate 1,664 downwards.
GTTGCCGCCGGTGCTGATGGCATCTTTGCGGAAGCGGTTACCGAGTTGGAGCACTATAAAGCGTTCGCCAATGCGCTGGATGTGCCTATTCTGGCAAACATCACCGAGTTTGGTGCCACACCCCTGTACAATCGCAAAGAACTTGCCGAAGCTGGCGCAGACATGGTGCTCTACCCCCTGAGTGCATTCCGGGCAATGAACAAAGCAGCCTTGACGGTATACGAGAACATCCTTGAAAAAGGCGACCAGAAAGATGTGGTCGGCTTGATGCAGACCAGAATGGAACTGTACGATTTCCTGAATTACCACGAATTCGAGCAAAAGCTGGATCAGTTATTCCAGCAAGGTAAAGACTGAAGACGGGGCCAGAACTGACGTTCTGGCCTCTTATTTTTAAAAAAAGATGAGAGGTTGCAGCAATGGCTGAAGCGAAAAAACTGGAAGGCGCAGGTCTGCGGGGCCAGGTGGCGGGCCAGACGGCGTTGTGTACCGTCGGTCAAAGTGGCGCTGGTCTCACGTACCGTGGTTATGAGATTTCAGATCTGGCCGAAAAGGCCCAGTTTGAAGAAGTCGCTTATCTGTTACTTCGAGGCAAACTGCCCAACCGGCAGGAACTTGATGCCTACAAGAAAAAGCTGAAAAGCCTGCGCAGCTTGCCAGCCGCATTGAAGACCGTGCTTGAACAAATTCCCAGAGAAGCGCATCCGATGGATGTTATGCGCACCGGCTGCTCCATGTTGGGTAACCTGGAAACCGAGCAGGATTTCAGCGAGCAAGACGACAAAATTGACCGTATGCTGGCGGTGTTCCCCTCCATCATCACCTATTGGTATCGTTTCGCCAACGAAGGTGTTCGCATTGAAACCGATAGCAGTGCAGATTCCATTGGTGGTCATTTTCTGGAATTGCTGCATGGTAAAAAGCCAAGCGAGCTGCATGAAAAGGTCATGAACGTTTCCCTCATTCTGTACGCAGAGCACGAGTTCAACGCCTCAACGTTCACGGCCAGGGTTTGCGCATCCACTTTGTCTGATATCCATAGCTGTGTTACCGGCGCTATCGGCACGCTGCGCGGCCCACTGCATGGTGGTGCAAATGAAGCGGCAATGGAGCTGATCCAAAGGTTCAAAACACCCGACGAGGCCGAAGCAGGCCTTCTGGACATGCTGAAACGTAAAGAAAAAATCATGGGCTTTGGCCACGCCATTTACCGTGATTCAGACCCGCGCAACACCATCATCAAAGCATGGGCAGAGAAGCTGGCAGCAGAAGTAGGGGACAAAGTGTTGTACCCGGTTTCCGTGCGCTGTGAAGAGGTTATGTGGAGAGAAAAGAAACTGTTCTGCAACGCAGACTTCTTTCATGCATCTACCTATCACTTCATGGGGATTCCCACGGAGTTGTTTACACCCATCTTTGTAATGTCACGTGTATCCGGCTGGACAGCCCATGTGAAAGAGCAGCGGGAAAACAACCGGATTATCCGCCCAAGTGCAGAATACATAGGGCCGGAGCATGCTGAGTGGTTACCGATTGAGAGCCGGGCATAACTGACACCCCCTCTCCCTGACCCTCTCCCGCAAGGGGAGAGGGGATACTAAATACGCATCACCCTCCCTCCCGGGATGGCGATTTTGCCTCCCCTCTCCCCTTGCGGGAGAGGG
>DATJDA010000210.1:0-3503 GCA_035497695.1 Marinobacter sp. | reverse complement strand
GTAGCAGTCACGGAGTGGTATTGCGCCAACGCTAGTCAGTGTGGCAGGGCTCGCCACCCATTGTCTGGATGCATAACCGGGTTGGTTATGCAGACAATTTATTAGTGAAGTGTGTAAGAGGGCCGGGTATCTGCAGATTCCTGTTCTTCGTCGTCCCAGGCAATATCGTGCGCTGCGCTTCCAGCGGCTTCAATGCCTGCGGCGATCATGGCTTTGGCCACAGCCATATCCCTGTCTTCCATCATTTCCCGGGCCTCCTCGGAAAATGAGATTTTCACCAAGGGAGCACTGTCATCGTCGATACGACGCAATGCGTAATCGCCATTGGTCAATTGTATAATTTCAAAAAACGAAGGAGACATTCAAAAAACCTTTCGGTTGATAAGATCTGGTCCGATGGGTAAGCACGCCCAAAAAGTAATTGCCAAGTGTAACATTTCCATCCAGGAAATTCCTCAACTAGATGCAATAACACTTAACTACAGCGGGTATCTATTCTGGGCTACTATTAACAGTCTGGACGGCGCTTGTTTCACATGCATTTTAATTTGAGACTCCGGGCCAAAAATTTATCTGTTTAGTTTCAAGGAGCACGTATGGCTGATATGCAAGCTGAACTGGCCAGCCTGGACAGCCTCATCGCCGATCTTGAAAGTGCGTTGGCCGATCAGAACTGGGAAGAGCTTAGCCAGCTTAATGGGCTGATCAAACCCACAGTGGAACCATTAATGCTTGCCCTTGAGGCTCGTCGGATTGATGCTACATCCATCCAGAACCGGCTTGAGAAGTTACACCGCTTTGTAGATGCAGCGGATAAAAGCGCCAACATTGCCCGAAAGGAAGCGCAGGATGCGCTTAATGAGGTGAATAGAAATCGAAGTGCAGCCAAGGCTTATCAAACTGTTTCAACAAACCGCCCGAAATAGCGTCATAAAATTGACTCCGCTGCAGTTACAGTCTTAAATATCGCACAAATCCCCTAAGAGATTCCTGTGAATGTCCAAAAACAATAAGGTGTTGGTGCTCAGCAAGGATGAAGCCAGGAGCCGGGACACGGTTACGATTCTTGAGTTTATTGGCGAAGAACAGGTTGTGTCCGGAGATGAAGCCCTTGGGTTGATTCAGCCTGAAAGTGCTGATAGCGCAGATGCCAGTGAAGACATCTCTGTTGTGATTATTAATGGCGAAGACAGTGGCGTGAGGGAAACCATCACTTCGGTCTGTAAGGCGCTGCATGGAGTGCCAATATTGCTGATTGGCGATCCGGCACTGAAAGGGCTTCCCGAAGAAGTTGCAACCCGCATTATTGCCCGCATGGAATGGCCTCTGAATTACACCAAGTTTGTGGACTGCCTGTATCGGACGCAGATATATCGCGCCCAGTTCAGTCGATCTCAGGAGCGTGGCCAGCAGCGCGGCCTTCAGTTGTTTCGCAGTCTGGTGGGTACCAGCCGCAAGGTGCAGCAGGTTCGCCAGTTGATGGAGCAGGTGGCTGACAAAGATGTGACTGTTCTGGTTACCGGGGAATCCGGTACCGGCAAGGAAGTTGTTGCCCGCAATCTTCACTATCATTCCTCTCGGCGGGATAAACCGTTTGTCCCGGTAAATTGCGGCGCTATTCCGGCAGAGCTCCTTGAAAGTGAGTTGTTTGGCCATGAGAAGGGCGCATTCACGGGTGCCATTACAGCGCGTGTTGGCCGTTTTGAAATGGCAGAAGGGGGCACACTGTTCCTGGATGAGATTGGTGATATGCCACTCAATATGCAGGTGAAAATTCTGCGGGTGCTTCAGGAACGTACATTTGAGCGAGTGGGAAGTAACCGCACCTTGACTGCCGATGTGAGGATAATCGCAGCCACTCACAAAAATCTTGAAGATATGATTGAAGGTGGTGATTTCCGGGAAGATCTGTACTACCGGCTGAATGTATTTCCCATTGAAGTTCCGGCATTGCGCGATCGGATAGAAGATATTCCTCTGCTGATAAATGAGCTGATCTCGCGTCTGGAAAAAGAAAAGCGCGGTTCTTTGCGCCTGAATTCAGCAGCCATTATGAGTCTTTGTAGTCACGAGTGGCCGGGCAATATACGGGAGTTGGCGAATCTGGTTGAGCGCTTGGCAATTATGCATCCCTACGCCGTAATCGGCGTGCAGGAGTTGCCCAAGAAATTTCGTCATGTGGACGATTTTGATGAGAATCGTCCGATAGAGGATTCAGGTATGCCCTCGGGTATACCGGGATTGATTGGTCTGGATGCACCCGCGTTGCTGCCGGTTAACGGGATTGACCTGAAAGATTATCTTTCGAATCTTGAGAAACAACTGATTCAACAGGCACTGGATGAGGCGGGCGGAGTTGTTGCGCGCGCGGCCGAGAAGTTACGTGTCCGGAGAACCACTCTTGTGGAGAAAGTTCGTAAGTATGGGCTACGCGAGGAAGAACCCGAAGACTCCTGATAATCGTTATAAAAGACTGCGTTCGACGGCGTCAAGGGTTTGTAACCTGAAGCGTCGTTCTCATTTTTACCGACGTAAAACCGTCATTCTGCATTTTTCAAAAACCCTTTCTCATTGAATTTAAACGAAAATATAAAGTTGGCACGGCGCTGGCTTTGATCTCTGCAAACGAATCACCTGAATGCTACGGCCCGGTGGTTGAGTTAGTCAGGGGGCAAGGTTATGAGTCAGACACAATTTTTTGTCCGATCAAAAGTACGCGACGCGCAGATCAATGCGGCGGCAGATGTGAACGACAAGGTTACAGCGCTTTTCCCGCAGCAGAGTGATGAGGCTGTAGGTTCTGCACTGGAACTGTTTAATCAGATGTCGCGGCAAATCACCGATTCTTATCGCACACTCGAATCCCGTGTGAATCAGTTGTCTGGTGAGTTAACCCAGGAAACCCGGCAGCGCCACCAGGAGCTTGAAGAAAAAGAACAGTTGGCAGACCGGTTATCGACGCTTCTGAAAGCCTTGCCCGCGGCGGTGGTGGTTCTCGATAGTCAGGGAGTGATTACCCAGACCAATCCGGCAGCGATCGCGCTCTTGGGAGAGCCTCTGGACGGTGAGCGCTGGGTCGACGTGATTCGTCGGTGCTTTGCACCAAGGGAAGATGATGGTCATGAGGTATCGCTAAAAGACGGGCGCCGGGTGAGCATTGAAATTCGTACGATGGAAAACCAGCCAGGGCAGTTGATTCTGCTGACTGATCTGACGGAAACCCGTCAGTTGCAGTCGCAATTGGCTCACGCCCGACGGCTTTCTGCGATGGGCAAGATGGTTGCGTCGCTGGCCCATCAGATTCGTACGCCGCTTTCCGCTGCCATTCTTTATGGGGGTCACCTGAGCCAGGACGATCTGGATGATGAAATGCGGCACCGCTGTGCTACCCGTCTTATGTCCCGGCTCACACACCTGGAGCAACAGGTGCGTGACATGCTGATATTTGCACGAGGTGAGACCCGGTTGGCCGAAAAGCTTTCCGGAGCAACACTGGTATCGGC
>DATJDA010000209.1:0-3299 GCA_035497695.1 Marinobacter sp. | reverse complement strand
GGAGTACTGAACCAAGGGGTAATCCGTGGCCAATCATGGCGCGGATAAAGTGCTTTCCACGGGGAGTGCAACCACTGTTTTCACGTTCTCCCGGCCCATTTAGTGCAGTGGAAACAGAATACAGAGCCAGCGTTTCCCCGGAACTGTTGATAAGAGACAGCGTCTGCTGATTCAGATTGATCTCTATGTGCGGACCTGGAGCAGTTTCCTGATTCAAGCTGGTCAAACCCTCTTAGTGCAGTGCCTGCAAGAAGCCTAACCGACAGCAGGGAGTTCAGGCAACCGAGGTGTTATCACCTGCTGTAGATACGAGCATGGCGTCTTTGGCCTGCATGCCCGCAGCCAGGAACGGCACAAGGCGCGCAGCGATTTCCTGAACCGTTGTTTCTACGCCCAGTTTATTTTCAAGAATGCCTCGCAGGGCATCACTACTGGACATGGTAAATGCCGTGGCACCCAGCATAAACTGTATACGCCAGTACCGATCAACTGCAGACAACTGGGGAGTAGCCTCTTTTAACAGCCGCATAAACCGGTTAAAAGTCTTGCCGTACTGCTGTTCCAGAAATTTGCGCAAGTGCCCCTGAGACTGGGTATAGGCAAGCCCGAGCAGGCGCATAAAAATAGAAATGCCTTTTTCATTACGCTGGGGCATTCGTATGGCACTCTCGGTCAGCGCCGAAAGCGTTTGGTCCAGGGTGGCTGGTTTATCACCGCATTTGCTCTCCAACTCATCAAAGGCTTTTTCCAGAGTTGCGGAAAACGGAGTGAGAAAGCGAGCAAAAACCGCGTGTATAAGCGCGTTTTTTGAACCAAAATGATAATTTACAGCAGCCAGGTTTACTTTGGCTTTACTGGTAATCATGCGAAGTGAGGTTTCAGAGAATCCTCGATCAGCAAACAGCTCTTCGGCTGCATTAAGAATGCGGTCAACGGTATCGGACTGAGCCATTTTATTATCGAAGCCTCTAACATACGCCTGTTTGAAACATACGTTTGAGAGGCAATCATGTCAAGCTCTAGGCTCTGGTTCCGCCACAACTTCCCGCCATCCGTGGTCAATTGCATTCTGATTTCCGTCAAAAAAAGCCTGCTGCACCCGGCTGTACGCTTTTTCTGCCTCCAGCAGATAAATAAGATAAAGCCGCACATGTTCACGGCGCACAAGATAACGAGGCAATACGGTGCTTTCAGATAAACTGATTAAATGACTGAAACGGCTGCTCCTGAGGGCGGCATTGAACTCTTCCATGCGGGCACATTGCCATATCAGGCCATCTTTACCTTCAAGATGCGCTACGTGCTTTCGGGCATCCCTTAACATCCGCTGGCGCCGGATAACGAGATCAAGATACGAGGGCTTGGATGTATAGATTTGCCGGACAACGGGAATGCCGAGCAGCAGAATAATAACGAAGGCACCAAATCCGGTACCTGCAATCCATGCCGGTACGAACCCGCTCAACCCACTCAGAAAGACGACCGCTGCTACCAGCGCACTGAACATCCAAAGATCACGGCTACGACGTGCAGTAGCGAGGGTGAAATTATCTGGCCAGCCATTCATTGCCAGCAGATCAAAATCCATCAGCAGTACCCGGTCACACTGACGCAGCATTAGCCTGAGTTTTCGCTGCCTGGAATCCGCCAGTGTTTGCTCGATATCGTCGTTTTCACCGGGCTGCTTGTTAGCCGCGGGCTGTGATTTTTCCTGCCCCGGGTCTGCGCTGGTATCATCTGCTGTGGGCAGATCAGCGCCCAAAGCCGCTGTCTGGGCCTCTACGGGCACGGGGTCTGCCGCACGCCCCGGTCTTAACACCGGTCGTTGAGCAGAGTCCGCATCTGGCGGTGTTGTGGTCCGAGTATCAGCCATAGCTTATTGCTCGCATGTTGTCTGTTGCTTCCGTTTTACAAACATTATTAGTCGGCTATCGACTGCTTGACAGTATTCTTGAGCTTTAGTGCAACAATGATCCGCTAACTGCTTGGCATTGTTTCGCCTGCTCGCTATCCTTTGCGCACATTCGGAACTGTAAAACGCGTTTATCGTCAGGAGATCGGGCTATGTTCACAGGCATTGTTCAGGGCATTGCTACTGTTGAAAAAGTAATCACTGCACCAGGCCTGAATACGTTCGCAATTCGGTTTCCGCAAGGCACGGCAGATGGTATTACCATCGGTGCTTCTGTGGCTATTAACGGTACCTGCCTGACCGTCACCCGCCAGGAGAATACGATTTTATACTTTGATGCCATGCAGGAAACACTGCGGCTGACCACTCTGAATGAATTGAAACCTGGTGATGAGGTAAATTTTGAGCGGGCCGCCCGAATTGGTGATGAAATTGGCGGGCACCTGTTATCTGGCCACATACATACCACTGCAAGCATTGTCGAAATTTTGCGCCCCGAGAATAACGTTACCCTGTGGTTTGAAGTGCCAGATACCTGGGCCCGCTATATTTTCCCAAAGGGCTACATTGCTATTAACGGCGCCAGTCTGACCATTGGAGAGGTTCAGGAAAACCGGTTTAATGTTCACTTGATTCCAGAAACGCTCAGAGCTACAACGTTTGGCAAGGTCAGTGCCGGTGATACCGTCAATATCGAGATTGACAGCCAGACTCAAACCATTGTCGATACACTTGCGCGGCTGGGGTACAGCTCCCCGGCATTGTGATCAGGTTGGCCCGTTAACCCCTGCCTCAAAAACCACAAATCGGGAATCTGCATCCAGTTGGCGCACATAAGGGAAGATTCGGCGCAAACTGCGGTGGTACCCCAGGTGACGGTTGCCAACCATAAGCAGTTTGCCTGCAGGCAGCAGATGCTCTGCAGCCTGGGCAAACAATCTTAGAGCGATGTGATCACCCACCACGCCGCCTTCATGAAAAGGCGGGTTTAGCAATATCCGATGATACAGGCCTTCTGGCCCGACAATCCCATCAGCATGTTCAAACTCAGACTGTATACCAGGAAGCAACCGAGACACATTGTGCTTTGCACTTGCGATGGCCTGGCTGGACACATCACTGAAGGTAACGACCAGATCTGCCCGTGCCTGCAATGCGCAGATGCCAAGCACGCCATTACCGCAGGCCAAATCGAGAACGCGGGCGCCCTCGCTCAGCCCTGCAACCGCTGTTTGCACCTGAGGTATTAGTAACCGGGTGCCTATATCGAGCTTCTCTCTGGCAAAAACCGCAGGTAACGCGTCAATACTCAGATGAGAGTTATCGAGCGCATAACCTTTCCAGGCACCCGCCCAGCCTCGCAAACCGGCCTCTCCTCGCCGACAGA
>DATJDA010000208.1:0-10080 GCA_035497695.1 Marinobacter sp. | reverse complement strand
GTTGGTGACAATGCCAACAATGTTGTTCAGCTTTTCTTCGACTATAATCGGGCGGGAAATATCGAGGTTATAAATATCAATGATGATATTGCCGTTATCAGTAACCACACCATCGCGATACACCGGGTCACCACCCAGCTTCACGATTTCCCGGCCAACGTGACTGCGAGCTGAGGGGATGACTTCTACCGGGAGGGGGAACTCGCCCAGTATGCCAACCATTTTTGACTCGTCGGCAATACAGATAAATGTTTTGGCAACCGCAGCGACAATTTTTTCGCGAGTCAGAGCGGCGCCGCCACCTTTAATCAGCTCAAGGCGCTCGTTCGTTTCATCGGCACCGTCTATGTAAAACTCTAAAGGGCCGGCACTGTTCAGGTCATAAACCGGAATGCCATGACGCTTCAGGCGTTCAGCGGTTGCTTCAGAACTGGCTACGGCACCATCAAAACGGGTCTTTATCTCAGCCAGCAAATCAATAAAAAAATTGGCCGTGCTGCCAGTGCCAACGCCAATGATACTGTCGTTTTCTATGCGCGGCGTTATGTAGTCCAGCGCAGCTTTGGCTACAGCATGTTTGAGTTCGTCCTGGGTCATGTGGGGCTCCGGTGTGCAGATCTGAATGAATTCGGTGCATTATAACGCTTATGCCGGGCCTGCATGTAGACGACCACGGTACAAAGTTTCTACACTGTGTAGCTTTCTTAGCCATCCACCAATAACCGGAACCACCATGTCGCAACGCTATATCAAGAAGATCCTCGATGCCCGCGTCTATGACGTCGCTATCGAAACGCCCCTAACTGAAGCGCGCAGCCTGTCCAAACGCCTTGGTAATACTATTTTTCTTAAGCGTGAAGACCTTCAGCCGGTGTTTTCTTTCAAGATTCGCGGAGCATATAACCGGATTGTACAGTTATCCGAGGAGCAAAAAGCGAAAGGTGTAATCTGTGCGTCGGCCGGTAATCACGCCCAGGGCGTTGCTCTTGCCGCCAAAAAGCTTGGTATTAAAGCGGTAATTGTGATGCCGCAGACCACCCCCGAGATCAAGGTTCGTTCGGTGCGCAGTCACGGCGCGCGGGTTGTGTTGAAAGGCGATGCCTTTGATGAGGCCGCTGTTCATGCCCAGGAGCTGGTTGAGAAGCATGGGTACACCTATATTCCACCCTATGATGATCCGGATGTGATTGCAGGCCAGGGTACCGTTGCCATGGAGCTGATGTCACAGATGACCAGCCCTATCCACGCCGTATTTATTTGCGTTGGTGGTGGTGGCCTGATTGCGGGCATGGCTGTTTATATCAAATACCTGCGCCCGGAGATCAAGATAATTGGTGTCGAACCGGAAGACTCAAACTGCTTGCAGGCTGCGCTAAAAGCCGGCAAACGAGTGGCGCTGGATGAGGTGGGTATTTTTGCTGATGGTGTGGCCGTGAAGCAGATTGGCAAATACCCCTGGGAGATCTGCAAAGATCTTGTTGATGAGGTTATTACGGTCTCTACCGATGAGATTTGCGCAGCTATCAAGGATATCTTCGAAGACACCCGCTCTATAGCGGAGCCAGCAGGCGCGCTGGGGGTGGCGGGTATCAAGAAATACATTGAACGGGAAAAAATTGAAGACGAGAATCTGGTGGCAACGCTCAGTGGTGCCAACATGAATTTCGATAGCCTGCGGTATATTTCTGAGCGCACCGAAATTGGTGAGCAGCGGGAAGCTATTCTGGCGGTAACTATCCCTGAAAAGCCGGGTGCCTTCAAAACGTTCATCAACGCCTTGCACAAGCGCAGTATTACGGAATTTAACTACCGTTACGCAGATTCGGTGGAAGCCACTATTTTTGTGGGCATTCAGGTGCAGGCTGGTGGTCTGGGCCGGGATGAGCTGGTAAAGGAACTGCGGGAAAATGGTTATGGGGTGCTGGATCTGACCGATAGTGATATGGCAAAACAGCATATCCGCCACATGGTAGGCGGGCATGCACCAACAATCAGTAACGAAAAGGTTTTCCAGTTTGAATTTCCCGAGCGCCCGGGAGCGCTTCTGAAATTCCTGATGTCGCTTGGAACCCGCTGGAATATCAGCATGTTTCACTATCGAAATCATGGCTCTGCATACAGCCGGGTATTGCTGGGTGCACAGGTGGATGACGATGAAGTGGAAGATTTCGGAATTATGCTGGAAAAAGTCGGCTTTCGTTATGAAAACATGACAGATAACGAGGCTTACCGGCTCTTTCTGGGAGCGGGAAACGGAAAGGCGCACTGATCTTCATGGTGCCCGGCAGAATTACTCCCTGCCGGGCCTGAAGGAGGCCCTGCTAACTTACAAAACTTTAATCCGTTAAAAATTGTAAAAACAGAGATGCATGTTAGTCTTTCGTCTAATTCTCTAAAGCAATAATAGCTTACTGATTTCTCGACAATTTCAAAAATAAACCTGAAGGAAACGAAAGCCATGGGCCGTAAACCCGACATTATCAGATCCATCGTGCTGATATTTGCGATCGGCCTTGTTATTACCGGCTTTACGTCTATTCATGCGTCGGAAGAGAAAGTTCGCATTCAGGATAATGTTACCGTAACTGTCGGGTCTGCTCAGGTCGACAGAGACCGCTTGAATCGGTAGTGGTGCTGGTCTGTAACCACGCTGTCTAAAGGGATGTCCCAAGGCTCAACAGGAAGCTTGCCAACCCGCTGGAAATCGTGGGCCAGGCCTATCAGCTTTGGTGCCAGTCTTGGGCGTAACCGGCTAAAGGCAAATGTTCGGTCGTAAAAACCTCCTCCCATGCCTAGCCTTCCACCATTGTCATCAAATCCTACTAAAGGCAGTAATACCGCATCGAGTGCCCATGCGGGGCGCTTCAGGCTTTTTTTGAAGGCGGGTTCAGGTATGCCAAACCGGTTGGCTTTCAGTTCAACGCCATCGTGATAAGGGCTGAATGTTAGTCGGCCTGGAAGAATCGGATGAAATACCGGTAAGTAGAAGTGAATACCCCTGTGCCGGGCCATATCCATGAAGAAAAGGGGGCTGATTTCGCCATCGTTCGGAAGATAGATAGCGATATGGCGTGCAGAAAATAAATCCGGGCTGTGTAGAAGATTAAGAGCAAGGTATTCAGACGCGCTTAACTGTTCTTCAAAAGAAAGGGATCGTCTTTCCTGGCGTAGCTGCTTGCGTAGCTGTTTGCGAGAGAGTCCATCAGGTGCAGATTCAAATCGCTGAGGATCAGTAAACGGATGCAAAATAAAACTTCCCGAACTGCCGTTATCGGACGTAAGCCCTTGAACCTGGAGTTCAAGGTCGGTAGCCGCTGTGACATATTAGGCTTCCCCCTTGCGGGGACATGCACACAATATCCTGTAGTAGCCACCTGGGTAACGCATATTGGCTCGAGGACGAATCCGACCATCGAACAGCCCAGGAAGTAGTCTCATTATATGACCACATCTGGGATTAATTGCAACACCTGTTACAGAAAACACACCATTTGCGGGGGATTATTGATCGGATGGCTCGCCCAATGCGGCATCCAGCTTGCTACTCATGGCCGCAAGAATGGTACTGGTAGCGTCAGACATAGTGTCACGCTCCAGTAACGCATGAGTGATATTCAGTGCCGCCATAACGGCGATGCGTTCCGTGCCGAATACCTTGCCGCTGCTACGAATCTCCCGCATTTTGGTATCAAGGTGCCGGGCGGATCGAAGCAGAGCTTCACGCTCTTCCTCCGGGCAGGCAACCAGATATTCCTTGTCGAGGATTTTGACTTCAACAGTGGTGGGTTGCTGTGACATCAGTGCTGCTCCAGTGCCCGCAGGCGGCCAATCATGGCTTCGACCTTGTTCTTGGCGAGATCATTTTTTTGTATCAGTTGGGCACGTTCGCGGGTCCAGTCGTCCTGAAATTCCCGTAACGCAGCATTATCCCGCTCAAGTTTCTGGCAGTGCTCAATAAGTCTGTCAAGCTTGCTCGCAAGTGTTTGTACTTTGGACTGTTCCATTACGTGCCCAACATTGGTAGTTGTAAATACAAGTAACTATAAGTGTGGACGCTAAGCTGGTCAATTTACAGGAGTGTTATAAGTTTTTGTTCCTGGTTGCCCGGCCGTTTGGCCAGTGCTCCGTTAACGCTCCCGGGGGAGCCTGGGGTTTTGTGCAAGTCAACCAGCCAGTGCCTTGAACGCGCCTGAATGTTAGGATAGTGGCTTAACTTCACAACACAGGATTGTCCTGGTTTATGTCAGAAACCGACACCCCGAACGCTATCCGCGCTGCTGAGTTTGAGCGCTGGGCTAATATTTTTACCGCTCACAAGGCTTTTAGTCACCCCTCTGAGCTGCACGGAGCGCTGTGTGGGCGTTTGGCCGCCGGCACCCGGATCAGCGAATCAGAATGGCTGGGTGTAGTGTGTGAGCAAATGGGATTGCCTGAGAGCGCGGCTGAAGAATCTGACGATCTGGCGCCTTTTATGGTGCACGCTTATGATCAGGCGTTGTCTCAGCTGCAATCAACAGATATGAGTTTTCATCCATTATTGCCAGATGACGATTACGCCATTGAGCAGCGGCTTGAGGCGCTGGCGGTCTGGATAGGTGGCTTTCTTGAAGGCATGGCAATGTCGGCCGGTGAGTCGCTTGGGCAGGCACCGGATGAAATACGCGAACTGATCGAAGATATGGTCGCCATCAGTCAACTCTCGGGTGACGAAGAAGCAGACAATGAGAGCGAGCGCCAACTGGTCGAAATTACTGAATATATCCGGCTGGGTGCGTTGGCCGTGTTTACTGAATTTAATGCCCCTGAAAGGCCTGCTTCACAAACGCCGACCCTGCACTGACAAAGGGTGCACACCGCGGGAGAAACTATGTCGAATATAATACCGGTTAAGGAATTTGCCGAGCGCCGTCGCAAATTGATGGAGCGCATGGCACCAGACAGTATTGCCATTATTCCAGCTGCCCCTGAGCGCGTGCGCAACCGGGACGTTCTGCATCCATTTCGGCAGGACAGCGATTTTCAGTATCTGACGGGCTTTGGTGAGCCAGAGGCCGTACTGGCCCTGATTCCTGGCCGTGAGCACGGCGAATCGGTGTTGTTTTGTAAGGAGCGCGATCCGGAAAAAGAGCTGTGGAATGGGTTTCTGATCGGGCCAGAGGGCGCGATTGAAAGCTTTGGGCTGGACGATGCCTTCCCGGTTTCTGACATTGACGACATTCTGCCAGGCATGATCGAAGGCCGCAGCCGCATTTACTATCCGCTGGGCAAAGATGACAGTTTCGATACCAAGGTGATGGACTGGGTAAAAGTCATTCGCAGTAAAGTGCGCTCCGGGGCTCACCCTCCCGGGGAGTTTGTGGCTTTGGAGTACATGCTCCATGATCTGCGTTTGTATAAGAGTACCCACGAGATCAAAGCCATGGCCAGGGCCGCTGAAATCAGCGCTCAAGCCCACTGTAACGCCATGAGGCGTGCTCGCCAGGGTGGCTACGAATACAACCTTGAGGCGGAGCTGATTCACACGTTTATGGAACATGGTGCCCGCTCTACAGCCTACCCTTCAATCGTTGGTGCGGGCAGTAATGGTTGTGTTCTGCACTACATCGACAACAACGCACCACTGAAAGATGGTGATCTGGTACTGATTGATGCGGGTTGTGAATACGAATGTTATGCCTCTGATATAACCCGGACATTCCCCATCAATGGCCGGTTTAGTCCGGAGCAGAAGGCTTTATATGAAGTTGTGCTGGCCTCTCAGTATGCTGCGATTGACGCAGTCCGGCCGGGAAATCACTGGAACCATCCCCATGAAGCTGCGCTCAGAGTGCTGACTCAGGGGCTGATTGATCTCGGCTTGCTTTCCGGAACGCTTGAAGAAGCTATTGAAAAGGAAGCCTATAAGCCCTTCTTCATGCACCGCACCGGGCATTGGCTGGGATTGGATGTTCATGATGTGGGTGACTATAAGGTAGGCGATGCCTGGCGTCAGCTTGAACCCGGCATGGCCCTGACAGTAGAGCCTGGTATTTATGTGGCACCGGATAACACCAGTGTTGATCAGAAGTGGCGGGGTATCGGCATCCGCATAGAAGATGACGTGGTTGTTACCAAAGAGGGCTGCCGGGTACTGAGTCACGGCGTGCCCAAAACCGTTGCTGAAATTGAAGCACTCATGGCGGATTAACCCTGTGGCCCGTTTTGATACTGATCTGGTAATTGCTGGCGGCGGATTGGCAGGCGCAACGCTTGCGCTTGCTTTGGTGCGTGTGGTGCCCTCTTTGCGGGTAACCGTGGTTGAGGCGTTTCCGTTATCCACGGATGCCCTGCCAGACAGCTATCAGCCAAGTTACGATGCCCGCTCTACTGCACTGGCGTGGGGCTCGCGGCTGACATTTCAGGAACTTGGGCTTTGGCAGCGTTTGGCCGAGCATGCCACGCCCATCCGGCATATTCATGTTTCTGATCGGGGACGTTTTGGGGCAACGCGCCTGAATGCCAAAGACTTCCAGCAGGACGCGATGGGTTATGTTGCTGATAACCGCTGGATGGGTCTGTGCCTGGTGCGGGAACTGTTGGATACCAATGTACAGTGGCAAGCGCCTGCAAGCGTAACGAACATGACTCCGTTGAGTGACGGGGTCAGTATCGAACTGCAAACAGAAGGTGGCCTCAGCACCATAACTGCGCAGTGTCTGGTGGTTGCCGATGGCGGTCGTTCGGGGCTACGGGAAACTCTGGGCTTTCAGAGCCGGAGCCATAACTATGGTCAGAGCGCATTGATTGCCAACGTTACCACCAGCAACAGTCACGAGTTCACGGCCTATGAACGCTTCACGACTGATGGTCCGATGGCGCTGTTGCCACAGGGATCGGCTGATTGTGCGGGTGATCAGTCGGCACTGGTCTGGACGCTGACCGACCGGCTGGCTAAGGAAGTGCTTGGCTTGTCTGCTGACGACAAGCGCGCGCGGTTACAGGAAAAATTTGGCTGGCGGCTTGGTCAATTCACCCGCATAGGCGAGTGTCATCACTATCCACTGGTGCTGACCACCGTTGATGAGCCCGTTAGGCCCGGCGTAGCGCTGGTAGGAAATGCCGCCCACTCGCTTCATCCGGTTGCGGGTCAGGGCTTCAATCTTGCCCTTCGGGGTTTGATGACACTGGTTGAGCAGTTTCGACTGGCGGTTGAGCAAGGCAAGCCTCTTGGGAGCTTGCAGGTGCTCGGCCGCTATCATCAGTTGCACAACCCGGACCGGCAGCAAACGATACAATTTTCAGACTCACTGATACGAATTTTTGGCCAGTCGCTGGCGCCGTTAGTGGCCGCTCGTGATGCCGGTCTGATGGGGTTAGATATTTTGCCACCTGCCAAACGCTGGTTTGCACGTAAAGCCATGGGCATAGGTGGTCGACGAGCCGTTATTAGCCGGCCGGGAGCCGGATGCGTGGGGCCAGCCAAACATGAGTGATATTCAGGTATTCGACATTCTGGTTGTCGGCGGAGGCATGGTCGGTTCTGCGCTGGCGCTGGGTTTGTCCCAACAGGGCTGGCAAGTCGGACTGGTAGAAGGCAGCGGTCGTGACCAACTTCTGCAGGCACCGGTTATAGTTGAAAGTGTGGCAGATTTTGAGCCACGGGTTAGTGCGATCTCGATGGCCAGCCAACGATTGCTGGAATCTCTGGGTGCCTGGCAGGAAATCGCCGAAGGGCGTCATTGCCCCTACCAGGACATGGTTGTCTGGGATCGTGATGGAACCGGGCGAATTCATTTCGAGGCAGCAGAACTTCAGGCTCGTTCCCTTGGCACGATTGTTGAGAATCGCAGTGTTGTCCGGGCGCTGTTCGGGGCCCTGGCTACCAGCAATGTCGAGCTGATTGATGGTGTGAAGGTAACCGGCTGGTGGCAGGATAAAGGCCAGCGCGGCGTCCGGCTTGACAATGGCCGAGTGCTCGCGGCCGATTTTGTGGCGGCCGCAGACGGCGGGAATTCACGCCTGCGGCAGTGGCTCGGTTTGCCTACCCGTGAATGGGATTACGATCAGCATGCCATTGTTTGCACCGTGCGAACGGCTCAGACGCACCGATATACCGCCTGGCAAAGCTTTTCTTCAAGCGGGCCGCTGGCGTTTTTGCCACTGGCGACCGAAGCAGGCGACGAACATTTCTGTTCTATTGTCTGGTCTCAGGATACCGATGAGGCCCGGCGGTTGATGTCGCTGGAAGATGACCGTTTTGTTGCCGAGCTGGAGAGGGCCATTGAGCAAGAGCTTGGCAGGATAGAATCCATATCCCGGCGATTTTCCTTTCCCCTGCGCCAGCGTCACGCGAAGGACTACATTGCTACTGGTTTCGCACTGGTAGGTGATGCAGCTCACACCATTCATCCACTGGCCGGACAAGGTGCAAACCTGGGCTATGGCGATGTTCGGGTGCTGCTTGATGAGCTGGCCCGGGCAAAAGAGTTGGGGCTGAATCCGGGCCATGATCTTGTATTGGCTCGCTATCAGCGCCGTCGCAAGGGCGAGAACCTGGCCATGATGGCAGCGATGGAAGGTTTCAAACAGCTATTCGGCCGGGATGAACTGCCAGTCAGATGGTTACGTAACGCAGGAATGCGCTGGTTGAATAATCTTGGGCCGGTAAAAAACCGGATTGCGGCCGAAGCAATGGGACTGGCAGATTAATTTATACCCCGATAACACTAATCCGGGAAGCTAAAAAGGATTTCATCCTATGGCAGGAAGCAGCCTGCTAGCCCTGATTGATGACATCGCCACGATTCTGGACGATGTGTCTTTGATGACTAAAACGGCCACCAAAAAGACCGCCGGTGTGCTGGGTGATGATCTTGCCGTCAATGCGGACCAGGTGTCAGGCGTTAATCCAGCGCGGGAATTACCCATTGTTTGGGCGGTCGCCAAGGGTTCTTTAATCAATAAAGCGATTCTCGTGCCGTGTGCGGTTGCAATCAGTTTTTTTGTTCCCTGGTTGGTCGTACCACTGTTGATGTGTGGCGGTGCGTTTTTGTGTTTTGAGGGATTTGAAAAGCTGGCGCACAAGTATCTGCATCAGCAGGAAAACACTGAGCACAAGCCTGAGATCTCGGACCAGTCAAATGCACCCTCTGTAAATGCAACAGTTCATGAGAAGCAAAAGATTCGGGGTGCGGTCCGTACCGATTTTGTCCTCTCTGCAGAGATCATTGCTATTACCCTGGGTACGGTTGCGAGTGCGAGTATCGGGATGCAGTTTACGGTACTGACGGTTGTTGCTGTAATGATTACCGTCGGTGTCTATGGATTGGTCGCCGGGATAGTGAAACTCGATGACGGTGGCTTGTATTTGACTACAAAAGACAGTGAGCTGGCTCGGAAAACCGGGAGAGGTATACTCTGGTCCGCACCCTATTTCATGAAGTCATTATCTGTTCTTGGCACAATTGCCATGTTTCTGGTGGGGGGTGGCATCATCACTCACGGTATACCGCCCGTGTTCAATGCCGTTCATCATTTATCGGCCAGCTTTTCGGGCTTACCCGAGAGTCTCGTTTCAGCGCTTGTAAATGGCTTGTTCGGCGTGCTTGTAGGCGCTGTTCTTGTGGCCGTACTAACACCCCTGATGAATTTGTGGCATAAGCGGGCCGCAAGTAAATCTCGCCATTAGAAGCTCATCCGCTACTAGTGACAGAAGGTGTACGGTAGAGACGCACCAGAAAATAACCGCCCCCAATCAATGTTGCTACCAAGCCAGCCGGAAGCTCGTACGGGTACAAGACTGAGCGTGCCAGCCAGTCTGCCCACAGCATCAACATGCTGCCAATCACAAATGCACCGATAAGCTGCCCCTTGGCTTTCCGCAGGCCAAGCAGGCGGGCAAGATGCGGAGCCATCAGGCCAACAAACGACAAAGGTCCAACCACTAGTGTGGCAGCGGCAGTCATTAGCGCGGCAAGCAATAGTAAGGTTAAGCGCACAGGCGCAAGTGGCAATCCAAGTGCCTGCGACTGGCTGTCTCCCAGAGGCAACACATCCAGCCAACGGGCCGCGGCCAGACAGGCCATTAGCATAAGGGGGGTG
>DATJDA010000207.1:0-4723 GCA_035497695.1 Marinobacter sp. | reverse complement strand
TAACCTCGGGTAATTCGCCCTCGCCTTCTCCCGCTTTCTGGTCAACGACTAAATTCCAGCCAATCTGTGCCTTTTCAGAATTTTGCGCTCCCTCATCCTTGCTGTAGCTCGTAATAGTAATGTTGTTCGGGGGGATTACCCACGCACCTGCAACGCATATTGCTTAACTTGCTGGATAACGCAGCAAAATATACCCAACAGGGTGATATTTCCTTATCAATTACTTTTAATGACAGCCCGGATCACGAGCCATCTCTTGCCTTCTGTGTTCGTGACACCGGTTGCGGTATAGCACCCCACCACCTGGAAAAAATCTACACGCCCTTTTATCAGGCAAGTGAGAACAATCCCGGCGCTGGTCTGGGCCTGGCCATCTGTTTTGAATTGGCGGAGACCCTTGGCGGCTCGCTGCATCTGGAGAGCGAGGTTGGCGATGGCACCACCGCGACCTTCACCCTTCCCTATACACCCGGAGACGAACAGCTTGCAATCCACTCACTGCCGGCCCTGCAGAGTTTGTTACCAGCGTTTGATGCTCAGGGACAAGGTGCTCTGATTGTCGAGGATTCTCCCGGAATCAGCGAGATACTGGACAGCGAGCTCACAGACATGGGATTCGAAGTTGAGCTTTTTGGTAGCGCAGAGGACTTCATGAAGGCAGCAACCAGCCGCGACAACGCACCCGCGGTCATTATTACAGATTACAATCTGCCCGGTGCCTCTGGCTCAGTGGTGCTACAAGCCGGGCGCACCCAGTGGCCTGGCGTGCCTGTCATCCTGCTTTCAGCAACACAAAGCCGCAACCTGGCACCTTCAGGTGAGCATTCAGAGCGTTACAGTGCTTATTTATCCAAACCAATCGACCTGCTTGGGCTACGACTGAAGCTGGTTGAGCTTTGTGATTTAATCACGCAATCGTAACATATGCAGCTTATTTCCCAGGCTCTGATTTTCGCGTTTTCTGTCATTCCAAACGAAAAAAAGCAGACCAGTAAATTACTGATCTGCTTTTTTCTATATGGTAGCGGGGGCAGGATTCGAACCTACGACCTTCGGGTTATGAGCCCGACGAGCTACCAGACTGCTCCACCCCGCATCAAAACTGGTTGTTTGTCGAGGAAGGCTCCCCGATCAACGTGCGCGTATACTAAAGATTAGACGCCTTTCTGTCAATGAGTGTTTTCGAAAAGATCATTCGGGTAGTGCAGTTCTTCACTCGTTTTCTCAGTTGCTGGCTCAGTAAAAAAACCAACCTGTTCGATGGCTTCTTGTACCGGCCGGAAAGATTTCCGATGTTCCGATGTCGCGCCTAATCGAAATAAGGCTTCAAGGTGTACAGGTGTCGGATAACCTTTGTGTTTCGCAAAGCCATAACCCGGGTATCTTAACTCCATCTCTTCCATTTCCCGGTCGCGGGTAACCTTTGCCAGAATAGACGCTGCGCTGATTGCCGCTACCCGGGCATCACCTTTTACAACCGGCTCAGATCTCCACCGCCAGTTTGGGCAGCGATTACCATCCACCAAAACATACTCCGGGGCCACGCTAAGACCCGCCACTGCGCGCTCCATTGCCAGCATGGTTGCCTGATAGATATTAAACTGGTCTATTTCATGTGCTTCACACCGGCCAAGACACCATGCTGTGGCATTTTCAATAATTTCATCGTACAGAATATTGCGCTTTTTCTCGGTTAGCTTTTTTGAGTCAGCGAGGCCTGCAATGGGTTTGTCCGGGTTCAAGATAACAGCCGCTGTTACTACGGCTCCGATCAATGGACCACGGCCCACTTCATCTACGCCCGCCAGCAGGTTTCCCCGGTAAGAACATTCAAAAGGTGGAAGCTCAACCCGGGCCACTAGCTATCACCTTTTTCGAGAAGGTTTGAGATCGCTTCCGCGGCTTTGTCATCGGCATTTTGCTTTAGTGTGTGATGTATTTCAGTGAATACCTCAACCAGTCGTTCCCGCTCTTGCTGGTTTTCCAACAAATCAAGCACCGCAGCCCCCAGCGCTTCCGGCGTTGCGTTATCCTGCAACAACTCAGGCACAAGAGGTTGTTTGGCCAGCAAATTCGGAAGTGCGACGTAGGGTACTTTTACCAGACGAGATACCAGCGCATAGCTGAAATTGCTGAGCCGATAACCCACAACCATGGGCTTCTTCAACAGCATAGCCTCTAGCGTTGCGGTGCCGGATGCCAGTAAAACCACATCAGATGCAGCCATTACCTCCCGTGAGCGGCCACGTACGATGGTTACCTGCAACCCTACCTCAAGGGTATCGACCAGTTCCCGAATTTGCTTCTCGCGGTCACGGTTCACGCAGGGAATGACAAGCTGTACATCTGGTCGCTTCTGTTGAATCCAGCGGGCTGCTTCCAGAAAAAGCGTTCCCAGGCGCTCTACTTCACCCGCCCTGCTCCCCGGCAACACCGCCAGCAACGGTGCCTGCTCATCCAGTCCCAGGTCATGCCGGGCTTTACCGGTTTCCGGAACCATTGGAATACGGTCTGCAAGCGGATGTCCAACAAAGGACACAGGCACTTGATGATCTTTGTAAAAACGCGCTTCAAAGGGAAATAGTGTGAGCATCAGATTAACGGATTTTGCAATCTTGACGATCCGTTTCTGCCGCCATGCCCACACAGAAGGGCTGACATAATGCACAGAAGGAATGCCAGCCTCGCGACACCGGCGCTCAATAGCCAGCGTAAAGTCAGGGGAATCAATACCGATAACGACATCAGGAGGCGTGGCAAGGAAGTAGCGCAGCAAGCGTGATCGTATGCTGAACAACTCGTGGAGGCGGCCCAGCACTTCTACCAGGCCCATCACCGACAACCGCTCCATAGGCACCAGGGAATGAAAACCTTCTGCTATCATCTCGTCGCCGCCAATGCCAACAAAACGGGCATTAGGATAGCGTGCACGAAGTGATCGAATCAGGCCTGCACCAAGGATATCACCAGAGGCCTCACCGGCAACCATACCGAAGGTAAGTCTACGGGTACTGACGACCGCCGCTGAGAGAATATGCACCACCGACGCGCCCTGTCTGATCAGCGGATAATTCCGCGGCGAGTTCCCCGCAGAGAGTCAATCAGAGGGCGCACTTCCGGAATGTCTCCGAATGTATTCTCAAGCTCTTCGACCGCCTGCTCGATGGTCAGACCCTGGCGATAGATAACCTTATAGGCGCGGCGCAGGCTTAAAAGAGCGCCTTTACTAAAGCCACGGCGTTTCAGGCCTTCTACGTTGATACCATGAGGCTCCGCTGATTGACCGCTGGCCATAATGTAGGCGGGAATATCCTTAAGCACGATGCTGCCGCCCGCCGCCATGCTGTGCATGCCTATATTACAAAACTGATGAACCATAGTGCCTCCTCCCAGTATAGAGAAGTCACCGATGTTAACGTGACCTGCCAGCGTCGCACAGTTGGCAAGAATGGTGCTGTTACCCACCACACAATCGTGGGCCACGTGAACATAGGCCATCAGCAAGTTATCATTGCCAATACGAGTTTCTCCGCGATCCTGGATGGTCCCGCGATGCACAGTGCAACTCTCACGAATAACATTGTTATCGCCAATGATCAGCTTTGTTGGCTCGCCAGCGTATTTCTTGTCCTGGCACTCTTCACCAATGCTGGAAAACTGAAAAATCCGGTTATTCCGGCCAATTGTCGTCGGTCCTTTAATCACAACGTGGGAGAGAACCTCGGTTCCCTCGCCAATCTCAACGCCCGGGCCAATATAACTCCATGGCCCAACAGTTACGCCATCAGCTAATCTGGCAGACGAATCTACAATTGCCTGAGGGTGGATCCCCGACCAGTCACTTGTCGTCATCAAACTTCTCTCTCAGCGGTCAATATATCTGCTACACACACAACGTCACCATCAACCAGGGCGCGACAATCGAATTTCCAGATGCCACGCTTTACGGAGATAACTTTTGATTCCATGCAGAGCCTGTCTCCTGGCACTACGGGGCGTTTAAAGCGCGCCTTGCTGGATCCCGCCAAATATTGTACCAGACCATCGGTTGGTTTTCGGTCAACAGTCACAAAGCCAAGAATGCCTGAAAGCTGAGCCATAGCTTCAAGAATCAGCACACCCGGCATAATCGGGTTATTGGGAAAATGCCCCTGAAAAAATGGCTCGTTAAACGAAATATTCTTGTAGCCATGAATCGACTTGCCCTTTTCAATCTCGGTTACCCGGTCCACCAGCAGAAATGGGTAACGATGGGGCAGATATTCCAGAATTTCGTCGATATACATCATCTCAATCGGCCTCGCCTTCTATTTTCTTTTCTAATTCTTTTATCCGCCGGGCCAACGTATCCAGTTGTCGGAAACGTACGGCATTTTTTCGCCACCGCTGGTTCGTGTCTGCACTGGTGCCAGAAGAATAAACCCCTGATTCCCGAATGTTGCCGGTGACAAGCGTCATGCCCGTCAGGTGCACCTGATCACCAATTTCCAGATGCCCCGCCACACCGACTGCACCGCCGAACACACAGTGCCTGCCAATGTGAGTGCTGCCGGCAATACCCACCATAGCCGCCATGGCACTGTGATCGCCAATCTGGACGTTATGGGCAATCTGAATCAGGTTATCGAGCTTCACACCGTTGCCAATCACGGTATTATCAAGGGCGCCACGATCAATGGTCGTATTAGCGCCAACTTCCACATCGTCACCAAGAATCACACCG
>DATJDA010000206.1:0-12428 GCA_035497695.1 Marinobacter sp. | reverse complement strand
CGTCACGGCTTGACCCGTGCATTGATGGATTATGATGAAACTCTTCGTCCGGCATTGCGTGACGCAGGTTATGTGACCCGCGACGCTCGTGCTGTTGAGCGTAAGAAAGTAGGTCTGCGTAAGGCGCGTAAGCGTCCTCAGTACTCCAAGCGTTAATTTCGCTGGAGCAGGACCTGGAAAAACCCGACCCCATAAGGTCGGGTTTTTTTGTGGGTGAAGAAAATCAGGCTATGGTTGATCTGGAGCAGATGCCAGGCCTTGTGTCATCGCTTTACGACTTGTCAGCCACCGGTAATTTCTTTACCATTTGTGCGCTTATAAATTTGAGTTAAGAAGTCCTTATAAGATGCGCATTGCCGGCTGCTTGGCGGGCTGTGACATCGCCTGATGGGAGAGAACCATAATGAATAATGGCGACGTAAGCCAAGGCCGACGTCGGTTTCTGATCGGCGCAACGTCCGTGGTCGGTGGAGTCGGCGTCGTCGGTGCAGCAGTTCCTTTCGTGGCGTCCTGGAATCCCAGTGCCAAAGCGGAAGCAGCAGGCGCACCGGTAACCGTCAATATCAGCAAGATTGAACCAGGTCAGCAAATTACCGTAGCATGGCGCGGTAAACCGGTCTGGATCGTCCGGCGCACCGAACAGATGCTGGAAAGCATCAAGAAACTGAATGACAAGGTTAAAGACCCTAACTCTGAAGAGCCACAGCAGCCTCCGTACATTACCGGCATCTACAGGTCGATTAAACCTGAGATCGTTGTTCTTGTCGGGATCTGTACCCATCTTGGATGTGTGCCTTCATACCGGCCAGAGGTGGCTCCTGCTGACCTCGGGAAGGATTGGCTGGGTGGTTTCTTTTGCCCGTGTCATGGTACCCATTACGATATGGCTGGCCGGGTCTACGACGCGCAGCCTGCTCCCCTGAACCTGGAGGTTCCACCTTATCGGTATGATAACGATGTGACCCTCACGATTGGTCTTGATCCGGAGGCGGCGTAATGAATAAATTGCTTCAGTGGGTAGACGAACGTCTGCCAGTCGTTGATGCCTGGAATAATCACCTGGCCAAGTATTACGCGCCCAAGAATTTTAACGTGTGGTACTTTTTTGGATCGCTGGCAATGCTCGTTCTGGTTAACCAACTGGTAACCGGTATCTGGCTAACCATGAGTTATAACCCGTCAGCGGAAGGGGCTTTTGCTTCTGTTGAGTACATCATGCGCGATGTCCAGTGGGGCTGGCTGTTACGCTATTTGCACTCTACCGGTGCGTCTGCGTTCTTCATTGTGGTTTATCTCCACATGTTTCGTGGTCTGCTGTATGGCTCTTATCAGAAGCCCAGAGAGCTGATTTGGCTCTTCGGCATGATGATTTACCTGGTGCTTATGGCGGAGGCCTTTATGGGCTATCTGTTGCCTTGGGGGCAGATGTCCTATTGGGGTGCTCAGGTTATCGTTAATCTGTTTGGTGCCATTCCCGTGATTGGCGATGATCTTTCGCTTTGGATTCGTGGTGATTACCTGATTTCAGGTGTTACATTGAATCGCTTTTTTGCATTGCATGTTGTGGCGTTGCCAATCGTACTTCTGGGGCTTGTCGTTCTGCACATCCTTGCACTGCACGAAGTAGGTTCTAACAACCCCGATGGCATTGAAATCAAGAAGAATCTGGATGAAAATGGTATTCCGAAAGATGGTATTCCGTTTCACCCGTATTACTCCGTTCACGACCTGGTGGGCGTGGCGGTATTCTTCTTTATCTTTTTTGTGGTTGTATTCTACTTCCCTGAAATGGGCGGATTGTTCCTTGAAGCGCCTAATTTCGAACCTGCAAACTCTCTGAAAACGCCGGCGCATATTGCACCGGTATGGTACTTCACGCCGTTTTACGCCATGTTGCGTGCGGTTACTGTTGACCTGTTCGGCTTACCTGCGAAGTTTTGGGGTGTGGTAGTGATGGGTGGCGCTATAGCCATTATGTTTGTGCTGCCCTGGCTGGATCGAAGTCCGGTTCGCTCTATTCGCTATAAGGGATGGTACAGCCGTATTGCCTTGGCTATTTTTGTCATTAGCTTTGTAATTCTTGGCTATCTCGGAACGGTACCAACCACGGCCGGTCGTACAGCTGTTGCGCAGGTTTTAACAGTGTTGTACTTCCTTTACTTCCTTCTTATGCCGTTTTACACGCGCATGGAGAAAACCAAACCAGTGCCAGAGAGGGTGACAGGATAATGAAAAAGCTGCTCTTTAGTCTTTTCATCGCAATCCTGCCAGCGTTCGCGCTGGCTGCCGGTGGTGGTGCTCTGGATCACATCGATACCGATCACACCAATAAAGAATCGCTTCAGCGCGGGGTGGCCTTATTTACAAACTATTGCGCGGGGTGCCACTCCACGGAATACGCTCGCTATAAGCGCGTGGCAGAAGATCTGAAGATTCCACTGAATCTTTACGAGGAAAATCTTATCTTCACCGGTGCCAGAATTGGCGAGCTGATGTTAAATTCCATGGACAAGGCAGCGGCGGCAAACTGGTTTGGTGCGCCGCCGCCCGATCTGACTCTTGAAACCCGTTTGCGTGGCGAGTCTTGGGTATACTCATATCTGCGTGGATTTTACAAAGACGACAGTCGTCCTCTTGGTGTGAATAATGTGGTTTTCCCGAGTGTTGGTATGCCACACGTTATGGTGAACCTGCAGGGGCTTTGTGCTGTTGAACCACGAATCGGAGTTTCGCCGAGTGTCGAACCACTGAGTGGCAATATCAACAATGCCGATGTTTGCCCTGAGTATGCAATCGAAGGCAGCATGTCGAGCGAGGAATTTGATGCGGCCATGTATGACCTGACGAACTTCCTGTCTTATATGGGTGATCCGGTGAAAGTGGAGCGTGAGCGCCTGGGGATCTTCGTATTGATCTTTGTGGCTATCTTCTTCATCTTCGCCTACCTGCTCAATCGTGAGTACTGGAAGGACGTACACTAAGAAATAGGGTATAATCCCGACTCCTGATTTTCCAGTGGGTATTAAGGTACCCGCTGGAATTTTGTGTTTTTCAGGGTCATTTCAGTTGCTTACTCGTGAGGTAATCCTATGGGCGTTGTGACCAAACGGTCATCGATGACGTTTTTCTCGGATCCGACCAGTCATTACAGCCACAGAGTGCGTATTGTTCTGGCGGAAAAGGGTGTTACCGTTGATATTGTGGATGTGGATTCTGATAATCCCCCGGCTGAGTTGGCGGATCTGAATCCGTACAATGCCCTGCCGACTCTGGTGGATCGTGATCTGGTGCTTTATGAGCCGGATATCATGATGGAATATCTGGATGAGCGTTTTCCACATCCTCCGCTGCTTCCTGTGTATCCGGTTGCCCGTGCCAATAGCCGGCTGATGATCTACCGTATCCAGAAAGACTGGTGTGGCTTGGTTGACCAGATTCTTGCTCAACCGAATGCCAAGGCGTCTGATGCGCCCCGTAAAGAGTTGCGTGAAAGCCTGTTGGCAACGGCTCCCTTGTTTGCTGAAACGCCGTTTTTTCTGTCTGAAGAATTTACGCTTGTAGATTGCTGTATTGCACCTATTTTGTGGCGCTTGCCAGTGCTTGGTATCGAACTGAATGATAAACAGGCGAAGCCGCTCCTTAAGTACATGGAGGCTCTCTTTGCTCGGGAGGGGTTTAAGGCCAGCCTTTCAGATCTCGAAGAAGATATCCGCAGCTGATATGGTGAAAGCCCATAATAATGCGCAGGAGGGTGCAAGTGCCTGATAGCAAAATTACTATGACATTCAGTCGCCCTTATCTGGTAAGAGCGTTCAATGAATGGATCCTGGACAACGACTGTACGCCCTATATTGTGGTGGATGCGAGTGTTCAGGGTGTTCAGGTGCCGACAGAGCATGTTGCTAATGGCCAGATTGTGCTGAACATAAGTTCCGGTGCTGTTCGTGGGCTGGTTATTGGCAACGGCGCCCTGGAGTTCAGCGCGCGCTTTGGCGGTGTGCCAATGCAGGTGTTTATTCCACTTCAGGCGGTGGTTGCTATCTATGCCAAGGAAAATGGTGAGGGTATGGTGTTCGGTAGTGAGCCGGGCTCTCCCGATCCTGATGGAACAAATGATCGGGGTGGTCCCTCAGTGGGCCAAGGGCAAGATGAGCGTCCTTCCGGTCGGCCAATGTTGAAAGTTGTCAAATAGTTGCCGTAAAGTCAGAATTAGATAAAAGGGCCAGAATTTTAATTCTGGCCCTTTTTTTATTTGCTAAAATTCTGATCGGGCTATTCCGTGTGCGGGCCCTGGTTACCCGCGAAATAATTTCCCGTCAATCAGCGCACATAATACGTTGATGATGACGAGTAAGAGTGGTGCGGCTTCGGTAGGTGAGAGGTCGTTCAGGGTAATTTCATGATCTTCGGGGTGCATTAGAGATGTAATGTCAGATTTTTCTCTGGCACTTAATACAACCACGCTCATTTCCCTGTCATGGGCCGCCTGAATAGCTTGTATCAGATTCGCTTTGTGGCCATCGTCAACAATAACGAACAGCAAATCTCCGGGTTTTCCTATTGCTCTGACCTGGCGCGAAAAGGTGTCGTTAAAGCGATTATCCCGACAGATGGCTGAATAGGTGGTGGCATCGGCCCCAAGATTTATGGCGGGTAGCGCCGGACGATCCTGCTCGAAGCGATTCAGTAATGCGGTGCAAAAATATTGGGCAAGGATGTTGGCACTGCCATTGGCGCAGGCAATTATCTTGCCGTCGCGAAGCAGGGCGTCGGTGAATGCATTTGCCGCGGTTGCAATGGCGGGGCCAACACTACTCGCGGCTTGCGCAGTGTGTTCCATATGACTTGCGAACCATTGATTTACCTGCTGCTCTATATCAGCCATTCTGCTTGCTCACCCTGCCTGAATTGCGTTCTTGATCCATTGTACCCGGTATTTTTTGATGGTTCCGGGGCTGATGGCGATAACATCTATACGGCAAACAGTATCCCAGAGACCGTGCCGGTGAAGGTAAAATGATACCGCTTTAAGTAATCGCCTTTGTTTGGGGTAATTTACTGAACCGGCGGCATCAACCAGACTGCCAGAGCCGCGATAGCGAACTTCGAAGAAGACCAGCGTGTCGCTTTCGCGGCCGATCAGATCAATTTCGCCACCCCGGTTGTAGACATTCTGCTCCAGAATCCGGACGCCGCGACTGGCCAGATAACGTGCGGCAACGCATTCAAAATGATTGCCAAGAGCCTTCCTGCCTTCCATGGCGACACCCTGATATCCGTGGATTAGTGAGCTGAGTGCTCCGGTTCGGCAGAGAGTGGCAACTGCTCGGTTGTTGGGGAGGTGCTAATCTCCTGAAGCAGTTTGGGTGCCCCCTGCTGGAATTGTGCCCACATTTGCTGCCGATGAATGCTGCCTTCAGGAGTCATGGTTAAAATGCCCGTTTGCCCATTCAATGACGCTGACTCGACCTGCCGTAAAAGTGGCAGTCGTTTGCTTAGTTGCCATGCGTCAGCTCCCATAGCAAACAGCCGTCCAAGCTGGCCCCGGGTGCCAGACAAGTATTTGGTGGATTCGGTGCGCAGCTCGGTATCTTCGCCAAGCACCCAGGGAATATCTGTAAAGATTACCTGGTTCAGATCACGATCCCGGGAAGGATCAGGAGTGCCTTCGTAGACAATGGATGGCGAGTACACAGGGAGGTCGCCCCCAAAGTAATAAGCGAATAATGGATTAAACTGCCGGGCTACTGTCGGTTCAGCGACCATTACTATGGCTTCGGCATCTTGGCGGCGCCTCGGCTCGAACTCGACATTTATGCCAATTGTGCGCTCTACCTGGATTGCCCGGTCCCGTGAAACACTGATGCCTAGCAGGTCAGCAGTGACGGCTCTCAGGTTGTCCTCTTTAAAAAAGCGCCTGATGTCGAGGGCAGTAACTTTGTTCTCTTTCATGCTTTGCAGAAGAGCCGCCTCTACACGATCGCCCCACTCGCCGTGGGGGATCAGTATGAGTACATCACGAATATCTTTGGCTGCGAGTCGGTCGGCTATCTGGTGAGCCTCGTCCTCTGCAGAAAGGCCAAACTGATAGAGCCCCTCAGGTGCTCTGCTGCCAGTTGGGAGATAGTTTAAGCCCAGTGCTGGTACAGGCAGAGTGTTCATCGCCCCGAGTGCGGCGAGTGCCTCTTTTTCCAGTGGCCCGACAATCAGGTCGATGTTTTGCCCCGACAATTCCTGATAGAGGTCTTTGAATGGCTTTTCCGATGTGTCCACGATGCGAATATCGGTTTTGCTTCGGTCTACCGACTTGTCGAGATAGTACGCAGCGAGAAACCCGTCACGGATAGCCTTACCGGCTGAGGCTAATGGCCCTTTGAGGGGTAATGCAAGTGCAATGCTCTCGGGGCGGCTTTCGGCCAGGGTTGCGATCAGTCGCAATTCAGATGGCAATACCTGAGCTGCCGGGTGGCCCGACCAGTTATTTTGCCAGCGACGTACAATGCGGCCCTGCTCATCGAGCCCCATGCCGGGAGCGCGTACTGATGAGGCAAGCTCCAGCCAGCCCTGTGCTTCGTAGCCAACCGCATTTGCCGCGGCCGAACTAAGATTCTTGTCAGGGGTGGCTTTCAGAAATTGCCAGATCTGATCGTGAATTTGCTGAGGGTTTGCCGTGCTGTCGACCTGGGTCAAAAGTATCAGTGTCATTGCCGCGGAAAGCCGGTTGCCAGCCAGTGCGTAAGTCTGGGCCTGTAGGTTTCCGGCACGGCTGATGAGCTCAGACTTATAGGTCAGAAAACTGTCTGGTGTAAGATCTGCCACCAGGCTCCTTGCCCACTTGGTGTCCTCAAGAGCAATTGCACTGGCCATTGCCAATAACCGCTTTTGATTTTCAAGATCAGGTGTTAGTTGCGCCAACTGGGTACTTTGCAGTAGCTTGCGTGCAGCAGAATGATCGCCTTGCTCCTGAAACTGGCTGGACACTCGCAGAAGGTACCGCTGTGCAGTCTCGCTATTATTTTCCCGTGCGGCCATTTCCAGAGCCTGCTCAGGTGTTTGTGCCACATGAGACTGCAGATTAATGCTGGCACAACCAGTAAATAGCAGCGCCATTGTAAACAGGCTGGCCAGGGCTCGATGGTTGATACGGTTTTTGATCATGACAGGTGCAGAATACTCCAAATGTTTAGGCTTGTAGCACAGGTGTAACGGTGGCAAGTTTAACAGCTCCAGAGCCAATTCACATGACGTAAGTGTCATCGCACAAACATCAGAAACTATAGGGCTAAAGAATTGAAATCGGATAATGATCAAGCGGTGTACCAAGTCATCAGCGAGAGCGGTTCGCGGGGCAGGCTGTACATTGTTGCTACGCCTATCGGAAATCTTGATGACATGTCGTCCAGGGCAGGTCGTGTGCTCGCGATGGTTGACGTAATTGCAGCAGAAGATACCCGCCATAGTGGCCGGTTGCTGCAGCATCTTGGTTTACAGAAGCGATTGATTGCGCTTCACGATCATAATGAAAGGGACCGCGCTGGTAGTCTTTTGGATGAATTGGAGGCCGGGCGCAGCGTGGCATTGATTTCAGACGCAGGTACCCCT
Organism: Marinobacter sp.; assembly: GCA_035497695.1. Classification (GTDB taxonomy): domain Bacteria; phylum Pseudomonadota; class Gammaproteobacteria; order Pseudomonadales; family Oleiphilaceae; genus Marinobacter. Next base: position 4,826 of record DATJDA010000206.1, on the reverse strand, counting down.
CTTATTTCAGACCCCGGATACGTTCTGGTGCGGGAGGCGCGTAAGCGCGGATTTGTGGTTACTCCGATTCCGGGCCCGTGCGCGCTGGTTGCAGGTCTTAGTGCAGCGGGACTGCCTACCGATCGGTTTTTGTTTGTCGGCTTTCTGCCAGCAAAGCGTAGCGGGCGGCGCGCCGCCCTGGATGCCCTGCGTCGGGAAGCTGCAACACTCGTATTTTACGAGTCGCCCCACCGAATTCTGGATACGGTTCATGATATTGCAGAAGTGCTCGGTGAAGATCGTGAAATTGTGCTGGGGCGGGAACTGACCAAAACATTTGAAACCTTCTATTCGGGAGAGGTTCATCAGGTGCTTGCAACGCTGGAGTCAGACTCTCACGGAACAAAAGGCGAATTTGTGGTGATGGTTCACGGCGCGAGTGCTGCCAGTATCGATGAGTTGCCGGAAGCGCTGGATGTGGACCGGCTGCTTGGTTTGCTGTTAGTTGAGTTGCCAGTGAAAAAGGCAGCCCGAATTGTTGCAGAACTTACGGGTCGTTCGAAAAATGAACTTTATCAGCGCGCCCTTGAGCTTAAACAGGACTAATAGCCGTTTGGTGGTTTTTCTTGCAAGGGCGGGTGTGCAAGGGTATCGTCTCGCCCGAGCTCGCCAGACAGTCGCCGCCGGTTTTTTCCGGGGGAGGAAAGTCCGGGCTCCGCAGGGCAAGGTGCCAGGTAACGCCTGGGCGGCGTGAGCCGACGGAAAGTGCAACAGAAAGTATACCGCCTAAGCGCCTTTGGCGCCGGTAAGGGTGAAATGGTGCGGTAAGAGCGCACCGCGTGACTGGTAACAGTTCACGGCGATGGTAAACCCCACCTGGAGCAAGACCAAATAGGAGTCCTATGGCGCGGCCCGCGCTGGACTCGGGTAGGTTGCTTGAGGCCTGTGGTGACGCAGGCCCTAGATGAATGACTGTCCACGACAGAACCCGGCTTATCGGCGAGCTCTTTTTTCTCTTCTCATGTGCATGTTGCGGGCATTGCTTTCAATTAATACCCGTTATAGCTAAAAATTCTTAAGCTTCACTTGGCTTCTTCAGACTTTTCTGCAGGTACTTGATTTCCTTTCTTTTCTTTTTTGTAATCTCCCTTTCTCATTAAGTCTTCTTTCGTAAGCTGTTGTCATAGAAGGAACTTTTCCAAGTGTGGCCTTATTCGCGGCGCTTGCATTGTGTATTGCGTGTTTCTATAGTGTGCAGGAGTGGGAAAAAGTGGTTTCTAGTGGTGTTTTGTGGATATATGGTCCAACGAGATGGGTAAATGAGCAATTTTCTCGGCAGTCATGCCATCAATATGGATGCAAAGGGTCGCCTTGCGATCCCCGCCAAGGTGCGCGAGGACCTCGTGCAGTGCTGTGGTGGTCGTATCGTATTGACAGCAAATGACGAGGAGCGTTGCTTGTTGGTTTATCCGGAGCCTGAGTGGGAGAAAAAGCGCCCGGAAATTGAGGCACTTCCCAATATGTACAAGGCGGCCCGTCGATTGCAGCGCCTGGTGCTTGGTAATGCTGCTCCCATGGAGTTGGACTCTGCCGGGCGAATCCTGATTCCTCCCACGTTGCGCAGCTATGCCTACCTTGAGAAAAAATTGATGCTTGTCGGGCAGGGCAACAAGTTTGAGCTCTGGAGTGAGGAGCGCTGGCTTGCCTGGCTGGATGAGTCATCTGGTTATGAGGATATGCCGCCTGAGATGGAGGCGTTCTCCCTATGATCTCCAGGCAGCAGTCAGAAAGCGGGGATACATTGATGCACCGCTCCGTTCTCCTCGACTCGGCAGTTGATTTTTTGATGAGCACTCCCGATGGGCGATATGTGGATGGCACTTTTGGTCGCGGTGGTCACAGTCGGCTGATTTTGGGTGGTCTCAGTGATCGTGGTCTGCTGCTTGGGATTGATAAAGACCCGCAGGCAATCGCAGTTGCCGAACAGCTTGCCGCTGAAGATAAGCGGTTTTCCTGGTACCACGGCTCGTTTGCCGAGTTGGATCTGGCGCTTGCCAACAAGGAGTGGAGTGACGTTAGCGGTGTGTTGATGGATCTTGGTGTGTCGTCACCACAGCTTGATGATGCATCGCGGGGATTCAGCTTTATGCGCAATGGCCCTCTTGATATGCGAATGAATCCACTGCAGTCACCCAGTGCGGCCGAATGGCTGGCAAAGGCAGATGAACAAGAGATTGCCGATGTGATCTGGCGTTATGGCGAAGAGCGCTTCTCGCGACGTATTGCCCGCTTTGTCGTTGAGCGCCGGCAGGAGGAGGCCATTGAGACAACTCGTCAGCTTGCAGAGTTGGTCAGTGAAGCTGTACCGAAAAAAGAAAAACACAAGCACCCCGCAACCCGGACGTTTCAAGCGATCCGGATTTTTATTAATAGGGAGCTCGACGATCTTGAAGTCGGGTTGCAGATGGCGGCTGACAGCCTCGCACCTGGTGGCCGGCTGGTGGTAATCAGTTTTCACTCGCTTGAAGATCGCCTTGTAAAGCGGTTTATGCGTGATTTGGCCCGGGGACCACAGTTGCCAAAGGGTATACCCGTAACGGCAGATCAGGAGGCGTCGGATTTTCGTTTGATTGGCAAGGCCAGCAAGGCCGGGGCTGATGAAGTGGGTGAGAATGTCAGGGCCCGCAGTGCCGTTATGCGAGTGCTGGAACGCATTGGGTCAAAAGTAACAACGCAGGGGAGCGCGTAATCATGGGCGCAGTAGCCATAGAACAGCCCGCCAGAACGGCAAAACTGAATAAGCAAAAAGTACGAGACGGTGTTGCGACCGCTGTACGCATCTCTCGCCAGGTGTTTGATGCAGGCAAGCAGAGAAATGTCCTGATATCAACGGCCTTGATTGTGCTGCTGCTGGCGTCGTCCATCGGCGTTGTGGTCAGTGCCCATGAGAATCGGGAGCTGTTCAACACACTGTCACATTTGCAGGGTGAGCGGGACAGTTACCACAGGGAGTGGAGTCAGTTGTTGTTGGAGCAGAGCGCACTGAGTGCTCATGGCCGGGTGGAAAGCCTGGCTGCAAAGCGATTTGAAATGGTCGTTCCTGGCAGGCACGACATTGTATTAGTGCCGTTGATGTCAGCTGCTGGTCACAAGTAGTTCACGACAATAATAACCATCAGGGTGGTCGATTTGTCCGGTCAGGGAAAGCAGACAACATGGAGCCAACGATTGACGGCAGGGCTGAGTGCCTGGCGTTACGGCTCAGTGCTGGGTGGTTTTCTGCTGATTGTAGTGATTCTTGGCTGGCGTCTGGTGGATTTGCAGGTTGTTGATAACGATTTCCTCCAAAAGCAGGGTGATGTGCGAACCATCCGCGTGGAAACAATTGATGCTCATCGCGGTGTTATATCGGATCGTTATGGTGAGCCACTGGCGGTGAGCACGCCAGTTCAGACAATTTGGGCCAATCCTTCAGAAATCGATCTGAATGAGCCTCGCCTGGCCAATCTTGCGCGGTTACTTGATATCAGCGAAGCAGGCCTTCGTGAGCGGTTAAAGAGTTATTCCAGTCGTGAGTTCATCTATCTGCGCAGAAAAGTTCAACCCAGCCTTTCCAGGAGCGTGATGGCCCTGGATATTGCCGGCATTTACACGCGGCAGGAATATCGTCGGTACTACCCTGCCGGAGAGGTGACCGCTCATGTTGTTGGCTTTACCAACATTGATGAGCGTGGCCAGGAAGGTCTGGAGCTCTCCTATAACGAGTGGTTGTCAGGAGAGCCTGGCCGTAAGCGCGTACTAAAAGACAATCGTGGCCGTATTATCAAGGATTTGACGCTCATTCGTGATGCCAATCCTGGCCATAACCTTGAGCTCAGTATTGATTTGCGTTTGCAATATATGGCCTACCGCGAACTAAAAGCGGTGGTGCAGGCACAACATGCTCATGGCGGCACACTGGTAATGCTTGATGTTAATACCGGTGAGGTGTTGGCAATGGTTAATCAGGGTTCTTATAACCCAAATGATCGCACCCAGCTGGCCCCGGAAAATCTCCGGAACAAGGCCATTACCGACTTGTTTGAACCAGGCTCAACTATGAAGCCGATCGCCATGGCGGCCGCACTTGAGACGGGAAAGTACACGGTTGATACCACCATTGACACTTCGCCCGGCTATCGTCGTTTCGGGCGCTTTACTATTCGTGATCATCGAAATTACGGGGCAATCAGCCTGACGGACATCATTGCCAAGTCAAGTAACGTGGGGATCAGTAAAATTGCAACGGACATTGGTGGTGACACAATTCGTGACCTTTATTCCCGTGTGGGAATTGGTCAGCCAACAGGGATTGGTTTCCCTGGCGAGGCTATCGGTGTTCTGCCTGCGCCACCTAAGTGGCGGCCAGTTGAGGAAGCGACGCTGTCTTATGGCTACGGTCTGAGCGTAAACGCCCTGCAGTTGGCGCAAGCGTACTCGGTCATTGCAAATGGCGGTACCCGATACCCATTGAGTCTGCTCAAATTGAATGATGAGCCCCAGGGGCAGCGTGTACTGTCAGAGAAGGTTGCCCATGAAGTCAGGACCATGCTGCATGAGGTGATAACCCATGGTACCGGCTCTCGTGCTCAGCCGGGGCTTTATTCTGCGGGGGGTAAAACCGGTACGGTTCACCTTGTGGGAAAACATGGGTATGAAGACAGTCAGTACAAGGCTATTTTTGCTGGCATGGCGCCGATTGAAAACCCAAGAATCGTTATCGTGGTGGCTGTTGATGCCCCGCAGTCCGGTGAGTATTACGGCGGTGAAGTCGCGGCTCCGGTATTTGCCCGGGTAGTGAGCGATGC
>DATJDA010000205.1:0-2843 GCA_035497695.1 Marinobacter sp. | reverse complement strand
CTGCGCCGTAAAAGCCGGCCGGGGTTATGAACTGAAGTACGCGTAGCTTACTCAATGATCTGACACTCCGGAATTTCCTTTTTCGGTGTTTCTGGCGCTGCTCCAGGTTACCTGGGTTTGCCCCTGAAGCGCCTTCACAATGCCGCGAACGGCATAGCCATTCACCATAACAAAGTAATAAGGCGTGGCTATCCAGGTAGGCAGTTGGTTACGGTTGGCAGACAAGAAGCCGGCCAGCGTTAGCGCCAATAGTAAAACAGTGCCTGCGGTAATAAGCTGAAACAGGCCAAAGCCTGCAAAGGCCAGAATAACGCTGCCCGCTGCGCCAATCAGTAAAAACACGGGAATGAGCCAGCGCAATAATTTGTGGGAAATAACCTCGAACGCAAACATGCCGGTTTTGGTCGGGTTCATTACTTGCGCTACTCGCATCAGGCCGCGAATACTGCGGTTTACTATGCGTTCTTTGCGGGCTACTTCCCTGTCAAAATCGCCGGCGGTTTCCTCAAAGCATCGTGCATCGGCATCAAACACGCCCCGGTAGCCTTTGGCTATGATTTGCAGAGGGTTTACGAAGTCGTTTATGTCCTGCTGCTGTAACGGCTCCCAAAGGCTGGTGCGGATAGCGTAAATAGCGCCATCCCCTCCCACTACGGAATGCAGGCGAGATTCCATGGCTTTAATCGCCAGCTCATAGCGCCAGTAAAGATTTTCATTGCGGGCGCTGGCACCCTGATCGCCGTCTGTGTATAAGGCTGCGCCTACCGCATACCCTACTTCTATATCGGCAAAGTTGCGTACCAGTTTGCTGATTGCATCGCTGGCGTACATGGCGTTGGCGTCGCTGAATACGGTTATGTCTGCTTGTATCTGCTCCATGGCCAGGTTTATACCCATGGTTTTACCTAATCGGCCTTCCTGGCGGATGAGTACAATGCGGTTGTTTTGTAATTCTTTTACCGCTTCATCTGTGCCATCGTCTGAGCCGTCGGATACTACGATGATTTGCAGCAGGTCTTTTGGGTAATCCAGCTCCAGCGCATTGTTAAGTTTCTCGCGAATGACGTCTACTTCGTTGTAACAGGAGATTATCAGAGCGACGGAAGGCCTGTGTTCGCCACGGCGATGGGTGATATCTGGCAAGCCACGGGTGAACAGCCACAGTAACGCCGGGTACCCGAAGTACACGTATACCGGAACGGCGAGGCAGAGAATGGTGACCAACAATATGAACGTCATAAGGTGATGTATCGCCTAAGTTTTGGGCCAAGCCAATTGCTGACCGATAACGGCAAGCGCCGCCAGATGTTTTCAATAAAGGGCCGCATTCTGGATAGGGCAGATGCACTACCACTTGTTGTTTCAGCCTCGGCGACACTTTTGTGACCGTTCAGGTATTCGGTCCATATCAGTTCATAGGGTTTGGCGCCCCACTGCTTTTTGAAACGGAAGGTGCCCTCGCCCAGCGTGGAGCGCCCAAAATCGAACACGGTGCAGCCCAGATCACAAACATGATTGAGCAGCGTCCAGTACAGCAACATATTCGGTGCCAGCCGGTTAAACTCTTCAAGCGTTGAAGCCCAGGGAATACAGGCCTGTTTGCCTTGTACCAGTACGATGCCCGCACCTACTGGTTTGTCCTCTTTGAACACCACACTCACCAGCATTTGATCGCCATAGGCTGTTTTCAAATCCTGGAACCAGCGCAGGCTGTGCACCGGTGAGCCCAGCCTGTGCATATTTTGAGCAAATACGTCGTAAAACAGGTTTATGGCGTCGGCATCTGTACGCAGTTCTGCTCTGAGTCCATTTTTCTCAGCTTTTCGAATCTGGCTACGCAACTTGGGTTTGTAACTTTTGAACAGAGCTTCGCCACTTTCAGGCAGATCACACAACATGCGAACCTTGGTGTCTGCAGGCAAAGTGTGCGCTTGTTGCTCTTTCTGCTCTTCCAGTTCTGTTTCTAACGCCGCGCCACCTTCGCGGATTTCGAGAATTTTGGCGCGATTGGTTTTTGCCAGTGCTTTGGCTTCGGACATCAGTTTGTTCCGAATGTCTTCGTTGTCTGCGAGCACACCACCCAAGTCGCAGAATGGCAACGAAACCAGGCTTCTGCTGCCAATGGGCGGCTTAACTTCTACCAGGGGTAGAACACCACATAAGACTCCATTCTGATGAACAGTAATCAGCCAACCGGTATGGCCATAGGCACTCTCAACCGCCTGTAACCACGCACTGTTATGGTAGGGCGTTGCGTGGGCATGCCCAGCGACGTATTGGTCGTAGTCCCTGACCGGAAAAATATCAAATCTTGACGTCCGTGCCTGAAAATCAGCGTTCATAGTCGGCATTTGCCTCCCGCAGCCAACGATTTCTTGCCCGCCTTGCAACGTCTTCAAGCTTCAGTTTGAAGCGAGGCCGTTGCAGTGCAACCTGAACCAAATTGCGATGGAATTGACCGAGGTTGGATTTATACCGTTCATCTCCACCCATGAAATCGTAATAGTGAAAGCCGTGGTGGCGATAATCCTCTATGCACAGGCTGTGGCCCAGCAAGCCGGGTTTCAAACGGTTGTCCGTTTCCACAACCATGCCTCCCAGATAGAAATACGCCACCTGGTTGTGTATCAAGTTATAAAAGCAGGCAATTTGTTCGTCGCCCGCCATTACCGAAATCAAATCAGCTCCGCCTTCAGGCCATTGCACGCGAATCAGTTCCCGGTGAAACCGCAGGAAATCCGGATTGGCGAAGCCACTCTGATCGGGACCATCCCCCCAACGCTCCAGATGTTTGGGCCCGATGCTGTCAAACACTGCAAGGGCTTCGTCTACTGTGTCTGGTC
>DATJDA010000204.1:0-12131 GCA_035497695.1 Marinobacter sp. | reverse complement strand
ATCAGTTCAAGCGGAGCAGATCAGTGCCTAACGAAAGCGCAGGTATTCCAAGAGACAGCTGATTCGGCCAATTCGCTTTTCTACGAATTGTCGGAGATATTTGAAGACATAATGGAAGTACACGGTGAGTACGTCTGAGGCTATAACAAGGTGTTGTTGTCGCAGCGCAAAAAGCCGCGCTGCTGGGACGCCTCCGCTGGCGCTCCGGCGCCCCAAAACACGGCGTTATGCAGTCATCCCAAGGCGCTATTGACATCCGTCACGTGACGCGATACGTTTTGGGTCATGATTAAATCCTTCGCCGACAAACGAACTCAAGAACTGTACTCCAAGGGCAAGTCAAAGAAGTTTCCTGCGGATGTCACGTCGAGAGCTGCCAGAAAACTTGAATACGTAAATCTGGCCGAACAGCTGGAGGACTTGAAAGTGCCGCCCGGCAATCGCCTGCACCCACTTTCCGGAAACAGGCAGGGGCAGCACGCAATTTCAATAAATGATCAGTGGCGTATCTGTTTTCGTTTTGAGAATGGCGATGCGTATGAAGTCGAAGTGTGTGACTACCACTGAGTGAGGTGATAACTATGGCTATTCTTAATACCACCGGCATGCAGCGCAAACCGACTCATCCCGGTGAAATGCTGAGAGAGGATTTCTTGCCGGACTATGGTTTGACCGTTGCTAGGTTGGCTGAACTTCTGGGTGTTTCTCGACAGTCCGTTAATGAATTACTACGTGAGCGCCGCGCTGTCAGCCCTGAAATGGCGCTCAGGCTTGCCCGCTTGTTTGGAAATTCTCCAGAGTTTTGGTTGAACGCGCAGCGGTCTGTTGACCTTTGGGCGGCGGCTCAATCTGTCAAGGAAGAAGTGGACCGGATCAAGCCGCTACATGCTGCATAACCAAGCCATGCACTGGATGCCAAAGCCTCCGCTCCGGTTTTGGCAGTTCAACGGCGACGAGATCGTATGGAAAGCGCTCCAGAATCAGGCGTCTTGCTCCGGTATCGCCGGCCTCTTCCAGTATCCTTACCGTTCGCACTTTTTACTGGTCTAACCTCGCTCTCATCTTTGACCGAAATTCTTCACGGCTGAGCAGCGTGGCGTTTCCGCTTTTGACCTTGGACACACGGCGAGCTATTTCATCATTCCAAGCCTGCTCCACTGAGTCATCACGGGGCCGTCCAGGCTCATAATCAGTTCGTGAGCCAGCGCTGCACGTTCCGACTGGGAGAGAGTCGAAATCTGAGAGCGTAGGTGGTCTAACGTTTCGGTAGTCATAGTGCCTCCGCGAATGGCTATACTATTACGCTATCCCGATTCAAAGGCCCTAACAAGGCCAGCCACGGCGACGCCTATTACATTGCGGCTTCGCCTCCATTTCGCAGCCGCGCGTGCTGTTGGCGGTAGGTCGCTAACCCTTGGAATTTTTGCGTCATCACCAAAGCTAACCGATGTTCAGGGTTGATGGGCAAGGAGTATGCGCATATTATATGTGTGTCATTTCTCATGAGGACTGAACGATGCAAACCGCTGAAGTAGCCAAACCCTTACGAAAGCCAACAAATCTATCGCTGGATAGTGCCCTTCTCAAGGAGGCAAAAATTTTGGGTATTAATGTCTCGCGGTCAGCAGAAGCGGGGATCGCGGAGGCTGTCAAGCTACGTAAGAAGGAGAACTGGCTGAAAGATAATGCCCAAGCTCTCGCAAGCTCAAACGCATACATTGAGGCTAACGGTTTGCCTCTCGCAAAGCATCGCCAGTTCTGATGGCTCGTTTCGATGTCTTTGAAAATAAGGGTGGAGCTGGCTTCCTGTTGGACGTTCAATCAGATCTTCTCAGTGGCTTGAACACTCGAGTTGTCGTACCACTGTTGCCCAAAGCCACTGCCCCTTCCCCTGCTCAGAGACTGAATCCTGTATTTAATATCGAGGGTCAAGAGGTGGTGATGGCTACGCAATACATGGCTGCTGTGTCCGAAGGTGAGTTGCGTTCTGATGTTGGGAGCCTTGTTGAGCAGCAGGATGAAATTTCCTCAGCGCTGGACATGCTATTTTTAGGTTTTTGATGCACTGGTCGGGCGCCGTTTATGCAGGCGCTAGAAATCATTAGCGGCAGAAAACAACCTTTCTGAAACGGCTTTTTTGGTGTAACTCGCAAGCCTATTTCGTGATTTATGAGTCTGAATCCAGGGATTACGATTTCATATCAAGCCTCAAAGCGAGGAGGTGTACTCAACGGTTTAGTGTCTGGCGACAGAGTGATTATTTCTGCCAGCGCATTCAGTATTTGAGCGGCACTATCACAGTGAGTGAACCTGCCCCCTAAAACCGACCTGCTAGTCCAAGACCGCCAGAAGCGGCAGTTGCGTTTTGTCCAAGTACGTCTTCATAGTCGGAAGTGCTGCGAAAGTTCATCCAGAACTCCAGAGAAACGTATTGCCAGTTATAGCCAACGCCACCACCAATCATGCCGCCGCCAAATTTTTCACTAAATCCGGGAACTTCCCATTTCTCATTATAAAACCCTAACGATCCGTAAGCTTTAAAGCCTTCAGTCGCAAGGCCGGTTCCCGCAAGTAAAGAGCCCTCAAATGCTGTAATGTCGATTTCGGAATAATCGTTATGGGACTGAAATCCGATAAGCAGCCTGCCCGCGAAGTTATCATTAAATGCACCGGTTCCGTACACAGCAAAACCACCGAGCTTTTCGTCTTTTGTGTAGTCCGGTGAGATTACTGTGGCATACGACGCTATCCCTACTTGTCCATGCTTCATTTCATCATTTGCGATAACAAATGGGCTAGCAAGCAGCAACGCGACAAGTGATAAGTTTTTTCCAAGAAAACGATTCATCTTTGGTAATTGCCTGTTTTCAATATGGTTTATGAATTTTGGGTGCAATCATATCAAATCAGTTCTAATAAAAAATTGATTTATCAATTGTTTGCAAAGGAACGGAAGTCCTTCCGTTTTTTGTGGGGGCTCAGAAGGTGGTTCGCTGAGTCTCACGGTAGCTGCACTAAACAGCTTCCTCCTCGCCATATTTTGCTTTTGCGATTAGGATCTGCTCACTGGGTGGTGCAATTAAAACGAGCCCGGCTATAAATTCATACCCAGGCCGGGCACATACAAGGAGCCCACATGGAGTCTTCAGGACAATATAAAGTTACGCCACTGCAAACAGGTTCGCTGTTTGTAAACAAGCGGATGGAAGCCACGTCGGGAGTGGCTATGCCAAGACACAAATCATCCATCGAGTCCGTGCTCGTCGTAACAGACGGTCGGTGCGTCATCAGGTTTGCTGACGATAATCATACGGTGGCACAGGGGGAAAGCTTCGTGGTTCCCGCCCATATGTGGCATCAGGTCGTCGCAGATCCGGATTTCAAGGCTGTTCACATCATGCCCAAGGAGATTCGGTTCGAATTCTCCAGGTAGCGGCGTGAGTTCAACGATAAAGCGCCGCCTGAATGGGTTCCGGATCCGAAGGAGTGAAAGGCACTATCAAGGCTGGCATTCGCCTACTTCATTGCTCACGCGCCACAAGCGTTTTGGCCCATTTTGAATGGTGGGGCCGGATTTCACTCGGGACCGTTAATTAAACAAAGCCTGAGGTTTTTTCTACAGCCTCGTTACGAGGAAGGAACAACAAGAATGTCAGATCATGAAAATGATAAATTGGCTGTTTTGATCGATGCCGATAATGCTCAGGCTGCAATTTGCCAGGAGTTGCTTGCTGAAATATCAAAGTTCGGTATTGCCAGTGTAAAGCGGGCATACGGTGACTGGACTACCACTAATTTGAAGGGGTGGAAATCCCACCTGCACAAGCATGCGATTCAGCCAATACAGCAGTTCAGTTACACACAAGGTAAAAACTCTACAGATTCGTCTTTAATTATTGATGCAATGGATCTTCTTCATGAGGCGAGGCTGGATGGATTCTGCCTGATCTCTTCCGATAGTGATTTTACCCGCCTGGCAAATAGAATTCGTGAAAGTGGGTTGGTTGTGTACGGCTTTGGTGAGAAGAAAACACCTGAACCTTTCGTGGCTGCCTGCGATAAATTTGTTTATACGGAAGTTTTGAGAGCGTCTGAAGGCGGTGATACGAAAGATGAATCGAGCAACCCTGAACTAAAAGCAATTATCATTGATGCTGTAAATGCTGTATCCAGAGATGATGGGTGGTCTCCATTGTCAGCAGTTGGGAGCTATATAAATAAAAACACCCCGTCTTTCGACCCAAGAAATTATGGCTACGATAAACTGGGCCAACTTGTCAGATCTTTGAGTTACCTTGAAATTCAAGAGCGGAGCTTTAGCGCAGAGTCATCCAATGTACACATCTACGTCAGAGAGAAAAGCGCGTAACAATCACTTTTTGTGAAAGCGAAAATCTGGAGCTAGCATGTATTGGTATTACAACAGGCTTTAAGCAAATGTCTGGCTGGCAGTCAGGCATTTTGGGAAAACTCATCTGCAACTGGAGAGCATCATATGTCGAGCGTTGGCTATCACGAGCCCATTTCGGAGCTTTCTGATGAAACAAGGGATATGCATAGGGCAATTGTTTCACTCATGGAGGAGTTAGAAGCAATTGACTGGTACAACCAGCGCGTTAGTGCTTGCAAAGACCGAGAACTGAAAGCCATACTGATACACAATCGAGATGAGGAAAAAGAGCATGCTGCGATGGTGTTGGAGTGGATTCGGCGTAGAGATGCAACTTTTTCCAAAGAGATGAAAGACTACCTTTTTACCGAAAAGCCAATAGCCCACGGGGCGCAATAATTGAGCCCCCTGGAGCTCTGAAGGGCCTGGAAAGTTTGTAAAAATCGTCGAAACGTCGACAAAAGTGGACTAAATTCGTCGATTGTCCTTTAACGGCCTCCATATACCTGTGCCTGCCGGCGAATCCATAAGGGCGAATCGTTGCCTGGGTGGCTCCTTTGTTTGCGGGTACTCGCCAGCGAATGCGTAAAAAGGGTATTACGGTCTGCCTTTCAGCGTTACCTGAAAAGCAGGTACCCAAGCGTAAAATGCACCAGCACGCCATAGAAACCTGGTCTGTATAACAATCCAGCCGGGATCGAAGGGCAGGGGGCTGAAATGTATTTCCACCAGCTCGGCCAAGGTTGAATACCAGGGCAAGAGCTACAGCATGCAAATTGCAATGTCTGCCAGCGGTGCGCGTTACGTTGGCGGGGAGCTGGAGTGGTGGACAAAAGGCTCTGGCTCCGGATCTGAAGCCACGCTTTTTTCGCACTTGCCGGATGGCACCTCTGGTGAAAGCGTGGAAGTTTGTATCGAGTCCATACCTTAAGGGTGCAAGTGCTCAACTACCTCGTTTTTCGGAACAGGTCCAGCTCAATGTCGTAGCTGGGTTCAGGTTTTTTGAACAGGTACTCACCATTGCGGATGGAGGCGAGTACATCCGCCCTTTGGCGAACAGCCTCAAACGGGCTGGTTGCATCTAGCACAAGAAAGTTGGCAGGCTTGCCGATATCCAAGCCGTACTGGTCTTCAACGTTCAATGTTTTCGCACCGTTAAACGTGATCAGGTCAAGGCAGGTATCAAGCTGCGCCATCGACATGGTGTGGGCCATGTGAATACCGTTGTCCAGAATATTCATCAGGTTGCCATTGCCAACCGGGTACCAAGGGTCGTTGATGGAGTCTTGGCCGAAGCATACGTTGATGCCACCCTCCCAGAACTCTTTTACCCGCGTCATGCCGCGGCGCTTGGGGTAGCTGTCTTGCCGGCCTTGCAGGTAGGCGTTTTCAGTGGGCAGGGCAATGAAGTTCAAGCCGGATTTCTGGAACAATCCCATCATGCGAAACGCATAGGCATTGTCGGCTGAGCCGAATGAGCAGGTATGGCTGGCAGCGGTTTGGCTACCAATGCCTTCAGACATCGCCAGCGCATTCAGCAGCTCGACGAAGCGGCTCATCACATCATCGGTTTCATCGCAGTGAACGTCGATCAGCTTGTCGTATTTCACGGCCAGCTCAACGGTTCTGTGAATGGATTTTTCACCGATTTCACGGGCCCACTCAAAATGGGGAATGCTGCCGACGCAGTCTGCGCCCATCTTCAATGCTTCTTCCACCATCTCGTCACCGCCTTTATAGGCGTACATACCCTCCTGCGGAAAGGCTACGATCTGGATGGTGACGTTGTCCTTCAATTGCTCGCGCACCTCCAGCATTGCTTTTAAGCCGGTGAGGTTAGGGTCACAGACATCAATGTGGGTGCGGATAAACTGCACGCCTTTGGAGACTTCCTCCTGAATGCCTTTTAGTGCGCGTTCTTTGGCATCTTCGAAGGTTTGCGTTTTTTTCACATCGTGCCAGCGGGCAATGCCTTCAAACAGTGTGCCGGTGTCGTTTTTCGCCCCGGCGGTGTTGCCGGTGTAAACGTAATCAAGATGCAGGTGAGCATCCACATAGGGCGGTACAACGAGTCGGCCTTGCAAATCGATGACTTCATCAGCGGCGGCTAGGTTGTTACCAATAGCATGAATGACGCCGTTATCGACCAGCATCTCAGTGGCATCGCTGTTGCAGTATACATTTGCGTTAATAAATTTTTTCATTACAGGCTCCTTGTGGAAATAATCCTAAGAACTCAATGATTTCTTTGCCATGAAGGCGATGATCATGGTTGGAATGAAACAAACAATAGACAGGTAGCCGATGCCTGACACGCCCACGCCAGGCATGTGGACAAGGATTAACCCCCCAATCCAGGTGGCCATCATGATTGAGAAGTTAAAGACACTGGACTGCACTGCAGTCGCTACTGCTTTTGCGTGGGCAACCTGCTTGCTTACCGCAGTTTGATACATAGTCACCAGCGGGCCGAATGCCAGGCCCCACAGGAAGAACGCCAAGTGCGAGAGGCCGTTGATGGTGCCGAAGAAAACCAGCAAGGCCATGGCTATGGCGCCACAAGCCAGCATGCTGACCACTAAGCTGCGTAAGTAAGTGTCGATAATCTTGGCAGAGAGCACGACCGAGACCACCGAGCCAATACCGAAGATCAACAACGCCAGGCTGATGCCGCCGAGAAAGTTGATTGTTTCTACCAGCAGCGTGATGTAGGTATAGGTGCCGTAGGCGGCAATCATCGGCCACATAATACCGGCGCAAATACCACCGACGATGCGCATTGCTACAATCAGGAAGTAAGAGGTGGTAAGCCCGACCACAATGTTAGACACAGTAAAACCGGCCAATAAGATCAATAGCAGGGTTTTGCAGTTAACCCACAAGGTCACGCTAATAAGGGGGATGGCGAAAATTGCCGAGGCAAGTGCGTATACGCCAACCAGGAAACCCACCTGAGTTTGTTCGATTCCCAGTCCCTCTGTCATTTGGGGCAGGATTCCGGAAGGAACGAGTTCCGACAGAATACCGACAAAGGTGACACTGGCCATTAGGCCAATGATAAACCAAGATGCGTAGTTCTGCCCGGTGGGGCTGTTTTTTGAAAGGCTCGACACACTCACTCCTGATTACCGGCAATTTTTGGCGGTCATGTAGTACCGTTAGTGGCACACTCAAATCAGGCGGCTTTGATCTACCACTGCAGGAACCAATGAATGAACCCGATAGTAGCGAATAATAAGCCCATAAAAGTTGATCTGACAGAGGGCAGGGAGTATTACTTTTGCGCCTGTGGTCGTTCCAAAAAACAGCCGTTTTGTGATGGCTCCCACGTAGGTACCGAGTTTAAGCCAAAGCCGTTTACTGCAGAAAAATCTGGCGATGCTTATTTGTGCCAGTGCAAGCACTCAGCAAATCAGCCTTATTGTGATGGCACACATAAAAAGTTTGATAGCAGTGCCGTAGGTAAAGAAGGGCCAGGCCTTGAAGCCAGTACAAGCAAGATTCCTGTTGCCAGCGCCACGGTAGAAGAACCTACTGTTGAGTTTATTCATCAGTTGGCTAAAGATGGTTTATCGAAAATGGGGCACCATGGCCCGATGACTTCGATGGGAGTGCCTCGCCACTTGTTGCCGCACTGGGATGACATTCAGGTTATGACCGCGCAGATGGCAACCCAGCCTTTACTTGAAGATGTCGCAGTCAGCACGGAGCTGATCATCGGCCCGCGCGCTAAAAAGCCATTGAAGCTGAAGATTCCTTTGTTTGTCTCCGATATGAGCTTTGGTTCGCTGTCAGAAGAGGCCAAGCTGGCCATGGCAAAAGGGGCGGAGCTTGTGGGTACGGGCATTTGTTCTGGTGAGGGTGGTATGTTGCCAGAGGAGCAGGCAGCCAATTCCCGCTACTTCTATGAATTAGCCAGCGCCCAGTTTGGCTACCATGAAGCCAAGTTAAAATAAGTTCAGGCCTTTCATTTCAAGGGTGGCCAGGGCGCAAAAACCGGTACCGGCGGCCATCTTCCAGGCAATAAAAACGTTGGCAAGATTTCCGCAGTGCGCGGTATTCCTGAGGGCCAGCCGGCAGTATCACCCCCAACATTTGCAAACTTGCACACAGCGGCAGACTTTAAGGCATTCGCTGACCGTGTGCGGGAGCTGACGGGTGGCATTCCCATTGGCTTCAAACTGAGTGCCAATCATATTGAGCAAGACATTCAGTTCGCTTTGGATGCCAGTGCGGACTATATCATTCTGGATGGCCGTGGTGGCGGTACCGGCGCTGCACCAGAGATGTTTCGTGATCACATCAGTGTTCCTACCATACCAGCGCTGGCCCGGGCACGCCGCTATCTGGATAAACAAGGAGTGAGTGGCCAGGTTACCCTGATCATTACCGGTGGCCTGCGCACACCAATGGACTTTGTAAAAGCGCTGGCCTTAGGGGCAGACGGTGTGGCCGTGGCAAACAGTGCCATGCAGGCAATAGGCTGCGTTGCGGCGCGTATGTGCAACACGAACAATTGCCCCACCGGGATTGCCACACAAAAACCTGAGCTGCGGAAATTGCTTAATGTTGAAAAGTCGGCAACGCAGTTAAAAAACTTCTTTGAGGCATCCGTCGAGCTTATGCAGGTTATGGCCAGAGCCTGTGGGCACGATTCATTAGGCTCGTTTAATAAGGATGACCTGGCAACCTGGCACCGCGAGATGGCGTTGCTTTCCGGGGTGAAATTTTCAGGGCTTTTGGAACCCTGATAACAGGGGGGGCACTTTCCCCCCGATTTAGCAGGCACGGATAAATACGGTGCTATCTGGCGATAATGTCGGGCCGGTCTTGTCCGAAAAGCGTTTGTAGCTGATTTTGCTGAGCCTTGCGCCCGGCGTGTTGCAGTCGGGCCCGCCCGCCGGGTACGAGTCGGTGCAAGGCACACCATAGAGTGTTCACTGGCGTAAACAGAAGAGGGTACCAGGGCAGAGTGGATGCTGGCAGGCCGAGGGCCTTCATTCCACGCCTGCCCACAAACCAGCGAACCAGGCTCAGGTGAACCTGTCGTTCCCAGTGGCCCCTGAGCCAGGGTGCACTTGCATAGTGCCGGCCTAGTGGTTCGTCCATTAAGGCGCGCGCCAGGTGGCGGCTGTTTTCGTCTGCGGTCGCCTGGGTGGTCACGTTCTGGTAAAGCGCAATACGGCCTTCCTGCTCTGAACTGCACAACAAAGCGTCGTCCACTCCCATCAGCCAGCCAATGTATCGCCAAAGGTGCATAATATCTTCTGCTTCCCGGCCGGTGATAATCGTGCCCATGAGTTTCTGGCCAAACAGAAAGGAAACAGAAAACGCCAAATAAGTGGCCTGCATATCCAGTTGGTTTATGGGTAACCCCCAGTGCGCAACATCCCAGTCTGGTTGTTTAAGAAGCCGTTGGCGAATCATGGCATGGATCAGGCGAACGCGAAGCGTTGTTTTAAAACCATCGGCACCGGCTTTCATGCCGCCTGGTGTGGTGCAGTCCATCCACCACTTGGTGGTTTCGGCAACCCGGCGTGACGCACCGTGTTTCAGGGCTCCGGTTTTGATCAGTGTCTGGTTAATACCACTGGCCTGATAGCCGGCCATCAGGCCAAGATCGTGCAACACTCGCATCCCGGTTTTGCCAGAGAGCGCACAGGCCTGCGCTCCCCGTTCGAGTTGTTCCCAGTTCACCCATGCCGGCGGTTGGCTAACGGCATTGAAGAACGTGCGCAGTGGTTGGGGCAGGTCGGTTTGATCGAATGCTCCTGAATTCAGTGTTTTGTTGAATTGATCAAATGCGGCATTGCTGCCGCTGCTGTGAATCCACTCTGCCAGTTGGTCGGCTGGCGCATCGCCCCGAAGCAGGGCTTTACCCATGCGTTGCCACTGATCTTTGTTGGGGTGTGCTGCGGAACGATCACGAATCAGCCAAAGCAGTGGCTTCGCAATCCGTTCAGCTTCGGCCTGATTGGCACCGTGGCGTGTTGGCAGTGCATGCAGTTCCATGGCAGTATCCTCGTATTCTGATCGGTTTTGGTACTGATGGGTACCAATGTGATGTGAGCTTAGCAAAGAAAATCTTTTTTTGGTACTGTCTAGTACCAAGACGCAAATGCCGGGCAGGCTTGAGAGAGGGAATCACCTGAAATGGGTACCATGACAACGGAGCCGGCATACCGTGATCGTTTACTGAGCGGGTTGGCGCAGGTTCTGGAAAGCAAGAGCTACCGGGACATCACTCTGGCAGATATTGCCGCTGCAGCCCGGGTATCACGGCGTACATTTTATGAGCAGTTTTCCAGTAAAGATGACTGTCTGCTGGCGCTTGCGGATTACACAAGTAACGCCATTCTGGCGACTGTTCTGGATGAGTATTCTCCGGCCAAGGCATGGCCAGTGCTTGTTCGGGATATTACCCGCGCGTATTTGATTTTCATCGAATCGAAGCCTCAGTTGATGCGGGCGTTGCATGTTGAACTGGCTGCACTGGGGGAGCCCGGCGTGCGAATGAGGCGCAAGGTGGCAGAACAGTTTGCCCGGTTTTTACAAGAACAGGTTGCCCGACAGCGCGAGGCCGGTGAATTATTGCAACCGTTGAGCCTGCCAATGGGTATGGCGTTAGTGGCAGGCATCAATGAGCTGATACTGTACGCACTGAGCGAACAGAGCGGCGGTTCTTTAAAAGCGTTGGCGCCAGTTGCAGAGGAGCTGATTCATCGAGTTGTGGCGACATAATGCGGCGAGAAACCTCCTAGTTCAACAACCGCTCCTTGGCTTCATTAACACGTGCCGCCAAGTAGTTACTTCCACCACGGTCCGGGTGTACTTTCTGCATTACCCGCCGGTGGGCCTGGATAATCTCCTCTTGGGTGGCACCAGCTTCCAGGCCCAGAATGTCCAGTGCTTCGCTTTCGGACAGCAATCCGCTGTGGTCGGAATTTTCACCATCGCTGCTCTCCGTGCCGTCATTGCCCGGCGGATCATCGGTGCGCCAGGAGTCGCCGAATCTGCGGTCTAAATAGGTTTCCAATAACCGGGCAGAGTCTTCGTCGTGGCGTCGGCAATAGGTTAATAATTCGATGAATTCACTTTCGCCCAAATCAGCCAGGGCTTGCCCTGCCATGGGGCCTTTTAATACCTCGCCGCTCATGGTTCCGGAATCGTGGTCCAGGGTCATGCTAAGAATGTCGCTGGAAACATGGGATTGATTGCCCGGTTTGGCCTTTGCGCCAGCGCCTCCTGCACCGGCCATTCGGCCCAACAGCATAGAGGGGAGTACCCGGCGCAATAAGGGAAAGAGGAAGAGCAGCAGCGCCAGCAAAACCTGCAGGCGTCCGGTAACCGCCAGAAAAACCGCCATCAGAATACCGGCAATGGCCACCAGCTTGAGAATGGCCGGCTTTTGTTGGCCGGCTGGCTGGTTGCGTAGCCATACCCACGCAACTACTGCCAATACGATAACCAGAAACGCTAGTGGCACTCGAATACTCCAGGCCTGTTGGCCCAATGATTAGGTGAAATGTTAGTTACCGGAGCTGTTGGGTTAAGCGTTTAACGTCTGCAGAACTGCCACTGGAATAGTCCTGCAGGGCTTTGGCGCCTCCGGAAGCATACACGGCCACAGCGGCCATAAGGTCTTTCAGAACCTGCGGGCTGTTGCGATCAAAGGGCGCATAGGCACCGCCAGACAATTTGCTTACCTGCCTGAACACTGCTCCGGCATGGGCATCGGCAC
>DATJDA010000203.1:0-13775 GCA_035497695.1 Marinobacter sp. | reverse complement strand
AACGGCGGCCTCAGGATGGCCGCATCAAAACCCGGAAGCCGGACAACAGCGAAGTGGAATTGCGCCTTGCCACTATGCCAACAGCGTTCGGCGAAAAAATGGTTATGCGGATTTTTGACCCGGACGTGCTGCTGAAATCTTATGAACAATTGGGCTTTGGCAAAGATGACCGGGAACGCTGGCAGACAATAACCTCACACCCCCACGGTATTGTTCTTGTTACCGGCCCAACCGGATCGGGTAAAACAACAACCCTGTATTCCACCCTGAAACAGATAGCCAACCCAGAGCTGAACGTTTGCACTATTGAAGACCCGATCGAGATGGTAGAACCTGCGTTCAACCAGATGCAGGTTCAGACCAACATAGATCTGACCTTTGCAACCGGGGTACGGGCGCTCATGCGTCAGGATCCGGACATCATCATGATCGGTGAGATTCGCGATCTGGAAACCGCAGAGATGGCTGTGCAAGCCGCACTAACCGGCCACCTGGTGCTGTCGACCCTGCACACCAACGATGCCCCCAGCGCCATTACCCGCCTGATGGAACTGGGAATCCCCCCCTATCTGATACGGGCAACCGTACTGGGTGTTATGGCTCAACGTCTTACCCGGACGCTGTGCCACCACTGTAAAGTATCCGGGCCTGTCGATGAACAGGCCTGGCATGCATTAACCCGCCCCTGGAAAGCACCAGCGCCAAAGCAGGTTTTTCATCCGGCCGGTTGCCTTGAGTGCCGGAATACGGGTTATATGGGCCGGGCCGGGGTCTACGAAATCATGAATCTATCCGGCAGCCTGATTCGCCAGATCACCGATAATTGTGAGCTGGAACAGTTGCGGCTGAATGCCTACAAGGAAGGTATGAAATCTTTACGTCTGAGCGGCGCTCAAAAAGTTGCTTCGGGGCAAACAACTGTGGAAGAAATCCTCAGGGTTACCCCGGAAAGCCAGCGCTGAGACTATCGCCTCAGCAAAAGAGTATCAACCTCAGCAAAGTTACGGGCTACAAACCGGTCTGTTTCCGGTAATCCGCCATCTCTGACCAGCCAGGCCGTTCTCATGCCCACCGTTTCAGCCGCTTCCAGCTCGGCTTCAATATCAGACAAAAACAGTACCGTTGAGGCCTCTACACCAATTGCGTCCAGAATATTCTGGTAAGACGCGGGCTCCCTTTTTGCGCCGACCCGAGTATCAAAATAGTCAGAGAAGAAGGGCGTAAAATCACCTTCCGTAGAAAACCCGAAAATGAGCTTCTGGGCTTTCGTCGACCCGGAGGAGTATACGTACAAGCGCAATCCCCGATCATGCCAGCGATGCAGATACTCGGCAGCATCCGGGTAAATATGACCTTTCAGCTCACCTTTTTGATAGCCCTGCTCCCAGACCATACCCTGAAGCGCTTTGAGGGATGTGTCTTTCCGGTCTTCACGGATCCAGGCTTGCAACGTATGAATCAAAGCGTCGATATCTTCTCGATCTGCCTTCGCACTCTCGGCCACTGCATCAAGCTGAGCAGACACATCCGGATTATCCTGATAATTGGCACGCACAAAATCCGGCAGGTGTTTGCTTGCGTACGGAAATAGCACATCGTGCACGAAAGAAATGGAGCTTGTGGTACCCTCAATGTCCGTCAACACAACCCGTATCATTGTAGTACTCCCGCCAGCGCCTCATAACGAGGGAATCGCGCAGCAATATCTTCACCAGTGAAATCCGCAACCCAGCCATCCGGATTAGAGAACAGGCGAATACAGGTAAACTCGGGTTCCGGCCCCATATCAAACCAGTGCCGGGTTCCGTCCGGAACACTGATCAGATCATTTTTCTCGCACATCACCGCAAAAATCTGGTCATCGATGTGCAAATAGAACAGCCCCTGGCCGCGAACAAAAAACCGGACTTCATCTTCTTTGTGTACATGTTCGTCTAAAAACTTTTGACGAAATGCGCCTTTCTGAGGGTTATCCGGATTCAGGCTGACAACATCGGCTGTTTTAAATCCGCACTCTGCCTTCAGTTTTTCAACTTCGTCTCGGTATGCAGTCAGAATATCGTCCTGGGAAGCATTCGCCGGCAATTCCCTGGTTGGCCACTGTTCAAAACGCACCCCATGTTTTGCCAGCAACTCTCTGATTTTTTCAGGGTTGTCGGTAACTGTGCAGGGTGTCTCTGGCTGGCTTTGATTAAAAATGCTCAAGGTCGTCATGGGCGAACCCTCATGGTTTCAAGTTCACATTCAAACAAAAACTCAAAGGCCTCAATATGGCGCAGACAATCTGCCATGGTCTTACCCCAAGTGTACAGGCCATGGCCACGAATCAGATAGCCAGGCTGTTCATGATGCTCCCTGAACCATGCCATTGTTTCTTTAGCAAGGGCATCAATATCCTGGGTGTTCTCAAACACCGGAACCGTTAAAACAGAATCGTGCGTATGCACTCCGGTAAACGCTTTCTGAAGCTCATAGCCCTCCAGTTCAAGATGCTCTCCAGCCGGAAGCAATCGGCTCAACACCGTTGCCTTAACTGAATGAGTATGCAAAACGGCACCAACTTCCGGGAACACCTCATACAGAACTGTGTGAAGCCTTGTTTCCGCAGATGACCGGCAATCACTCTGGACCGCGCGCCCGGCCATATCCACAACCATAACATCGCCAGCACCAAGTTTTCCCTTGTGCTTTCCGGAGACAGTAATAGCAATGTGCTGTTCATCAATCCGGGCGGAATAGTTACTGCTGGTGGCCGGAGACCAGCCACGCTTATACAGAAGGCGACCGGCGTCTGCTATTTCGTTTGCGACGACAGCGTATCGGGTTATATCAAACACGGATTCTCCCCAGGACTTATGGTGTTTTTTAACCAATAGAGAAGCATTATAGGGTTGGCAGAGCTGCCCGCAAATGATGTCGTGCCGTAATAAGATCCGCAACCACAGAGATGGCAATTTCAGCAGGTGTTTTACTGGGGATATCGACACCAACAGGCGCCCTAAGCCGGTCAAGCGCTTGTTTATCGAGCCCCAGTAAAGACAGACGTTGCCGCCGCGCCTCTGAAGACCTCCGTGATCCCATGGCACCCACATAAAACGCAGGGGATGCCAGAGCCGCAAGCAGCCCCATATCATCTATGCGAGGGTCATGTGCCAAGGCAAGTACGCCAGACCAGCCATCATTAAAGTCCTGTGCGATCAGATCATCCGGCAACTGGCGCACCAGGGGGATATGATGATGGCCCCAACCATGGGCAAAGGTTTCCCTTGGCTCGCAAAGCGTTACATCAAAATCTGCAGCGGTCGCAAACTCAACAACATAGCGCGATACCTCCCCTGCACCGATCAGTAATAATCGGCACTCGGGCTGCAAAGTATGAAGCAGTTGCCGGCCATCAAACTGAACGGATAACCGTGCACCTGCCTTCGGGCTGACAAGTTCAGGTGTACCGTTCAGGGAAACTTTACGGGCAACAGGCTCCCGACGCTCCAGTGCGCCAGCCAGCGTACGAATATGTGCCAGACCAGCGGCATTGTTAAGGGGCTCAACCAGTAATCGAATACGCCCACCGCAAGGAAGCCTGAACGCGTCCCGATCATCGTCGGTAATGCCGTAATCAATCACCTGAGGCAAGTCCGGGCCAGCACTAGCGGTGCGGCGCAGTAGGTCTTCCTCAAGACAGCCACCAGACACCGAGCCACTCCACAGCCCTGATTCACTGATTGCCAGCCAGGAGCCCTCAGGCCTTGGGGATGAACCCCAGGTTTCCACTATGGTGCAAAGCCAGGCCCGCTGCCCCCGCTCCAGCCATGACAGTACATCGCGAATAACCGACTCATGGCTGGCAACAGATCGATGCTTTACCAGTAATTCAGGCATCGGCGATCAGTGGCAAGCTACGCTGGCGTTTTCCAGTGAGCGCGAACAGCGCGTTACCCAACGCCGGAATGACTGGTGGCACGCCCGGTTCGCCAATACCGGTGGGGGTCTCGTTGCTGTCAACGATATCCACAGCCACTTCCGGGCGGTCATACTGGCTCATCACTTTGTAATCGTGAAAGTTACTTTCCTGAACCTCGCCATTTTTAAAGTGAATATCACCATAGAGCGCCGCCGAGAGCCCGAACAGAATACCGCCCTCAATCTGATCTTCAATGATGCGTGGATTCACCACCTGGCCGCAGTCTACCGAGGCTGAAACCCGATATACCCGAATCGCGCCATTTTCGATTCCTGCCTCAACAACCTGAGCGATATAGGTATCAAAACTCCGGAACAAGGCTATGCCTCGGGCGCGGCCATCGGGAACAGGCTTGTCCCAGGCTGCCAACTGTGCAGCGCGATCAAGAACCGCAAGATGCCTGGGCTCACTGGCAAGCAGCTTTCGCCGGAACTGGTAAGGATCTTCCCCTGCCTCATGGGCAAGCTCATCCATAAAGGTCTCAACCGCGAAGCCATTATGGGAATAACCTACCGAACGCCACCAGGTGATCGGCACTCCCGGATCTGCCTGAGTATGGCGGATGTCAATGTTCGCCACGTTGTAGGGGTACCCGACCGCCCCCTCAATTGCTGACATATCTTTCGGCACCGCAATGCCCTCTGCCAACAGCCCGACTTTACCCAGGGTGTTGTACATAAACTTGGGTGCCCACGGATACTGAGCCGGCGCGGCATTACGTATAAACCAGGTGAGAATTTTCGGGCCGACAATCTGATGATGCCAGCCGGTCAGCCGGCCGTCGTCCATTGTTGCCGCCATACGATGCAGCATGGCCGGACGAAACAGGTCGTGCTGTATGTCTTCCTCCCGGGACCAGATCACTTTTACCGGAAGCCGCATGTGGAACGAGATAGCTGCAGCTTCTTCAACAAAGTCCTGGGTTAGCCTGCGACCAAAGCCACCACCAAGAAACATCGTATTAACGGTAATGTCGCTCGGCGACAGATCTGTCATCCGGGCTGCGGCTATCCGTGCAAGATCCGGTGCCTGGGTTGAGGCCCATACCTCAGCGCTGGAGCCCCGATACCAGACTGTCGCATTCATGGGCTCCATAGTGACATGCGCAAGAAACGGCTGAGCGTATTCTGCTTTGATTATCTTGCCACTGGTTTTGGCAGCCTTATCGTAATTACCTTCACTGCGCTCGGAGGCACCACGATCGTCATCGGCTGCAGCACGGTAAAAATCAAATACCTGATCGTCAGACCAGTCCAGTGCATCGGAAAAATCCCAGCTGACTGATAACGCACTTTGCGCCTTGCGAGCCCGCCAGTATTTATCAGCGACAATGGCCACCCCGCGCTCAATCTCGAACACATCAAGAACGCCCGGCAACCCGCGTACATGATCACCATTAAACGACTGAACCTTGCCTCCATGTCGCGGCGGACGACTAACCACCGCATACACCATACCGGGCAACTCCACATCTATGCCATAAACCGCCGTACCCGTTGATTTTTCCCGCGCATCCAGCCTGCGATTCTGTTTACCAATGTATTTCCATTCACTGCGAGGCTTGAGTTTTACATCACCCCGAATAGTTTCCTTTGCAGCCAGCTCAACAAGTTGACCGTAACGCAATGACTCGTTTCCATTCGGATGGATTACTTTGCCGTCCCGGGCGGAACACTCTTTGACGTCCACCTGCCACACCCGGGCCGCAGCCATCATCAGCATCTGCCGTGCCGATGCACCTGCCACCCTCAATGGCTCCCAACTGGACGCGATGCTGGTGCTGCCACCCGTAAGCTGAAGATTAAAGCGAGGGTTACGGTATTCGGGGGCAACAGGCGCGAAATGAGGGTCAATTGCGGAGGGATCGACCTCCAGCTCCTCGGCAATCAGCGTTGTCAGCCCGGTATAAGTACCCTGGCCCATTTCCACGTGCGCCAGCGTGAACCGGATCGTGTCGTCTTTGTTCAGCTCCAGCCAGGCGTCAGGTTTCCACTGGCCGGTTTCCGATTGATAGCCAGTCTGAATACTTGCACAACCAGGTAGTGTAAAAGCCAGAATCAGGCCACCAGAGGTGCCCGCACTTACTTTCAGGAAGTCGCGTCTGTTCATGGACATATCACGCGCCCTCTTTCTGATCAGAGGCTTGCGTACCAGCCACTGATTCAACGGCTGCGACAATACGGGTGTAGGTGCCACACCGGCAGAGATTGCCCGTCATGGCAGCAACAATATCATCACGGGCAGGAGAGGCGTTTGTTGCCAGTAAATGGGCCGCCGTCATAATCTGACCAGACTGGCAATAACCACACTGGGGCACGCCCTGATCAATCCATGCTTGCTGCAACGGATGCAGCCGGCCATCATCACTCAACCCTTCAATCGTTGTTACACGCTGGCCAGCCGCCATTTCTACCGGTGTTGAGCAAGAGCGTATCGGTTCACCATTCAGGTGTACCGTACAGGCACCGCACAAGCCAGCACCACACCCGAATTTTGTACCTTTCAGGCCCAGATCATCCCGGATAACCCACAGCAGCGGCGTATCTCCCTCTACATCCAGCTGGCGCTCTTCGCCGTTAACTATCAGATTGAAAGCCATAACATTTTTCTCTTATTGTCTACGCCGGCATATCCGCCGTTGGTTTTTATTTTATACTACCTGACCCCGTCCGGTGACCAACTTATTTAATAACTTTCTCGCCGTCCTTGTTTTCCCATATTTTCCGCTCTTCGGCATTCATCTTGCCATGAGAATCCCACACTTCGCGGTTTTCAGTTACATCCTCTACTTTGCCATTATCATTCCAGATAACCCGATCCTTACATCCGGCAAGAGCAACCACTGCCAATAATATAAAGCTGAGCTTTCTCATATCAGATACCTCTCTCGTAATGTTCAGAATCTTTCCCGTGCCCGTAAAAATCCGTGTTTTGATTCTGTACTTAATAAAGCATCAGCGCCCGCCATAAAGCTCACGATTAATTTGTTTATTATGCTCACCTTTACGCACCATGACATAGACAGCACCGGTTCCACCATGACGCTTCTGGGCAGAATGAAACGCCAGTACGTCGTCCAGCTCTGGCAACCACTTTGCAAGATAACTTTTGAGCTGGGCAATGCCATCAGGATTACGCTCACCTTTGCCGTGGAGAATAATCACGGTTCGCACGCCATAACGGACGCAATCTCCAATAAAGCCATAGACCTCTCTTCTTGCCTGCTCAACGGTCATTTTGTGCAAATCCAGACGAGCTTCAATTGGATACTGGCCAAGCCCGAACTTCCGGAAAACCCCATGCTGGACCCCGGGCTTCCGCCAACTGAGGATGTCATGGGCTGTTAAGGGTTCCACCATGTCTGCGGTCAGGGGATTTCTATCTTTAACGGGTGTTTCAACCGCTGCCCGCTGGCGTTCCAAATGGCCAGGCGTAAGCTCCCGGGGCACGCGCACCTCAGCGCGATTAGGCTTTTTGATGCGCTGAACATCTTTCATTTCTTCCAGAAAGTTCAGGCGTTCGTCTTTCGTTGTCATATCAGTACTATAAATAATCTGATGGATTCGGGAACTCTAACATCCGAGTTGATTACCACAAGGGTTTACTGCAAGGATTCACGATAGTCTCGACTCTGCGACCAAGATCTTAGGGCTTTAAGTACCCACAGTGCTCTACACTGTAGTCAGACTCTACTATTAACGGAGTGAACCTGGTAATGGCTTCTATCAAACCAGACAGCCCCCGTCCGCAAAATGTTCGTGCCATCGTGGCCTTTCTGCGAGAGTACGCGCCCTTCTCCAACATGGACAATACTCACCTCGCCCACTTCGCCGAGCATGCAACACTGCGGTTTTATGCCGACGGCGATGAGGTGTTGTCACCAGACCAAGGTATTGTTAAGCGCTTTTACGTGGTTAAACAAGGCCGAATCCATGGTGAGCGCTACAACGAGAAAGAAGACAGAACCGAAACCACATTCGAAATCGGTCTTGGGGAATGCTTTCCTTTAGCCGCCATAATAGGCGAACGCCCTACCCGCACTCTGCACCGGGCGTCTGGCGACACCTTCTGCCTGAGCATTGAGCAAGGAACTTTTGTCACTCTATTCTCTGAAAGTGAACCGTTTCGTGATTTCTGCCTGCGCGGTGTCAGCAGCCTGTTAGATCAGGTAAACCAGCGAATTCAATCCGGTGCCATGGCCTCAATTGGCTCCAGTTATACACTGGACACACCTCTGGAACGCTACGCCTTGCGTAACCCGATCGTTTGTACACCGGATTTGTCGATCCGCAAAGCAGTAGCCCGAATGCACGAGAACAATGTCAGCAGTATTATCATCACTGACGACAATCGAAGTCCGGTCGGGATTTTTACCTTACGGGATTTGCGTACGGTAATTGCCGAGGAAAAAGCAACACTGGACACGCCTGTCCAACAGGTAATGACCAGCAACCCCTGGTCTCTTCCTGCCAGCGCTGACGCTTTCGCAGCAACCATGCTGATGACTGAGCACCACTTCGCGCACCTTTGTGTGGTTGATGATGAAAACTGCCTGATTGGCGTTGTCTCAGAGCGAGATCTGTTCTCGCTGCAGCGAGTAGATCTGGTCACCCTTGCACGCACCATCGGCACGGCGACCCATCTGCGTACTCTGACCAGCCTGAGAACCGAAGTGGCACGGCTTGTCGACACCATGCTTGCCCACGGAGCCGCCTCAGGCCAGATTGTAAAGATTATAACTACGCTTAATGACGTTACCGTTCGTCGTGTTCTGGAACTCAATCTCATGAAGAGTGATCCGGGCGTTCCTTTCACCTGGCTCGCCTTTGGCAGCGAAGGCCGGCAAGAGCAAACGCTGCTGACCGATCAGGACAACGGCATTCTGTTTCAGGCCCCGGAGGGCATGACAAACGAACAAGCCCGCGAAAAGCTACTGCCATTCGCACAAACCGTCAACAAAGAGCTGGCGGAATGCGGGTTTACCCTGTGCAAAGGCAACATTATGGCTGGCAACCCCAAACTGTGCCTGAGTAGTGAGGAATGGAATCAGTGGTTTATACGATTTATTGACGCCTCCACGCCACAGAATCTTATTTACTCATCCATTTTTCTGGATATGAGAGCAGTATTTGGCCCTATTGAGCCTCTTCATGACCTGCTCGATAAAGTGCTTGTCCGCATTCGCGGAAACGGTTTGTTTCAGAAAATGCTGGCTGAGAATGCCCTGCACAGGAAGCCACCACTCACCATGTTTCGCACGTTTCGCTATATCAACGAAGGCAACAAGCGCTCTCTGGACCTTAAGCGTCAGGGCCTGGCACCGTTTGTGGAGGCTGTGCGTATTTTTGCGCTGGCTAACGGCGTGAAAACGGCCAACACCCTTGAGCGCATGAGCGAGTTGGCCGATAAGGGGGTATTTGATCTCAAAGATGCGAATGCATGGAAAGACAGTTACAGCCTGATCCAGGCCATACGCATGAGGTCCCATCAGGAACTGCTGGACCGTAATGAAGAATTGACCAACTACATAAATCCGAACGACTTGAATCCGCTGGACCAACGCATTTTACGAGAATCGTTCCGACAGGCTCAGCGCCTGCAGCAAAAACTTGAACTCACATACCAACTCTGAAGGCCAGACCCAAATCATGCTTGTATTAGACCAATTAAAGCATTGGATAGGTAAGCAACATGGCGTCCAAATTGGTGACCACAATCTGGACCGTCTGCCTGTTCCCAAGGTGCCGGGAGACCAGTTGTTGTCTGAGTCCCGGCTGATTGTCCTGGACCTCGAGACCACAGGCCTCAACCCGTTCAAGCATGACGTTATTGCCATTGGCGCTGTGGCAATAACGAATGGTGTTATCTGTATGAGCGACCAGTTTGATCTTATTCTGCGAAGGCCCGAACTGGACGTGAGCAAGACTGTTCTTATCCATGGCATTGGCCCGGAAGCCCTGACTCAGGGTCATGAAACAGAAGATGCCCTGCTCCATCTTCTGGAATGGATGAACGGCGACCCGATACTGGCTTTCCATTCTGCATTCGACCAACGGTTTCTTGAAAAAACACTTCGCAAAGAGCTGGGTTATAAGGCAAATCATATCTGGATGGATGTGGCTGACTTTTTGCCGGCTACATTCCCGGATACCAAAGCCCACGGTAAAAGTCTTGACGACTGGACCGACTCGTTCGGCCTGGAAGTCAGCGCCCGCCACCATGCGGCAGCAGATGCAATGGTCACCGCAGAGCTTACCCTGATAGCGCTTAACAAAGCACAGAAAGACAACGTAATCACCCTTCGACAACTTCTTAACAAACTTGCCTATTACCGCCGGCTGCGGAATTTGGCACGGGGCTGAAGACTCAGCCCCCCATGCAGGCGCTCAAACTTTAGGCAAATAGTTGCGAATTAGACTTATTGCCAATATCTATAAATTAGTTGGTCAGTAAAGTCGGTATAGACGACAAGTCGGAAAACTACATACGAAATCTTTCCAATCTCAACAACAACAAGACAGGAGTGATGCTATGTCCGGCACCAGCTATGACGCTAAAGAATATTGGAAGGCGAACCTGCGCCTGATACTGGGGAGCCTGATTATCTGGGCGCTGGTATCATTCGGTTTTGGCATTCTCCTTCGTCCCGCACTCGCCGGCTTTGCTGTCGGTGGTGCCGACCTTGGCTTCTGGTTTGCACAACAAGGTTGCGCTCTTACTTTTATCGCTCTGATCTTTCACTACGCATGGCGTATGAACAAACTCGATAAAAAATTCGGCGTAGACGAGGAGTAAGAAACCATGAGTCAATTTGCCATCAATATAATATTTGTAGGGGGCTCATTCCTTCTCTACATCGCCATTGCCATCTGGGCAAAGGCCGGAAGTACCAAAGATTTCTACGTTGCCGGCGGCGGCGTTCACCCCGTTATGAACGGCATGGCGATCGGTGCAGACTGGATGTCAGCAGCGTCCTTTATCTCCATGGCGGGCATTATCGCCGCTGGTGGTTACTCAGCTTCAACCTACCTGATGGGCTGGACCGGCGGCTATGTGCTACTGGCCATGTTGCTGGCGCCTTACCTGCGAAAATTCGGCAAGTTCACCGTTCCACAGTTTATTGGCGACCGCTTCTACAGCAAGAGTGCCCGACTGGTAGCTGTACTCTGCTTGCTTGTGGCCTCTCTGACGTACGTTATCGGCCAGATGGCCGGTGCTGGCGTTGCTTTCTCTCGATTTCTGGAGGTTGATGCAACAACAGGGCTAATCATCGCTGCAGTCGTGGTGTTTATCTATGCGGTATTAGGTGGCATGAAAGGCATCACCTACACTCAGGTCGCCCAGTATTGTGTACTGATTATTGCATACACCATTCCGGCGGTATTTATCTCGCTGCAACTGACTGGCAATCCAATTCCAGCTCTGGGCATGTTCTCTACCCATCTGGACTCTGGCCTGCCGCTACTAACCAAACTGAATCAGGTTATTACTGATGTCGGCTTTACGTCATTCACTGCAGATGTTGATAATCACCTGAACATGGTTCTGTTTACCTTAACTCTGATGATCGGTACCGCAGGCCTGCCACACGTAATCATTCGCTTCTTCACGGTGCCAAAGGTTGCTGACGCACGCTGGTCTGCAGGTTGGGCACTGGTGTTTATTGCACTGCTGTACCTGACGGCTCCGGCCGTGGCATCTATGGCTCGTCTGAACCTGATGTCCACCATTTATCCTGACGGTGTAGCTGAAGCACCAATCGATTATGAGCATCGCCCGGAATGGGTTAAGAACTGGGAAGTCACCGGCTTGATTCAGTTTACCGACAAAAATGAAGATGGGCTGATTCAGGTATATAACGACAAAAACGCAGCGTTCACACCCGAAGCCGAGAAGCGTGGCTGGAAGGGTAATGAACTGGTCGTTAACCAGGACATTCTGGTACTGGCCAACCCGGAGATTGCCAATTTACCTGGCTGGGTTATCGGTCTGATTGCAGCGGGTGGTCTTGCCGCGGCTCTGTCAACGGCAGCGGGACTACTGCTGGCCATTTCCTCGGCGGTAAGTCACGACTTGATCAAAAGCTCTATCAATCCGAATATCAGTGAGAAGGGCGAATTGAAAGCTGCACGAATATCTATGGCCGTCGCAATCATTGTTGCAACATGGCTTGGTGCAAATCCGCCCGGCTTCGCGGCACAAGTTGTAGCACTTGCATTCGGTATTGCTGCAGCGTCTTTGTTCCCAACCTTGATGATGGGCATATTCTCCAAGCGTATTAACAACGTGGGTGCAATTGCTGGTATGCTTTCGGGGCTGGCCTTTACGCTCACTTACATCTTCATATACAAGGGCTGGTTCTTCATTGCAGGCACCAACAACCTGCCAGATACAGCCGACAACTGGGTACTGGGCATCTCGCCGTTGTCTGTCGGTTGCATTGGTGCACTCGTCAACTTTGCGGTGGCCTTCGTTGTAGCAAGAGCTACAAAGGAACCGCCTGTTGAGATCCAGAATCTGGTTGAAAGCGTTCGTTATCCACGGGGTGCCGGTGAGGCCCACGGCCACTGAGCACGAAGACGGCCTGATTCACAGAAGTAACAGGTTGTACTGAACGGGCTTCCTCATTGGGGGGGCCCGTTCTTTACTTAAGGAAATCATCTTTATGTTCTGGTCATTCATTGCCACTGTTTTTTGTGGGCTGGGAGCTGCCGGCATCGCTCTTGGCATCCGCAAAGCCACTCGCTCAAAAGCCCCAAAGTGGATTATTCCAGTCTTCGCCGGAGCTGGCATGCTCGGCTTTCTTATCTTCAATGAGTACACCTGGTACGACCTCAAACAATCCAGGCTGCCTGAGGGGGCTGTCGTTGTAGATACTCAGGCAGCCGCCATTTTTTGGCGGCCCTGGACATTTGTTTTCCCCTACGTCACGTCCTTCTCAACCGTTGACACCAAAAACATAGACCGGGACACAGGAAATCCGGATATGGTAGGGTTTATTTTGTATCGTTTTGAGCAAAGTCTGACAGAAACCGTATCTCATCGGACCCATATCCTGAACTGCGCGACCAGAAAGCTGGTGCCTCTGAATATTGACGGTACCCCCATGGTAGATAATATTAAGCTACTTGATAACAACCATATTCTGCTGAGAACAGTCTGCAACGACTAATAGCGGTATAGCAGACCACCCGGGGTCTATGGGTACACAGTTATATGATTAACGTCTGGCTGCTGGTTTTAATATCCATAACCTATATCTCGCTCCTGTTTGTCATCGCCTGGGCCGGTGACAAGCATCCCGGACTCTATCGACGCAGACGAACCCGAACCCACATTTATGCCTTGTCTCTTGCAGTCTATTTTACCTCTTGGACTTTCTACGGAGCCGTAGGGCGCGCAACCCAGGAAGGGCTCGGCTTTTTGCCCATCTATCTGGGCCCCCTGCTTGTTTTTGTATTTGGCGCACCACTACTCCGCCGAATCATCTATATAAGCAAGCGTAATAACACAACCTCTATCGCTGACTTCATTGCGTCCCGCTACGGTAAATCCCAGTTACTGGCCGCAATGATTGCTGCATTTGCCCTCATTGGCAGCGTTCCCTACATAGCACTGCAGCTAAAGGGAATTGCCATGGGTTTTAATGTACTTTCGGAAACCGGTGTTAGCCACACCCAGATAAGCACCGCAGCATGGAGCGACTCTGCCTGGTACATCACTCTTGTTCTTACCGTTTTTACAATTCTGTTCGGTACCCGACACCTGGAATCAACAGAACATCACAGAGGCATGATTCAGGCGATTGCGTTTG
>DATJDA010000202.1:0-2614 GCA_035497695.1 Marinobacter sp. | reverse complement strand
GAATACACCCACCGTCTGCCTGCGCTTCAATAAACTCCGCCAGCGAGGTGTTGTTTGAGGTGAACATAATATCCTCCCCTCTGCCACCAGCCTGGCGGGCCAGTACCAACTCGGCAATGGAGCTGCAGTCAAAGCCAAATTTCAGGTCTGCCATAATGCGTAAAACACTGGGGTTTGGCAGTGCTTTAACGGCGTAGTATTCGCGAAAGCCAGCCACTTCAGAGAAGGCTTGTTGTAGTTGACGGCCCGTTTCACGAATGCCCTGTTCGTCATAAATATGAAAGGGTGTACCAAACCGGGTGGCCAGGTCAGAGAGTTTGGGGTACAAGCGCTGGCGAAAATTATTAGAAACAGGCATGAGCAATACCGATTACAGAGGTGAATGTTGTAGGGCCGCTTCGATTCGTTGCATGGCCTCTTGCACCTGATCAAAGCGATTGAAAGCACTTATCCGGACATGCTGTTCGCCACACCGGCCAAAACCAACGCCCGGCGTACAAACAACGCCGGCTTCACTCAGCAGGAAATCGAAGAATGCCCATGCATCTTGCTTAACCCGAACCCAGATATAAGGCGAGTTATCGCCACCAACACATTGAAACCCCATACGCTGGAAGGCAGCCCGAATATAGGCGGCGTTGTTCAGATAATACTGAATCAACTCGCGCACCTGAGCCTGGCCTGCCGGGCTGTATATCGCTTCGGCCGCGCGCTGCACCGGATAGGATACGCCGTTAAATTTGGTGGTCTGGCGGCGCAGCCACAGATCGCGCACCGACACTGCCTCGCCTTTAGCGGTGTAGGCTTTACAAGCTTTTGGCACTACTGTGTAGGCACAGCGCACACCTGTGAAACCGGCCGTTTTTGAAAAGCTTCTGAATTCAACGGCGACCTTTTCGGCACCATCAATTTCATAAATCGAATGGGGCAGATCGTCATCCTGAATAAACGCCTCATACGCAGCATCAAATAAAATTAACGCCTGCTGGGTATGGGCGTACTCCACCCAGGCACTAAGCTGCTCGCGACGGATGCTGGCACCGGTAGGGTTGTTTGGAAAACAGAGATAGATTAAATCGACGGGTTCCGTTGGCAACGCTGGCAGGTATTGATTCGCAGCCAGGCATTCAAGATAAACCAGCCCTTGATAACGGCCATCCTGGCTAACCCCTGTGCGCCCGGCCATGACGTTGGTGTCCACATACACGGGGTAAACAGGATCCGGGATGGCTATCCGCAATTCCTGGGCAAAGAGCTCCTGAAAATTGCCAATATCGCACTTGGCACCATCGCTAACAAAAATCTCGTCTGCGCTTATGTTGGCACCGCGAGCCTGAAAATCATGCTGAGCAATGGCTGTGCGTAAAAAGTCATACCCTTGCTCCGGGCCATAACCCCGGAAGGTTTGGCTTGAAGTAAGCTCATCAATCGCTTTGTGCATAGCCTGTACACAGGCATTCGGCAGCGGCTGGGTAACATCGCCAATACCAAGACGAATCAACCCTCGTTCCGGGTGTTGTTGCTGAAACACCTGAATACGCTGATTAATAGTGGCAAACAGATAGCTGGTTTGCAGTTTTTGAAAGTGTTCATTAATTCGAATCATAGTCGTTTTATCAAAGTAGGATTTAACGCGGCAACGTTGTTGTGCCCATCAAGAAGGCATCTACTGCGTGGGCCGCCTGACGCCCTTCACGAATGGCCCAAACCACCAGCGATTGACCACGGCGCATATCACCCGCGCTGAATACCTTGGGTACGTTAGTGGCATACCCGCCGCGGGCATCAACACTTGCCCTGGCGTTGCCCTTGGCGTCCGGCTCAACCCCAAAACCAGCCAGCACGCTGGCGACAGGGCTAACAAAGCCCATTGCCAGCAATACCAGATCCGCTGGCCATATTTGTTCGCTGTTTGGTACCTCCTCAAACTTGCCGTGGCTCATTTCAACCCGCACCGTTTTAAGGCCGGTGAGTTTTCCCTCGCTGCCGATAAATTCTTTAGTCGCAATGGCGAATTCACGTTCGCACCCTTCCTCGTGACTGGAAGAGGTACGTAATTTGTAAGGCCAGTAAGGCCAGGTTAAGGGTTTATTTTCCTGTTCGGGTGGCCGTGGCATTAATTCAAACTGTACTACCTCTACCGCGCCTTGGCGGTTGGACGTACCAACACAGTCAGATCCGGTATCGCCACCACCAATAACAATGACACGTTTGTTATCGGCACGAATTTGTTCGGGCATGGCCACACCCGCATTAACGCGGTTTTGCTGTGGCAAAAACTCCATTGCGAAATGCACGCCGGCCAGTTCCCGGCCCGGAACCGGCAAGTCGCGTGACTGTTCAGCTCCGCCAGTCAGTAACACCGCATCAAACTCTTGCATCAGGGTTTCAGGGGAAACGCTCTGGGTAGCCCAGTTGGTAATCTTGCTTTCAACTGGCAACTCACCCACCAGTGTGTTGGTGCGAATGCTCACACCCTCTGCCTGTAGCTGTTCTACTCGCCGATCTATATGAGCCTTGTCCAGTTTAAAATCCGGAATGCCAAAGCGTAACAAGCCCCCCACCCGGTCATTTTTTTCAAACAAGGTAACGTTGTGGCCAGCGCGCGCCAGTT
>DATJDA010000201.1:0-6942 GCA_035497695.1 Marinobacter sp. | reverse complement strand
GGCAACTCTATAAGGGTATTGATGCGCCCTGGAAGTCCATTTTAAAACTGCTGTTGATTGAGTGTTACGCATACACGCAGCAGCAACCACTGTTATCTGGCCGGTTCAAGCAGGCCATTTTTGATGGTGTTACGAACGCGGATGCGCTGGATCCATATGTATTGCTGTATGAGCGAATTGAAGGCTGGCTGATCGATTCTGACGCGCTGACACGACTGGATCTGGTGCGCCGAAGCCTGTACCTGAAGGCCGGGCTGCCACTGACCCGGGCGGACGCGACGCCGGAGCAGTGGCGGGTGCAATTGCTGGCGGGGCTGACAGATCGCTGGGGCTGGAACGAAGAACAACTGACCGATCTGGATAATCGCCAGCGCTGGCGAGCAGAAGATGTCATGGTGCTGCGCCGGACCGTTGTGGCTGAATTTACCCACAGTTACCGGTTATTGTCGAAAATGGCCCGGGAGCATGATACCCGGGCAACAATCAGTGTCAGTGATATAAACCTGCTGGGCCGGAAGCTGTACGCGGCTTTTCAGCGAAAGGCCGGCAAGGTAGAACAGATTAATCCCGGACTGGCCCCGTCACTGGCGGAAGAAAATCTGGCATTTCATCATCAGTCAGAGCAGGGCAGTGGTGGTGATGGCTGGTTGTTATACCGGGATCTTGAAGATCCGGCAGATGCTTTCTGGAAACCGGTTATCCGGCGTTCCGGAAATCTGGCTGAGCTAATGGTGTGGTGTTACTGCAATGGCTTGCTTACCCGCGCCACCCGGCTGAATGTGAGAGCGGGGCCGGGTATTGCGACGGTGGGTGAGTTACGGGAAATGCTGGATGCACTCTCCGGATTTTTAGATTTCCCTGTTCCGTCTGCTGATCGTGATGCGCTCACCGGGGCTATGTACTCGCTGCGCCATCTGCTGCTCATCAATGTGGGTGTCGATCCACAGGCAAGTCTGACCGAAAAAGGCCTTCACAAGCTCAGCGCCCGGCATGACTCCCTCGGCTTCAGCGGAGGCCGGGAAAATCTGGTTGTCACCATTGACCAGATCACTTTCAACAGTTGGCATGAGGTCAGCCTGCAGCACTACGCTGCCGGCGATACACTCATTCAATGCCTGAAAAATGTGCTGGCCTCGGTGGCGGGTAATCCATCAGACATTCCGGATATTCAGGTTCATAGCCATAACCGTGGTCATGGCGCTGCTATCACCCGCAGGGTTCAGGAACTTTTTAATGATGTTCTCAGGCAGTTTTTTGCGGGTGGAGCCGGGCCACACCCACTGCGATATGTTATTGAAATTGACCGGCGGTATTTTCTTCTCCAGTTTAATGGCACAGAACCCGGTTTTATTGCGCTAAACAGTTTTGATGCCCTGATGAGCCACTTGGCTTTACCGCAAGACCGCTACTTGCCCGTTGTGCTTGATCGTTATGCCGTTACGGAAGACCCAGCCCTGAGAGCTGTCTGCCAGGCCAGCGAGCCGGGCAATGTTCAGGTGTTTTATAGCGTTCGGGGTGAGCGAGCGCGTATCTGGGTGGTAGATGAGCTGGGTTCGCTGGCGGCCTGGGAACAACCTGCAGGTAACCCACGCTATTTGCTTGTGCCGTTATTGCGGTTTCTGGAGAACCTTACTGAGCGGCGCATGCTTCGTCACAGCGATGTTCCCACCGGTTTTTCTCGCGTCCGCTGCTTTGAAGTTGTAAACCGGTCTGGCCAATGGCGAACGGAGTATCGGCCAGACAATGATGCAGGGGGGCCGTTGGCTGGTCTTGAGGTGCAGGCAGTTGGTGTCCAGGAGGGTGGGAGCCGGGTTCGGTTTGATATATTTTGTGACGATCAGGAGTTTACCGTGCAGGAATATGGTGATCGGCTGATTCCTGCAGTAGCCCACTATATTCGCTCATTGCGTCAGAGTTCTGAGCATTATCCGGTTTATCTGACCGATATTCATCTGCCCCATGATCTGGATCCGCAGATCTATCAGCAGGATATCCAGACCAGTCAGTACCTGTATTATCGTACCGAGCTTGAACAGTCGTTAAATCAGGCGCTGAAGGCCAGTCGCTGACGTGTCCTGTTTCTCGCAGCACCGAGTAGCTCTCAGGTATACTTCTGTCAGAGTACATCCGGGAGTAATAAGAATGCGTGTTGTGAAGTCGCTAGCAACTATTTTGGTCCTGTTGACGGCACTTGCCGGTTGCGGCCAGAAAGGGGGTTTGTACAGAGACCATCCGGAAGTCTCAGCCCCGGCTGTTATGACACCGGCAAACACCCTGCCTGGCAGCAGTGCAACAGACGGCAAAAAAGAGTCAGGCAAGTAACATGCGGGCACCCGACCACATTTAACGAATCAGGAAAATCATGGATCATTTTAATTACAGCGACGGCGAGCTTTACGCCGAAGGTGTGCCGGTTTCCGATATTGCTGAGCAGTTCGGTACCCCTGCCTATGTGTATTCCCGGGCCATGTTTGAACGCCAATACCGGGCCTATGACGATGCTTTGAAGGGCCGCCCACATCTGGTGTGCTATGCGGTGAAAGCCAACAGTAATCTTGCGGTACTCAGTGTGCTTGCGCGGCTTGGTGCGGGGTTTGATATTGTCTCCGCGGGTGAGCTGGAACGGGTTCTGAAAGCAGGTGGTTATGCCGGGAAGACAGTCTTTTCAGGGGTTGGTAAGCAGGCCTGGGAAATGAAACGCGCCCTGGAGGTTGGTGTTCGCTGTTTCAACGTGGAATCCGACGCCGAACTTGACCGTTTGAATGAGGTTGCCGGCGAACTGGGTGTCAAGGCCCCGATTTCCCTTCGGGTAAATCCGGATGTTGACGCTGGTACACACCCTTATATCTCCACCGGGCTTAAAGAAAACAAGTTTGGAATTGATATCGCGGAAGCTCCGGCCATTTATGCACGGGCGGCGGCATTACCAAATCTGAAAATCCTGGGTGTTGATTGCCATATTGGCTCCCAGCTCACCACAGTAGAGCCGTTTCTGGACGCACTGGACAGAGTGTTGGCTCTTGTCGATGAGCTTGAGGGGCAAGGTATCCGGATTCATCATATTGATATGGGTGGTGGTCTGGGCGTTACCTACAATCAGGAGCAGCCTCCCGAGCCGGCTGAGTATGTCAAAGCACTGCTGGAGCGCATGGGAGACCGGAAACTTGAAATCATACTGGAGCCAGGTCGGTCCATAGCGGCTAATGCCGGCATTCTGGTAACCCGGGTTGAGTATCTGAAGTGCACGGCGTACCGGAATTTCGCTATTATTGATGCGGCCATGAATGATCTGATCCGGCCTGCTCTGTACAGTGCATGGCAGTCGGTTGTTCCTGTCAAACCCCATCAGAAAGTGGAGGAAAAAGTCTGGGACCTGGTAGGGCCAGTCTGTGAAACCGGAGATTTCATTGGCAAAGACCGGCCATTGAGATTGCAGGCCGGTGACTTGCTGGCAGTGCGTTCTGCCGGTGCCTATGGATTCGTAATGAGCTCCAATTACAACAGTCGTAACCGTCCACCAGAAATTATGGTAGATGGTGATCAGGCGCATCTGGTGCGCCGGCGGGAAACCATTGAAGATCAGCTTGCCCCTGAGAGCCGCCTGCCAGAATGACTGAAAGTCAGGATATAAATCAGCAGCGGCGTGGGCCGGTGCCTCTGTTCAGATTTACCAAGATGCACGGTTTAGGCAATGATTTCATTGTGGTAGATGCCATCAGCCAGCCATTCCATTTGCGCCCGGAAACCATCCGTGAGCTTGCACATCGTAACTTTGGCATTGGTTTTAACCAGTTGCTGGTTGTCGAGCCGCCAGGATTGCCGGATGCAGATTTCCGTTATCGTATTTTTAATGCCGATGGTTCGGAAGTGGAGCAATGCGTTAATGGTGCCCGTTGTTTTGCCCGTTTCGTTCGCGACCAGAAGTTAACCAACAAAAGAGCGCTTCGGGTTCAAACTGCCTCAGGGGTTCTTGAACTTCGTGTCGGCAAAGATGGCATGGTCATGGTCAATATGGGTGTGCCGGAACTGAATCCGCAAGCAATACCGTTTATAGCCGATCAGCAACAGATCATTTATCCGATAGCGGCCGGCGATGAAAATCTGGAGCTCAGTGTGGTTGCCATTGGCAGTCCATACGGCGTATTGATTGTTGACGATATTGATACCGCCCCGTTGGTAACGCTGGGGGCCCGGTTTGAGAACCACCCCCGTTTCCCTTCACAAGTTAATATTGCATGTCTGCAGGTTGTTGACCGGACGCACGCCCGGCTGCGGGTTTATAAGCACGGAGCGGGGGAGTTGCCTGGCTGTGGCAGTGGTGCCTGTGCGGCCATGGTGGCCGGGTATCTGCGCGGTTTGCTGGGCAAGCGGGTAGAGCTGGAGTTGAAGGGTGGGCGTCTGATCATAGAATGGCGGGGTGAA
Source organism: Marinobacter sp. (assembly GCA_035497695.1). Classification (GTDB taxonomy): domain Bacteria; phylum Pseudomonadota; class Gammaproteobacteria; order Pseudomonadales; family Oleiphilaceae; genus Marinobacter. The sequence continues at coordinate 2,520 of DATJDA010000201.1, read as the reverse complement.
GGTACCGCTGTTATGATGGAAGGCCCGGCTGCCAGCGTATTCGAGGGGCAGTTGCGGTTGCCCGGCGGAAACACAGGTCGTCGCCGAAAAACTGGCCGGCCATCCAGACAACGATCCTGATATCAGGAGTGTACGATGACAGAACTAACGGCCCAAAAGAAGGCCGGAAAGCTAACCAGAGAGCAGGTGACAGACTATCTGAGCGCTAATCCTGACTTCTTTCTGGATCAGGATGAACTGTTGCGCAGCCTGACCCTGCCCCATGACAGCGGCCGTGCGATTTCTCTGGTCGAACGCCAGGTGCACCTGTTCCGTGAGCAGCGGGATACATTACGCAGAGAGCTGGTCGAGCTGGTGGCCATAGCTCGCCATAACGACCGTCTGTTTGAAAAAAGTAAACGCCTGCTGATGCAGGTGATTGAAGCTCGCACATTGAACGATATGGCGACAGCAATTGATGACAGTATTCGTGGGGATTTCAACCTTGATGCCTCATCGGTGCTGTTGTTCAGTGACACTGAGCTGTCGGAGGTTTCCCAGGGTGCGCTTCATGTCGTCAGCCCGGCGGAAGCGCAGGAGCGCCTTGGTAGCCTGCTGGATGGTGAGCGCGCTGTGTGTGGCCAGTTTCGGGAAAGCGAGCGGGAGTTTCTGTTTCCCAATCGCGATGAGCCTATAGCGTCGGTGGCTCTGGTGCCATTGCGGGCAGACGGCCTGGTGGGGGTATTTGCTGTTGGCAGCTGCCAGCCGGGCTACTTTGACCAGAGTATGGGCTCGCTGTTTCTCAGCTACATCAGCGACACGCTGAGCCGCTTGTTACCTCCCATGGTTTGCCGTCACACGGCCACGGCCCTGGTTGCGGATATCGCTACCGAGGCGCGTTAACGTGTCAGAGGCAAGAGAGCCGATAGAGCTGCCTGCGGAGCTCGCAGATCCTCTTGTCTCGTTTATTGAACATCTTGCCTCTGAAAAAAGGCACTCTCCCCGCACATGCAGCAGTTATCAGCATGATCTGATTCGCCTGGCCACCTGGCTTAATACGAGTCAGCACCATGGATGGCATCGGGTTTCCTCCCATGACATCCGGCGCTATGTTGCTGTGCTGAGCCGTGAAGGGCTTGGCGGCCGCAGTATTGCCAGGCACCTGTCTGCAACTCGTCGTTTCTATCAATACCTGTTACGGGAACGCCTGGTCACCGACAATCCCGCTCTGGATATAAAAGCTCCGAAAAGTGGTCGGCGCTTGCCTGGAGTGGTAGATGTTGACCAGCTTAATCACCTGCTGGATGCCCACCCTGACGATCCCTTAGAGGTGCGGGATCTCTGCATGTTTGAGCTCATGTACTCTTCGGGATTGCGCCTGGCTGAACTGGCGGGGCTGGATCTTGGCTCGATAGATCCAGTGGGCGGTGAGATCCGGGTAATGGGCAAGGGTAGCAAAGAACGAATTCTGCCGGTCGGTCGCAAGGCCTTGAGGGCACTGGCTGCCTGGCTGTCTGTGAGGGCAGAGCTGGCTCCGGGGCATGAACAGGCATTGTTTGTAAGCCGGCGAGGTGGGAGGCTTAGTCATCGTAGCATTCAGGCGCGGCTTGGCCGCTGGGGAATTGTAAAAGGTGCAGATCAGAAGTTGTATCCGCACCTGCTGCGCCATTCGTTTGCCAGTCATATGCTGGAGTCCAGCGGCGATCTCCGGGCAGTGCAGGAGCTCCTTGGTCATGCGGACATAGCAACCACTCAGGTCTATACTCACCTTGATTTTCAACATTTGGCCCGAGTGTACGATCAGAGTCATCCCCGGGCTCGTCGCCAGCATGGTGGGTTGAAGCCGGAAGCAAAGATAACAAATGACTAGGGCGCAACTGAAATTCGGCACGACATTATTTGGTTGATGATTTTATGTGGCTAAAAAGAATAATGCGAGGGCGGCCAATGGCACCGGATGAATCCTGGAAAGAGAAATACTTTCAGGAAATTGAGTCGGCGGATGATCAGGAGCAAAAGTGGAAGGCTGAGCGTAATGCGCTGACGCGAATGCTGGTGCGCACCAGCCTGGCATCGAAAGGTCAAAGGCCCGAACTGGACCAGCTTCTTGACCGGGTTCGTGAAGATCTGCGCAGGAAGAAAATAGACCCTGATGCCTGGCGGGATTTGCAGGAACAGATCGACTTCCAGGTTGCGCGTCTAGATGAGCCATCCGTCGGTTCTGGAGCCCAGCCGTCTCGCGTTGAGCCAGTGCCGCCCTCCGAACGCAGAGGTGTGCCGGGTGATAGCGAGGATCTGGCAAATGAAAGTCAGCGCTTGCGTATAGCCCGCCGGGTAGGGGAGCTGCTGGGCAACCTGCTTGACCAGATATCCCTTGACCCGGCAGCCGAAGCCAGTGCACGCGGGCTGCAACAGGCTCTGCTGTCCAGTGATGACTGGGGTGAGCTGCGGGAAGGCCTGAATCATGTTGCAGAGCTTGTATTAGCGGCTGTTACCCAGAGCCAGCGGGAGTTTGAGGCCTTTCTGAAGCGCCTTGATGAG
>DATJDA010000200.1:0-8156 GCA_035497695.1 Marinobacter sp. | reverse complement strand
CAAAGATATCAACACCATCGCCGGTGAAGCCTCTGAAGGACTGCTGGTAACACTGCCACCCGCTTTTGAGCAGAAAGATTCAAACAAGGAACTGGTAGCGGCATTCAACGCTAAGGGTGAAGACCCCTCTGGCCCATTCGTTCTCACCTCCTATGCAGCCGTTCAACTGATTGCAGAGGGTATTGAGAAGGCGAAATCAACAGAGCCGGAGAAAGTGGCAGAAGCTCTTCGTAGCGGCACTTTCGAGACTCCAATCGGCACTGTGGAATACGATAAAGCTGGCGATATGAAGTCATTTGAGTTTGTTGTGTACGAATGGCATTCAGATGGAAGCAAAACTCCGGTAAACTGAGCCCGAATCGTTAACTAACGGTAATTATGAGAACACCTTCTCACCGCGATCCGGGAGAAGGTGTTTTTCTAGGCTCCTGTTGATCCTGTCCATTGTCGGTGCGAATATCCCGTTTCGACAATGAGGCTGTGAAGGGGGCAGGCTTTCGGAGTCCCAAAACAATGCAAGACCTCCTGTACTTCTCTCAACAGCTCATTAACGGGCTGACGATCGGGAGCGCATACGCCCTGATCGCCATCGGTTACACGATGGTTTACGGCATCATTGGCATGATTAACTTTGCCCATGGTGAAATCTACATGATTGGTGCCTACACCTCGCTTATTACGATTACTGGCCTTGCCAGTCTCGGTGTTACCTGGCTACCACTGATACTTGTTATTGCCCTTGTCTGTGCAATGATCGTATCTGCCTCTATGGGCTGGGCCGTAGAACGGGTTGCCTACCGGCCGGTTCGTGGACGGCATCGCCTGATCCCACTGATTTCTGCCATTGGCATGTCCATTTTCCTGCAGAACTATGTGCATCTCGCCCAGGGTTCACGGAATATAGGCTTTCCGGCACTGATCGACGGCGGTTTTCGGTTTGGCGAAATTGGTTCGTTCCGAATGTCTCTGTCCTATATGCAGATCACCATATTTATCACCACACTGATTTGCATGTCGGCACTTTCCCTGTTCATTTCACGCTCCCGTATTGGCCGTGCCTGCCGGGCTGTTTCCCAGGATCTGGGCATGGCCAGCCTGCTGGGTATCGACACCAACCGGATTATTTCAGCGACCTTTATTATCGGTGCTGCCCTGGCTGCCGTAGCAGGTCTGTTACTGGGTATGTATTACGGTTCGATCGATCCACTGTTCGGTTTTATCGCTGGCCTTAAAGCATTTACCGCGGCAGTGCTCGGCGGTATAGGCAGCATTCCGGGCGCCATGCTGGGTGGACTGATCCTTGGCATTTCTGAAAGTATGACTTCGGGCTATCTCAGCGGAGAATACAAAGACGTTGTGTCTTTCGGTCTGCTGATCCTTATTCTGTTGTTCAAACCCACCGGCCTGCTTGGCAAACCGGAGGTTGAGAAGATCTGATGCCTGCTCACAACCTTAAACACGCACTCTTTTGTGCGTTTATCACGCTCATCATTGCCTACCCTATCGTTGGTCTTGATCTCGAAGCTGAGGGTGTCAACATCATCCTTAACAGCGCCGATGCATTCACGGTTGCCATGATTCTGCTGGCCGTTGTCATTGTTTTCCTGTTTCAGTTATTCCGGGACAACGTCATGGCCATTTTGCAAAAAATCCCCAGACCACTGCCAAAGGTTGAAAAAGAGCCTATGGCAGAGAACAGGCGGGCAAAAATTGAGTCCTGGGTGCTATTGGGATTTGTTGTATTTGCTCTGTTCTGGCCATTTTTCGTCTCACGCGGCTCCGTCGACCTGGCCACACTGGTGCTGATCTACGTTATGCTGGCCTTGGGGCTGAACGTCGTCGTCGGGCTGGCCGGCTTGCTGGATCTTGGCTACGTAGCTTTTTATGCCGTCGGCGCTTACACCTTTGCCCTGCTGTCCCAGTACACTGGCATATCTTTCTGGATGGCCTTGCCAATAGGCGCGCTGCTTGCAGGCCTGACCGGCATGATACTTGGCTTCCCGGTGCTTCGGTTACGAGGTGATTATCTGGCCATCGTTACCCTTGGCTTTGGTGAGATTATTCGAATTCTTCTGAATAACTGGACCAGCCTGACAGGCGGCCCTAACGGCATCGGAAACATTCCCGATCCAACCCTGTTCGGCATGGAATTCGGTCGCAGAGTCAAAGAGCCAGGCAACACGTCCTTCCACGAAACCTTTGGCATTGCATACAATAGCGAACATAAGGTTATTTTCCTGTACATGATCGCTCTTGTTCTGGCTGTGTTCACTGCCCTGGTTATTCGCCGGTTTATGCGCATGCCTGTAGGGCGCGCGTGGGAGGCACTGCGGGATGACGAAATCGCATCTCGCTCGCTGGGCTTAAGCCGCACTGCGGTAAAACTTTCCGCGTTTACTATTGGCGCATTCTTTGCCGGATTCGCAGGCACTGTGTTCGCATCCAAACAGGGCTTTATCAGCCCTGAGTCGTTTGTCTTCCTTGAGTCGGCCATCGTTCTTGCTATCGTGGTTCTCGGCGGCATGGGCTCTCAGGTTGGCGTGGTGCTGGCAGCTATCGCGGTTACCATCCTGCCCGAGCTGGCCCGGGAATTCTCTGAATACCGCATGCTGATATTCGGTGCTGCGATGGTACTGATGATGGTTTGGCGGCCCCAGGGCCTCATGCCAATGCGCCGCATACATATCACACTCAAAAAGCAGGAGTGACGGACGATGCTTGAAGTACAGAATCTGTCCATGCGCTTTGGCGGCCTGCTCGCAGTAGATCAAGTGTCTCTGGACGTAAAAGAACGGGAAATTGTTTCTATTATTGGCCCTAATGGCGCCGGAAAAACCACCGTGTTCAACTGCATGAGCGGTTTTTATAAACCTACCGGTGGCAAAATTCTTTTTCAGGGAAAGGAAATACAGGGCAAGCCGGATCATAAAATCTCCCTCATGGGCATGGTGAGAACCTTTCAGCATGTTCGGCTGTTCACTCAGATGACGGTTGTGGAAAATTTACTGGTAGCCCAGCACCGCCACCTGAACACAAACCTGATTTCCGGCTTGCTGAAAACACCTGACTATCGGGAGCGGGAACAAAAAGCACTGGAGAGGGCAGCCTACTGGCTGGATCGAATTGGTCTGATGGACACGGCCAATCGGGAAGCAGGCAACCTCGCCTATGGCCAGCAACGCAGGCTGGAGATTGCCCGCTGCATGGTTACGGAACCCAAACTGCTGATGCTGGACGAACCGGCAGCGGGTCTTAATCCGGCGGAAACCAAAGATCTCAACCAGTTGATTGTCAGTCTGAAAGAGGATTACAACGTTTCCGTGGTGTTGATTGAGCACGACATGAGCCTGGTTATGGACATTTCCGACAGAATTAATGTCATTAACCAGGGCCGTCCGCTAGCGTGCGGCACTCCGGATGAAATCCGACAGAACGACGACGTGATCAAAGCCTACCTGGGCGAGGCCTGAGGAAAAATCATGCTAGTACTAGAAGATGTCCACACCCACTACGGTAAGATCGAGGCGTTGCACGGGGTATCTATTGAGATAAACAAAGGGGAAATCGTATCCCTTATTGGCGCCAACGGGGCAGGCAAAACAACACTGCTGATGACCGTATGCGGTACGCCGCAAGCCAGTTCCGGACGCATTATTCTGGAAGGTCGTGATATTACCCGTGTTCCCACTGCCGAGATCATGCGTTCGGGTATTGCTATTGTTCCTGAAGGTCGCCGGATTTTTTCAGGGCTGACGGTAGAAGAAAACCTGCACATGGGTGGTTTTTTCAACACCAAAGCTGAAGTCCGCAAAAGCCAGGACCGTGCCTACGCACTTTTTCCACGCCTGAAAGAACGTGAAAATCAGCGTGCTGGCACCATGTCTGGTGGCGAACAACAGATGCTTGCCATTGGCAGGGCTTTGATGAGCAAACCACGCATGATTATCCTGGATGAGCCCTCATTGGGCCTTGCACCACTCATCATCAAACAGATATTCGACATTATTGGTCATCTTCGGGACGAAGGCATTACGGTATTCCTCGTGGAGCAAAATGCCCACCAGGCGCTGAATCTGGCCGACCGGGGATACGTTCTGGAAACTGGCAAGATTCGCCTACACGACACAGGTAAAAACTTACTAAACAATCCACAAGTGCGAGAGGCCTATCTGGGCGGCTGAAAAATGCCTGCACTGGAATGAAGCGTTTTCAAACCTTATAGATAATTAAGAAAAATAAATATGTAACTATTTGCTGCACCATGCAATTACTTGGAAAAACAACACACAAGATTCGCGACAAACTTTCATATTGATCTATACTCAGCGAGACGGTCATCCTGCTTCCATAAAATGGTCAGGGCCGTGCCCACGTTATTAAGCGCCATCAACGGCCAACGTGGTATGCGACGACAGCTATTACCACAAAAAGGAGTGGATAATGAAAAAACTGATCGCAGGTGCGATTTTACTCAGTGCTTCCTCTTTAGTTTTTGCACAGCCAGGATGTGGCGTTGGCGCCATGATCTGGAAAGGACAATCAGGAATTGCTCCCCACGTATTAGCAGCCACCACTAACGGTACTTTTGGTAATCAGACCTTTGGTATGACTACTGGTACTCTGGGTTGCCAGACTAACCAGTCTGTTCAGTCCATGGCTCTGTACATGAATGGCAACGTCGACAAAGTAGCTCGTGACATGTCTCGTGGCGCTGGCGAAAACCTCGACACCCTGGCCGTACTTCTTGGCGTAGACTCTGCCGACAAGGACGCCTTCCGCAAGCTTCTTCAGGATAATTTTGCCACTATCTTCCCTAGCTCTGATACCACATCAGGTGAAGCGGTAGACGCAATTGTTGCCCTGCTGGAGAAAAATGATTCTCTGAGCAAGTACGTCGCTGCCTAATAACCAGCTTCATGCAAAGGAATGCTTATGCGCCATGGACGGCGCATTACTTTCTTTAACTTTTCGTTAAATATCGGGCGCATTAACCACTCATGGGCTACTCGCTTCGTATTGGGCCTGCCCTACTCTGGCTTGCCTTTACCGTATCTGTTCATGCTGCTTCTCCTTCGCATTCACCGGCACCGGATACACTTCACCAGCAACCGGTGTGGCTTGAACTTGGCCATTATCGCGCGAATGTTTTCGGCAGCGGTTTCACCAGCCAGGCAGATGATTCTGCATTTTTTTTAAGTGATAACGGGAAACACTCTCCAAAAGCCGAGCTGGACGCAACCCTCGAGGCTATTCAGCAACCAGGAGGTGGAGATCAGCACGCCCGCTGCCGGTTCCCGGCCAGAACCTTGTGGCTGCAGGAGAAGCTAGGGCTAACCCTGCCTCCTATAGACTGCCCGGCGTATGAGGATTGGGTTCAGACACTGAATACCGAAACGGTTACTCTGGTGTTTGCGGCCTCCTATCTTAATAGTCCGTCTTCCATGTTTGGGCACACCTTTTTGCGGCTGGACCCACCCCAGGATGACGAAGAAACCAATCTGTTGCTGGCCAGCACTATCTCTTATGCCGCTGACGCTTCCGCCCACGAAAATGAATTGATGTTTGCCTACAAAGGTATTTTTGGCGGTTATCCCGGCATTACTTCCGTCCAGCCCTACTACGAGAAAATCCGCTTGTACTCCGATATTGAGCATCGCGATCTTTGGGAATACACGCTGAACCTGAGTTCCGAAGAGGTTGGCATGATGCTCGCCCACGCCTGGGAAATTCGTGAGCGGAATTTTGACTATTACTTTCTGGATGAAAACTGCGCCTATCGGTTGCTTGCGCTGATAGACGTGGCCCGCCCTGGCACCAACCTTCTCGATGAAGTCGGCACCCATGCCATACCCTCAGATACGGTTCGCTGGGTTGTTGATAAAGGTCTGGTCAGCAGCGTTAACTATCGACCCTCTGCCACTACATCCGTTGCCTACAGCCTCTCACAACTGTCCGATGAACAGCGGACGCTGGCAGCAGCCATTGCCAACGGCTATGTGAAACCAGACGACAGCGAACTCCGTAAACTCGGTGCGGAGGAGCGAGCACATGTGCTGGATGCGACCTACGATTACGTACGCTACCAGAGTGAAGCGGAAGGCTGGCCCCGGGAAACAGCAGCGCCATTATCCTATGGCCTGCTCAGCGAACGCAGCAAAATTGACGGTATCGCTCCTCCCGGAACTCCACCTGCCCCGACGATTCGGGATGATCAGGGACACGACACCTTCCGGCTAAGCGTGGGGGCAGGCCAGCAGGCTCACCAGGAATTTATCCAACTGACTATCCGGCCAGCCTATCATGACCTGCTCGACCCACCAGACGGTTACCGGAAAGGTGCGCAACTTCAGTTTCTGAGACTGGATGCCCGCTACTACACTGACGCTCATAAACTACAGCTTGAGCAGCTCACAGGAGTAGAAATCCGCTCCCTGAGCCCCAGAGATCAGTTTTTCTCGCCCTTGTCATGGCAGGTCGGGTTCGGGGGGCGCCGAACAGACACAGGCACCAGGCGCGTTCTCACCCCCTACCTTGAAGGTGGTGCCGGCGGTAGCTGGGAGCTTGGCAGCCAGGTACAAATATTCGCCCTTGCTACCGCTGATCTGGAAATTGATAACGACCTGAACAGGGGCTACGACGCTGCTCCGGGTGCAGACTTTGGTTTACTGCATCAAAGCAGCCACTTCAGTCTTATGGCAGGAGCAAAAACCAAAGCGTGGATTGTTAGTAGCCAGCACCGTCAGGATCAGGCCTATCTTAAGGCAGACTGGCATATCGGTAGGGAGTTCAGCCTGTTTACCGAATTTACCCGGGAAGATCACTACGACAGGTATCAAAGCATATGGCACGCAGGACTCCACGCATATTTTTGAGCTGGACACAGTTAAAGCACACGTTCATCGCACTCTTGCTGGCGACCACTCTGCCTTTATTGGGTGGTTGTAGTGGGCTGTTCTTCTTTCCAGACAAGGTCACCTACATCACCCCTGACCGCCTCAACATGAGCTATGAAGACATCTACCTGGACACGATAGATGGCGAAACTCTTAACGGCTGGTGGTTACCGGCAGACGAAACATCAGGTCCTGTCAAAGGAACCGTTTATTACCTGCACGGTAACGCCCAAAACATCAGTAGCCATATACTGAACGTTGCGTGGCTGCCAGCAGAAGGCTACAACGTATTCACCCTTGATTATCGAGGCTTCGGTAAATCTACCGGCGCGCCCGATATTGAGGGAGCCCTTCTCGATGTTGAAACCGGTATGCGCTGGCTCGCACAACAGCCAGACGCTCAGAACACACCTATCATCCTGCTTGGTCAAAGCCTGGGCGGCGCACTTGGTCTAACCTTGGCAAGCGAATGGCAAAAACGAGCTAAACAGCCATCTTTTAGCGCCGTAGTCCTCGACGGAACCTTTTCTGGTTTCCGCTCAATTGCACGGGAGAAACTTGGAGATTTCTGGCTAACCTGGGCTTTCCAGATTCCTCTGAGCTGGACCATTACCGATGATTACGAAGGCGTGAATGAAATTGCCTATATCAGCCCGGTACCGGTTATGATCATTCATAGTGTAAGAGATGGTGTTATCCCCTTTCACCATGGACAGGCGTTGTATAAAGCAGCAAAAGAGCCAAAGCAATTTCTGCGAACAGACACTCCTCATGCCGCTACTTTCATACTCCCTGCGTACAAAGAATCTGTCTTGAAATTTATCGATCAAAACTAAAACTTCAGACCGCCGGTATTGGGGCAAAGCCTTTCAAAACTGTGCGAAGCCATGGATGGCGTAGCCCAAGCGTCACATGGATGTGCTCGAGCGTGTTTTGAAAGGCTTTGCCCCAATATCGACCAGCCCCGAATTAAAATCAAAAAAACCCGCCAATCTATAAGAAAGGCGGGTTTCCTTTAAGGCTGTCTAGCGCTTAGCTATCAGTCTGCGAAGTCAGTCGGCTGCTCGCCTTCCTTAACTTCTTTCATAGACAGCTTCACACGGCCACGGTTATCAACATCAAGAACCTTAACCAGAACTTCCTGACCTTCGCTCAGCTCGTCAGTCACATTCTCTACGCGGTGATCTGCAATCTGGGAAATGTGCACAAGCCCATCCTTACCAGGCAGAATGTTCACAAACGCACCAAAATCTACAATACGCT
>DATJDA010000199.1:0-9718 GCA_035497695.1 Marinobacter sp. | reverse complement strand
CCTCCACCGGCAACGCGCAGGGTTTTAATTTTTACTCCGCTCCGCTTTTCAATTTTTTCTTTGCCCTCCCGCAGTGCATAGGCCAGGCCTTCAAGAATAGCCCGATAAATATGAGAGCGGGTGTGTACGTCACCAAAGCCGATAATTGAGCCTTTGGCCTCGGGGCCAGGCTGTTTCACGCCCGGCGACCAGTAAGGCTGGAGCATAAGGCCCATTGAGCCTGCCGGTACCGATTGCACCAGTTCGTCAAACAGCACCTCCGGCTCGATATTGCGTTGCTCGGCTATTTTGCGTTCCCGCAGGCCAAATTCCCGTTTGAACCAACTAACCATCCAGAAGCCCCGATAGATCATAATCTCGGTTGAAAAATGACCGGGAAGAGCAGAAGGATAGGAGGGCATTAACCTTATTGGCTCAATATAGCGCTTATTTGTGGTGTTAATGGTGGCTGTGGTGCCATAACTCATACACCCGATATCCGGTGTCAAACCACCCGAGCCCAGGATTTCACAGGCCTTATCCGATGCCGATGCAATAACAGGAAGCCCGGCCGGAAGCCCCATATGAGCGGCGGCTTCCCTCGTGAGCTCACCAAGTTTCTCCCCGGGTTGCACCAGTTCCGGCAGCATGTCTCGGCGCACAGGCATAAGGAGCCACTTGAAGTCCTTTGGGCCTGCCCAACGATGCTTCTTGTAATCAAAGGGCAAATACCCGACCTGACCACCGGTGGAATCACGAAATTGCCCCGTTAGCCGATAGTTAAGATAACCTGATAACAGCAGGAAATGCTTGGTTTTTTCCCAGATCTCAGGTTGATTTTGGGCAATCCAGTTGGCCTGGGTTTTCTCGCGAATGCGGTTGATGGTGCTCTCTAGCCGCCCCAGTTTGAATAACCAGCCCCAAATACCTTTAACAGGGGTGTCCACTTTAGCGTGGCGTTGATCCAGCCAGATGATAGCCGGGCGCAGGGGTTTTCCGTCTTTGTCGAGATTAATGACGGTGCCCCGCTGAGTGGTCGCGGTAACGGCTACGATTTGTTCTGGAAGCGCATCTGTTGTGCTCCACAACAGCTTGCAGGCTTTGCCGAGACTCTCCCAGAAATATTCGGGGTGTTGTTCTGCCCAGCCCGGCTGCACTGAAAAATAAGGTTCAATCTCCTGTTTGCCTTTTCCTACCAGATTACCTTCTGCATCAAACAACAGGGCACGGACACTTTGAGTGCCATTATCGATGGTAAAAATCAGTGGTTCAGCGCGCATGGCAGGGTTCTCTGATGGGTAACGAATAAGCCCGTTCCCGAATGTCGAGGTAACGGCTTATTTCGCGGTTCCATTTATTATCATTCCAGCCCAGCAGTGGCTGACAGTGTTCTTTCAAAGCCGGGAACAAGGCTTTCGCGCCATCCGGTAATATCAGGCCTAACCGGGTACGTCTAAGCATCAGATCATCAAGATGTAGCACATCTTCGTTCTGGCAAGCCCAGTAAACTTCAGCCCAGGTAAGGTCACAGCCCGCCGTTACGGTGCTGTCTGTGTCAACAGTAGTGTTAAGAACCTGCTCCAGATCTGGTCCGTAATAACCTTTCAAACGGTGCCACGTCAGATGTGAGAGGTATTTTGGGCGTTTCTGATCAGGTGCAGGAGTGAACACTGGCAGGCTTTCATCGCGCAGTGGCGCATCATTTTTATCGCTGCCCAGCCCGCGTTTAAGCGCTTCACGTGCAATCAAACGAAAGGTTGTCAACTTCCCGCCCGCTACGCTGATCAGGCCATTGTTCTGGTGGAACTCATGCTCGCGGTTCTCTTTGGAGGGCGCTTTTCCAGTGCCATCGGTAATCACCGGGCGAACCCCGGCCCATGTGGATACGATGTCTGTACGCGCGATGTGATGCCCGGAAAACAGCCGGTCAGCAATCGCTAACAGGTAGTCTACTTCGGCACAGGATATGACCGGTTCCTGATCAATATCTCCGGCGTGATCCAGGTCCGTTGTGCCAAGCACGGTCGTTCCCAGCCAGGGAAAGGCAAATACCGGGCGCTTATCAATGGGATGCATCAGGGATACACAGCAGGAAACAGGCAAGCGTGCCCAGGGTAGTACTATATGGCTACCCCGAAGAGGTCGGACATTGATTGTTTTGCCAACTCCGGAGGCGGACTGGACTTTGCCGGCCCATGCTCCCGTTGCGTTAATAACTAATCGAGCAGATACGCTGAAGGGCAAGTCATCTTCTTCTGCCTGAATCTGAACACCGGAAACCTTCTCGCCAGTACGCATTACCTGCAGCGCTTTTACGTAGTTCAGGCAAAGGGCTCCATCTCGTCGGGCCTCTGCAATAAGACGTTGAACCAGCCGGGCATCGTCGGTCACGGCATCGGTAAAACCGCTGGCACCAATAAAATTTTCTGCTGCAAGCCCGGGTATCCAGTGCATGGTTTCAGCAGGCTTCAGATACTGACGAGAGTGGGTTCGTGCAATCCGGTCATAAATACGGAGTAATAGCTGAAACAGGTGCGGGCCGGGGAACTGACGCCGGAAATGAGGCATGATAAATCGGAGTGGGTCAATCAACCCCGGAGCCTCGTCCATTAACCGCTGGCGCTCGTGAACCGCATCGCGGGTAAGGCTATACTGCCCGCTGCCAAGATAGCGAAGCCCACCATGAACCATTTTTGAAGATCGGCTTGAGGTACCCCAGGCAAAGTCTTTTTGCTCCACGAGCAGGGTGCGCAGGCCACTGCCTGCGGCCTCGCGCGCCACGCCGGCGCCGGTAATCCCGCCACCGATCACCACAACATCAAATGTCATATTGCCGGTTTTCAGTTTGGCTAACACCGCCTGCCGTTTGGTGGACATAATTAATCCACCAGTGTTTTCGGGTTTAGCAGTGCGTCCGGGTCAAACGTATTGCATAGTGAGCGAATGGCCAGCATTCCCAGTTCGCCTTTTTCTACAGGCAGGAAGGGTGCATGATCTTTACCAACACCATGTTGATGACTGATCGTGCCACCGTTGTTAACAATAAGTTCGGAGGTGGTGTTCTTAAGCGCCTTCCAACGAGCCAGAGTTTCTTCGTAGGTGTCTGCAACCCGGAACACATAAGTGGTGTAGATGCTGCTGCCCTGGCCGTAAAAGTGCGACAGGTGAGTAAAAACATGTGTCGATTCTTGTTTATTATTCAACACACTACGCAGACTTCCTTCCATCAGTTCCAGGAGATTATCGACGTTGTCCCAATCTGTTGCGGTTTCCAGGGTATCTACAGCGTATCCCATCTTCCACATCGTTTCGCGCAGATAGGGCATGGTGAAGCGTTTCTCTGCCCATTTTTCGCCGAGTTTAGTGCCGGTATACACGCCTTTGTATTTTGCACATATCTGGCGAACTTCCTGCAGGTTGCTTTTGCACTGATGGCTGGTGCCGGTAATACCAAACGTCATCATGCACTTGCCAGTGCTGGCTCCCCGAAGTGAAAGGAAGCGTTCAAGCAGGCCAATCAAACGCGGGTGGCCTGCCAGGGCGAGCTGGGTTTCGGTTTCAATCGCGTTGCTGAGGCGCAGCATGGATAACTGTGTTCTGTTCTGCACGATTTTGCGACAGGCAGTGCGTGCCTGATCCCAGCTTGGGAAGAAAACAACGTGGAACGTTTCTTTTTCTGGCAGCCGACTAACGCGAACTTTCACCTCGGTGATTATTCCCAGGCGGCCCTCAGAGCCCAGAATCATTTCCCGTATATCCGGGCCTGCGCTGGAAGCGGGTATTGTTGGCAGGTTAAGAGTGCCTTTGAAAGTTTCGACTCGCCCGCCAGCAAACAGTTGCTCAATCCGGCCATAGCGAAGCGACTGTTGTCCGCTCGAACGGGACGCCACCCAGCCGCCGATAGTAGACAGCTCAAAGGATTGTGGGAAGTGCCCAAGGGTGTAGCCATGAGCGCGGAGTTGAGACTCCACCAATGGCCCTGGCGTGCCTGCACCGAACGTTGCTATCTGGCTTTGTCTGTCCAGGTCCAGCAGTTGATTCATGGCACCCATGTCGATAGTCAGAATGGGAGCGCCACTGTCTGTCGGAGTGATATGGCCCGCAACACTGGTGCCACCACCATAGGGAATTACTTGAATGCCGTTTTTCCCGGCGTACTGAAGCAGGTTCTGAACATCCCGGTTACTTTTGGGAAGGGCGACGCCATCAGGGAAAACACCGAAATTCCCACTGCGCATTGCCAGCCAGTCTGATAGGCTTTGGCCTCTTGCATGCCTCGCGCGGCATTCCGGAGTTGTATCTATGAGTGAGGCTACATTTTCGTCTGCGGGCAGGCGTGTCTCAGGTACGGACGCACAAACCGAAGCTAAAGACGCGTCAGAAAGCGGTTTGCCTTCACCAATACGTTCAGCGAGGAATGACTGGCCTTGTTCAGGCAAATCCAGATTAAAATTTTCGTCGCCCCAGCCATTCCAGCGTCGCATCAGATTACTCCTTTATTGTTTAGTAATAACGGGAGAGTATTCTAATGCCTTTCAGGCGGGGACCTATGTCGGTTAGCGTCAAAGAGGATGTCATTTGCCGCCATTATCAGGTTGGTTTGTAAACATTTAATTGTTCGTTCTCAGGCGTTCACGGAGTTGTTCAAGCCGCTTCCGGATTTCCTCACGGCGTCCTTCTTCTCCTGGCGTTGCGGGAGCCGGAGTCGGCAAGACAGAGCTCGGCTCACTGACGATTTGCGGCTCAGGGATGGATTCACTTTCAGCGGCAAATGACACACCAGAACGATCGTCTGACTCGGGAAAGAAAAGATTTTCGAGCTTGCCCTGTCGATCAATGATTACACGGTTTGGAAAAACAGACCGCAGTATTGCATTCCCCGGTAACTCGTTCCCCACCAGATAAGCCTCAGTCTTGTTCTTGCTGTCTTCGATGAGCGCACTGCCGGGGAATTCACCTTCGGCCGCCATTACGCCCCTGAGATACAGGCGCAGATTTGTCTCTGGCAGGTTTTCAGTATCAACTACCTGGTTATTCTCAGTTAATGATGGCGAGCCAAACAGGTCAATAGAGGCCAGACTGACACTGGGCACTTTAACTTCAGCGGGGAATGCCCGACCTTCTGCAGATACGCTGGCATCAACAGCCTGGTCACTTTCTCCGGACCAGAAACTAAAACCCTGCCAGGCTGTCGTACCGAGCATAGCGGCTCCCGCCACCAGTGTTAGAATGAGCGGGAGCCGTTGATTGTTTAGGAGCATTGTTCATCCTGAATGCTATTAGTGAACCACTAAAAGGCCCACAGGTTATCAGACTGCGCAGTTTTATTGGCAGTATAGTGTATAGAGTTATTCAGCGGTTCCATATCCTGTGGTAGCCTTCCTGAGCCAATTATATAAAAAAGATTTTTGAGACGAGGATGACCTTGACCACAGAAACTGAACTTCAGCAGCAGGATGCGCCGCTGGGCCGTCTTCCCTTTGCTTTTGCCAGGCGTAACGGCGTTATTCTTACGCGGGCGGAAGATGGAAGTCCTGTGCTTCTGATCAGGCCGGGCGCGTCGCATTCTGCAGTGGCCGAGGCCAATCGTATCAGTGGTGGTCAGGCCAGATTCTCCACCATAGATCCTGATCGCTTTGATCATGCACTCAACGCGGCGTATCAGAACGATTCTGCAGAAGCCATGCAGATGGTTGAGGGCATTGGCGATGATATGGATCTGGCGTCGCTCGCCGATTCAGTTCCGGAAACCGAAGATCTTCTGGAGCAGGAAGACGATGCGCCTATTATCCGCCTCATCAACGCAATCCTTACGGAAGCAATAAAGTCTGGCGCCTCTGACGTTCATATAGAAACCTACGAGAAACGGTTGGTTGTCCGTTTTCGGGTAGATGGTGTGCTCAGAGAGGTTGTGCAGCCAAAACGGGCTTTGGCACCCTTGCTGGTTTCCCGTATCAAGGTTATGGCAAAACTGGATATTGCCGAGAAAAGAGTGCCCCAGGATGGGCGCATTGCGTTACGGGTAGCGGGTAGGGAAGTTGATATCCGGGTGTCCACCATGCCGTCCTCAAGCGGCGAGCGGGTAGTGCTACGTCTTCTGGACAAACAGGCGGGAGCAATCCGGCTTGAATCCCTGGGTATGGCCGAGCGCGATCTGAAGGTACTTCGGAAACTTATCCACCGGCCTTATGGCATTCTTCTGGTTACAGGCCCCACCGGTTCAGGGAAGTCTACTACGCTGTATGCGGGGCTTCAGGAGATAAACGATCGTACCCGGAATATCCTTACGGTCGAAGATCCAATCGAATACAACCTTCCGGGTATCGGCCAAACCCAGGTAAATGCCAAGGTTGATATGACCTTTGCCCGGGGCCTGAGAGCCATTCTCCGGCAAGATCCCGATGTTGTTATGATTGGTGAGATCCGGGATTTGGAAACAGCAGAAATTGCAGTACAGGCCAGTCTGACCGGACACCTTGTGTTATCCACCTTGCATACAAACACTGCAGTTGGTGCCATAACCCGATTGATGGATATGGGCATTGAACCCTTCCTGATTTCCTCCAGTCTGGTGGGTATTGTTGCTCAGCGCCTGGTGCGCGTATTGTGCAAAGACTGCCGCGAAGCATATATCCCTTCGGAAGAACATCGTGAGTTTTTACAGTGGGACAACGACAGCCCACCAACGATCTATCGTGCCAGTGGTTGTGAGCACTGCAATAATCTCGGATACCGGGGCAGGATTGGTATTTATGAAATTGTGCCCATTACCGAGGAACTGAGCTCACAGATTCATAAGCGTGCCGGCGAGATGGAGCTTGAGCACACAGCCCGTTTACTGGGCCCCAGTATACATGCGGACGGGGTGCAAAAAATTCTGGACGGTGTTACAACCGTGGAAGAAGTACTCCGCGTTACTCATCGGGGCCAGTAACCTATGCCGGCTTACGATTACAAAGCACTGGATGCAAAGGGCAGACAAAAACGGGGTGTGATGGAAGCGGATGCGCCACGCGCCGTTCGCCAACAGTTGCGCCAGATGGGCATGACCCCTCTGGAGGTAGAGTTGGTGGCGAGAAAGCCGGTCCGCGCCAACCCCCTGAGCAGCCGGGGCTCACTGGCTGCGAGTGATTTGGCACTGATTACCCGGCAGTTGGCAACATTGATTCAGTCCAGTATTCCTGTTGAGCAGGCGCTCTCTGCTACCGCCCAGCAGTCTGCCAAGCCCCGTATGCGCAGTATGTTAATTGCCATTCGCGCCAAAGTTATGGAAGGCTACACTCTTGCAGACAGCCTTGGTGAATTTCCCAGGGCTTTTCCACGGCTGTATCGTTCAACGGTAGCTGCAGGTGAGCATGCCGGGCACCTCGATCTGGTGCTTAACCGGCTGGCGGATTACACGGAATCACGCCAGGAAGCTCAGCAGAAAATTCAGCTTGCCGCCATATATCCGATCATATTGAGTGTTGTTGCCATCTCAATTGTTATATTTCTGCTGACCTATGTTGTGCCGGATATTATTGAAGTATTTATTAAACAGGGGCATGAGCTGCCTGCTCTCACAAAAGCTATGCTCGCAATGTCGGGATTCCTGTCTAACTATGGCGTGTATCTGGCCGCCGCCCTTTTTGTGGCGATTTTGGCTTTTCGGTTTGCTTTAAGTAAACCGGGTTTCAGAATGCGCTTTCATAAGCGCCTTTTACACCTGCCACTGCTCTCCGGCATGGTTCGGGGTGTCAACACGGCCCGTTACGCCAGCACTCTCAGCATATTGACCACCAGTGGCGTGCCGCTGGTCGAGGCTATGAAGATAGCGGGGGAAGTACTGTCCAATGATTTCCTGCGCCGTGTACTGCGGGATGCTGCCAGGAAGGTCAGCGAAGGAGGATCGCTGTACCGGTCGCTGGATCAGACGGGGTATTTCCCACCAATGATGCTGCACATGATTGCCAGCGGTGAGACCAGTGGCGAGCTCGACAGTATGTTGGAGCGTACTGCCAAAATGCAGGAAAATACGCTGCAATCACAGATTGCTGCCATTGTCGGGTTATTTGAACCACTGATGCTTCTTATTATGGGAGGGGTGGTACTGATTATTGTTATGGCTATTATGCTGCCAATACTGGATATGAGTAATCTGGTGGGGTGATTGCCTGACTGATCAGGTTTTAACAGACGAAAGGATTCCACATCAATGACGAGAGAACTAATGACGATGCAATCTATTAATAAACGAGCTGCCGGCAGAGGCTTTACCCTGATCGAAATAATGGTGGTAATGGTTATCCTTGGGTTGCTGGTTGCCATTGTTGCCCCAAACATCATGGGCCGAAGTGATCAGGCAAAAGTCACCATTGCCCAGACCCAGCTCAAGAATATTCAGAGCGCGCTCGACCTCTATCGCCTGGATAACAGCCAGTACCCCTCTACCCAGCAAGGGCTGGAAGCACTGGTTTCCAAGCCCAGTGGCAGTCCTGAGCCAAAGAACTGGAATCCTGAAGGCTATCTCAAGTCTGTGCCGGTAGATCCCTGGGGAACAGAGTTTCAGTACATAAGCCCCGGTTCTGAAGGCCCCTATGATTTGTATTCGTTCGGATCGGACGGCCAGGAAGGTGGTGACGGTGATGCGGCAGATATCAGCGTCTGGAAGACCAAAGGCTAATCATTCGTGATACATCGAACACGACAGGACGGCTTCACACTTATAGAAATATTGGTGGTGCTGATTATTGTCGGGCTGCTATCCGCGCTTGCCGTGTTCACTATGGGTGGCAGTTCCCAGCAGCGCGAGCTGGAAAGTGAAGTCCGCAAACTTTTTCTGCTCATGCAAACGGCGTCTGAACAGGCGGTTCTTAATAATCTCGAGCTGGGTCTGCAGTTGGAGGAGGGCGGATATCAATTCGTGGCCTTTCAGGAAGAAACCGGTGACTGGAAGCTGTCTGGCGAGCCCATATTCCGGCATCGCAGCTTTCCGGACTGGCTCGTCACCACTGAATTTATCGAAAGCGATACACCCAGGCTGGCATCAGCTGAAGATAAGCTCTTGCCAGACGTTGTATTTTTTTCAAGTGGAGAAACCACACCGTTCGAAATTGAATTCACGGTTGGCAATAACACCGATAGCCTGCATGTGATCGCGTCGGACGGTGTTTCGCCCATAGAATGGCGGCAGCCTGGCGATGAAGGAACGCAGCGGTGAAGGTTTCCCGCGGGTTTACCCTGATCGAAGTACTGGTGGCACTTCTGGTATTTGGCCTGATTACATCGACAGCGGTGCAGGTTGGCAGCCAGTATATCTCCAGCTACGAGCGTATTCGCGACAAAACTCTCGCTGCCTGGATTGCTGATAACCGAATCAATGAAATTCGCCTTGAGGAAAGCTTGCCAGCTGTTTCTGAGAATTCCCGTGACAGCGATTTCGGGCCGTTCCGTTGGCGCGTAACAACCAAGGTAATAGCAACTGCCGAGCCTTCCATGCGCCGGATTGAAGTAACGGCAGCTCGTTACCGTGATGGTCAGTCTGCACCAGTACCTGTACATACCCTCGCAGCGTTTGTAGGTAAGAACGGATGACGGCTCCGTTACGGTCATCGAGCCAGCGACAAACGGGATTTACCCTGATGGAGGTGCTCATTGCCGTTACCATCACTGCGGTTATTGGCGTTGGCGTATGGCAAGTGCTCTCTGGCGTCATTAACTCAAGAGACAGAGTGGACGATGTAGCCGACGAGTTCCGAAA
>DATJDA010000198.1:0-9278 GCA_035497695.1 Marinobacter sp. | reverse complement strand
CTCAGATATAAGGAAGGATTTTGCATTATGGTGGTACAGGCAGGTTGGGTGGAACTGGTTGAACTCCATGTTGGCAACCCGGCAACCAGCTCGCCACGCCATAGCAATGCCATCGCCAGAGGCTCCGTCCGGATTGGTCGTGTAGCGATATGCCTTGGATGCGCCCCCCGTAGCGATAACGGTAAATCTGGCCCGGAACAGTTCAACATGGTTGTCATCAAGATTCAGTACATAGGCACCAATACATCGGTTATCAGGAAGCGAGAGCTTGCGGTTAGTGATCAGATCCACCGCCACCCGGTTGCTCATCAGCTTAATGTTGGCGCGCAACTGGGCCTGCTCCGCCAGGGTAGTTGATACCGCGTACCCAGTGGCATCTGCCGCATGAATAATACGCCTGCGGCTATGGCCACCTTCCTGGGTCAGGTGATAATGGGCATTTTCGTCTCTGGTAAAGTCCACACCCGAATTGATCAGCCAGTCAATACTCTCTTTGCTGTGCTCCACGGTGAACCGCACCGAACCCTCACTGCAGAGCCCGGCACCGGCTGCCAGCGTATCTCGAATGTGGTCTTCAACCGAGTCTTCATCGTTCAGCACGGCAGCGATGCCGCCCTGAGCCCAGAGAGTTGCTCCGCTGGTTATTTCTGCCTTGCTCAGTACGCATACGCGCAGATGCGCTGGCAGGTTCAGCGCGACAGTAAGGCCAGCAGCTCCGCTGCCAATAACAAGAACGTCAAATTCGTAGGACTGTGGCATTGGATTGTGATCGCAGGCCATAATGGAAGTGGCTATTGAACTAAACTTTACGCTTGCTGTCTATTTGGCCTGACAGGGAAGGTTGCTTATCTCACGGCATTATCCCTTATTTATTAACCGCCGGGCAGCAATAATGACTCAGACAAACCTTATGCAGGCCAGTCAGTTGGCTGTAAAAACAGGGAAATCCGGCACGCCGTCCATGACTTCTGATAAAGATCAACAGCTGGGTAAACGCTCAGACAGTCAGACCGACTCGCAGCTTGTACGCAAAGTGCGAAATGGCGACCGCGCTGCCTTTGATTTGCTGGTTGTGAAGTACCAGTCGCGGGTGGCTTCTATTATCAGTCGTTATGTTTATGACAGTCAGGAAGTGATGGATCTGACTCAGGAAACCTTTATCAAGGCGTATCGTGCGATGGAGCGCTTTCGGGGTGACAGTGCATTTTATACCTGGCTTTACCGGATTGCCGTTAACACCGCCAAGAATTATCTGGAGTCGCGGAGTCGGCGCCCTCAGGGTAGTGCCGATGTTGTTGACGCAGAGAACTTTGATGATGGTCGCCAGCTTCGGGATCTGGCCTCGCCGGAACGCTTGTTGCACAGGGATGAGTTGCAGCAGGCGCTTTCTCAGGCAATTGCGGGGTTACCGGAAGAGTTACGCTCTGCATTCCTGTTACGGGAATACGATGGGTTGAGTTACGAAGATATTGCGCGAATTCTGGAGTGCCCGATTGGCACTGTCCGCTCGCGTATTTTCAGGGCCCGGGATGCTGTAGACCGGCATATTGGGCCTTTGCTTAATGAATCATGACGCAATTGAGGTTGCACTCCATGGATGATCGTCTCAGAGAAACACTATCGGCGATGATGGATGACGAAGCTGATGAACTGTCGGTTCGCCGGTTACTGTCCCATGGCAGCCCGGATGATGTCTGCCAGCAGTGGCAGCGCTGGCAGCAGGTTCGTGATCTTATGCATGATGGCCGCTCGCCGATGGAGGGTATCGATGTCAGTGCCGGGGTTCGTGCAGTCCTTGAAGGCCGCACGGTAGACCCCGTACGCAAGAAAAGAGAGGTTCACAAAACACCCGTTCGCTGGCAATGGCCTGCCGCTGCAATGGCGGTGGGTGCCTTGTTTATAGGATTTGGTGCTGGCGCAGGCTGGGAATATATCGGTGTTGTTCCAGCCTCATCCGTCGCAGTATCAGAACCTGCTGGTGTACCGGAAACCGATACCACTCATGAAGTAGCATTACAGGGGCTTGACAAGGAACAGTGGGGGTACATGAATCGCTATCTTCTTGAACATGCGCAGCATAACAGTGTCGGTGCCGGCCAGGGGTCGGTTGGTTACGCCCGGCTGGTTAGTGCCAATGACAGTGGTCACTGATGATGCAGGCGGGTACGGGAGTGCGTAGGCAAGGCTTCACTCCGCTGGGGCTGCGCGGAATACCGAAGCTACTGGTGATCATTGCCTTGCTGGTTACTGTTGCAGAAACTGCTTTTGCGGAAGAAAAAAATCCGGCCGCGGAGTGGCTTGAGCAGTTAGGCACAGCCATCAATATGACCTCCTATAAAGGGGTATTTGTATACGCCCGGGGCGGTCGGGTGCATTCGATGCGGATTGCCCACCGTTATCATAATGGAGAAATTCAGGAGCGTCTGGTTCTGCAGGATGGTGGTAGCGGTGAGATTGTCCGCAAGGGGATGAACGTGGTGTGCGTGCTCCCTGAGCAGGGCCGGGTTAAGCTTGATCAGGTCATTCCGTCTGGCCCGTTTGCTGAAGCGTATACCAGTCGGTTGATGCCTTTGAGCCGCTGGTACAAATCGGATCTGGTTGGTGAAGATCGGGTGGCTGGGTATGACACCGTAATTATTGCCCTTGCTGCCAGAGACGCGTATCGGTACAGCCACAGGCTGTGGCTGGAAAAGTCTACGGGACTGCTTGTTAAAAGTAATGTCGGGGAACCTGGTGGTAAAGTTCTTGAACACTTCCAGTTCACGAATCTCGAAATTACCGATGATATTCCGGACAGCGAGTTTGAAATACACTCGGAAGGCCGGGAAATTACCCACCAACTTGATGGCCCAAAAAAAGGGGAAGCGCTACCCTCTTCGCCAGCCATGAATGGCTGGAATCTCGGCTGGCATCCACAGGGCTTTGTTCCGGCGGCCACCCCAAAATCGGATAAAGGTCAGGCGGTGGCGTTTTCCGATGGGCTGGCTGCTTTTTCGGTATTTGTTGAGCCGGAACAAAGTGTCAGAATGCCGGTTGGTGTGTCACGGATTGGTGCCACAACAATCTATATGCGTCAGCTTGAGGCCGATGGCGTCCGGTTTTTGATTACCGTCGTTGGCGAGGTGCCACCGGAGACAGCCCGCCTGGTGGCGGAATCTGTGCATGTGAATAAAATGCCCGAATCTGCAGCGGGCAGTCCATGATCACCGAAAGCGGTAAGGTGGTTGCTCTCAAGGGTGATTATGCTTGGGTACAAACCATTCGTAACACTGCCTGCCAGAGTTGTTCGGTCAGGCAAGGCTGCGGCCAGCGGGTGCTGGCAGCCGCTACCGGAGGGCGAGCCAGCCAGGTGTTGGTGGCAAATACCGTACGGGCAGATGTTGGTGACGAGGTGACAATTGGTATTGATGAGCAGGCGTTACTGGGTGCATCGCTGCTCGTTTATGCCTTACCACTGGCGCTTTTGGTGATTGCCAGCATTGTTGGACATCAGCTTTCAGGTGGGCAGGATCCAGCCGCAATTGCGGGCGCTCTGATTGGGCTTTTGTCAGGTTTTTTGTTGAGCAGAAAATTACAGAGTGGCAGTGGCCGCCGGTTTGAGCCCAGGCTTCTAAGCGTTAATCGTATTTCTGCAGTTACCAGCCAGTAAACGCTCCAGAAAACCTAACAACTTTTAAGTTGAAAAATTGCTAGTCGATCCCGACACTAAATGCAGTCATACCATACACAGGGGAGTTCACAATGCCGAGTATAATGATTGAGGGTACTCAACCTTCACCGGCCTACCCAATGCGGAGGGCGCTAGGCACTCTGCTGATGCTGTCTGTTCTGGTTGTGTTTTTCTGGAGCCAGAGTATTGCTGCCAGCAGTCTGCCAGATTTTACCGAGCTGGTTGAGGATAATTCTGGTGCGGTTGTTAATATCAGCACCGTGAGTACTCCCAAAAGTGGTAATGCAAGCCTCTACGGCTCTCCGTTCAGCGAGCGTCAGCTTGAACAGCTTCCGGAGTTTTTTCAGGAGTTTTTTCGTGACAGGCATCCATCCCCTGGTGGTGCGCCGGGGATTGCCCCGTCTCGTCGCTCAATGGGCTCAGGCTTTATTGTATCGTCTGATGGTTATGTATTAACCAATAATCATGTCGTAGATGGAGCGGATGAGATTATTGTGCGCCTGAGCGACCGTCGGGAACTGCCAGCCAGGCTGATCGGTACCGACCCCCGTTCAGACATCGCTGTGCTGAAAATTGAAGATGGAGATGATCTGCCTGTGGTGCATATTGGCAGCTCACGTGACCTTAAGGTTGGTGAGTGGGTATTTGCTATTGGCTCACCGTTTGGTTTTGACTATACGGTAACTGCCGGCATTGTTAGTGCTCTGGGTCGCTCACTTCCGAGTGAAAACTATGTGCCTTTCATTCAGACAGACGTCGCCATTAACCCGGGTAATTCCGGCGGCCCGCTATTCAATCTGAATGGTGAGGTTGTTGGTATCAACTCCCAGATATACACACGCTCTGGCGGATTTATGGGGGTTTCGTTTGCGATCCCGATTGACGATGCCATGAATGTGTTTCGGCAGATTCGTGATAATGGTGTTGTATCCCGCGGCTGGCTTGGCGTGTTGATTCAGGAGGTAAGCCGCGATCTGGCTGAGTCATTCGGCCTTAAGCGTCCAAGGGGTGCCTTGATAGCTGAGGTCATGGATGGCTCGCCGGCGCAAAAGGCGGGCCTGCAGTCTGGCGATATTGTATTGGCATACGATGGCGATGAGGTTCAGTTATCGTCAGACCTGCCTCCCATGGTTGGCAGAACCCCTATTGGAGAAACCGCTCGCCTGACGGTTCTTCGCGGCGGCAAGGAGATAACCGTCGACGTTATAATTGGCCAGCTTCCGGAACAGGATGGCACTCTGCCGGCTGGCCCGACAGAAGATCAGGGGAACGGTGCGGGTAACGCTCCGCTGGGAATGACGGTTGAGCCATTGCCGGCCGACCTTGCTGATTCGCTGGGTGTGCAAGGTGGCATTCTTGTCACAAATGTGACCCGGGGCGCCGCGTTTGATGCAGGCATTCGTGCCCGTGATGTTATTACTGAAATCGACCGCAAAAAGGTTGCAACAGTGAGTGATTATCAGAAAGTTATTGCGTCGTTACCTGATAATCGGGCTGTTTCTGTTCGGGTTGTTCGCCAGGGCCGCGCGATTTATCTTGTTATGAAGCCATAGTGCTGTCATGGCGTAAATCAGGCGAGGACTTTTAAAGCCCCCATGGGCTGTCAAAAGCGACAGTTTCTGGGGGCTTTTGTTATACTCGGAAAAATGACGAAAAGTATGGCCACGGATCGGACCGGATCAGATGATTAATAAAAAGGATCTTCCCCTTCGAAAACTCCTGGAATTCCGGAATGCCCGGGTTGCGTGGCTGGTATTTGTAGTCGCCATCGGTGTTACGGTTGCGCTATGGCAGGTTTCTATCCGCTTGGTAGAGGATCGCACCGAAGCGCGCTTTCGCACCCAATCTCTGCAGTTGAAAACAGCAATAGAAGAGCGACTGTTAAATTATGAACAGGTGCTTGCGGGTAGCGCTGGGCTGTTTGCTGTTGCCGAACATATCTCCCGCAGTCAGTGGCGGGAATATGTCAACAAGGTTGATATTGACCGGTACTACCCGGGAATACAGGGCATTGGCTATGCAAAGCGGGTGAAAGTGCAGCAGATGGCAGATCACATTGCTTCTGTACATGCCGAGGGAGTTCCCGACTATCTTGTCAATCCGCTAGGAGCCGGCCCCGATTATTATCCCATGGTTTATCTGGAACCCGGTACCGAGCGAAACTCCCGTGCCATGGGGTACGACGCTTTCAGTGATCCGATACACCGTAGCGCTATGGAGAAGGCGAGAGACAATGCGATGCCGGTTCTCACCGGAAAGGTTGTGCTTGTTCAGGAAGAGTTTACCGAAGACCAGGCCAGCTTTTTGATGTATTACCCCGTGTATCAGGGCGGTATTGTGCCCGACACTCTTGCTGGTCGCCGTACGATGCTGGCTGGGTATGTGTTCAGCGCATTCCGTATGAATAACCTGATTGATGGCATTGTTGGTCTGATATCCCCGTTTCTTGATGTTCGCATTTATGACAATGGCGCGGCAGATCGGGAAAATCTGATGTATGGCTCCAATCTCGGGTCGCTGGATAATGAATTCAGTTTTGAGATGAGCCAGACGCTGACCGCTGGTGGTCGTAACTGGTTGCTTGAGAGCCGCTCCACCCCGGCTTTTGATTTTCTGGCGTCGGATCCGCGCCCGCCTATTGTATTGGGCAGCGGGCTCATTATCAGTTTGTTACTCTTCCTGTTTGTACTGACCCTTGTTCGCTCGCGTCTTATGGCACAGATCAGTGCCGGGCGCTATCGTGCAATTACCGAAGGCGCTGCCAGTGTTACGCTGGTATTGAACCGTTCCGGAGAGGCGGTTTATGCCAGCCCGTCCAGCTTTGACATACTCGGTTTCACGCCGGATAAGGTTCTATCGCTGGAATTGGAAGAGATCGTGCACGCAGACGACTGGCTGCAGGTATCGAAAGGTTTTGAAGGTTCGGTGCAGTCACCGGGTAAGCAAATGCCGGTAATCAGGGCACGTATTCGTGACGCAAAGAACCAGTGGCGGGATATGGAAGGTACCTATACAGCCATGCTGTCTGTGCCTGGTGTCGAGGGGATTGTTCTCAGTCTCCGTGATCTGACTCAGCTGAAAGCGGCCCAGTCAGAACTACACCGGCTGGCATTTTATGATCCGCTCACCGGGCTGGCGAACCGTCAGTTGTTCCGTGACCGTCTCAAACATGTTGTTCGTCGTTGTCGCCGCAGTGGAGAACCGGCCGCGTTGATGTTCCTGGATCTCGATGGATTCAAACGCATCAACGACACTCTGGGCCACGATGCGGGTGATGAATTGCTCTGTCAGGTTGCCAAATGGCTGGAAGGCTGTGTCAGAGAAGAAGATACAGTGGCCCGGCTTGGTGGTGACGAGTTTGTGGTTCTGTTATCCAGTATTAGCGGGTCAAATGCCGCCGGCAAAGTGGCAGAAAATATCCTGCGCCGCCTGTGCCAGCGGGTTCGGCTGAATGACCACGACGTGGGTATTACCGTCAGCATTGGCGTTACCATGATTCCTGACGACAGTGAAGATGTCGGAACACTGATGAAATATGCAGATCTGGCCATGTATCGTGCCAAAGAGATGGGGCGAAATACGTATCAGTTCTTCACTCCGGCCATGAATATCAAAGCAGCAAGACGCCTGCTCCAGCAAGAAGAACTGGCGGCCGCACTGGAAGGCGACCGGTTTGTGCTGCACTACCAGCCAAAAATAGATCTGATCAGCGAACGGGTCATTGGTGTGGAGGCCTTTCTGCGCTGGCATCATCCTGAGAAAGGTCTGGTTTCAGCCCAGCAGTTTATCGGGCTGGCTGAAGAAACCGGCCTGATTGTGCGCCTGGGCGAATGGGCGTTGCGGCACGCTTGTATACAGGTTCAGGCCCTTGAGCGGGCAGGTTTCGAGTCACTGAAAATGGCCGTTAATCTGTCGGTACGCCAACTGACCGACTCAGGCTTTCTGGATATGATTCGCAAGGTCATTACCGAAACCGGCGTATCTCCGGAATCTCTGGAGCTGGAAATGCCCGCGGAACTGTTGAATGAAGACCCAAAAATGTTGCAGGAACTGTTGGTATCGCTCCATGATTTGGGTGTATGCCTGATTCTGGACGATTTCGGCAAGGGTTCATGCTCTCTGGTTGCATTACAGCAACTACCGCTGGATGTTGTTAAAATTGATCACCGGTTTATTCGGGACATACCTTATAACGTTAGTGCGACCGATGTTGCGTCCGCTGTTATTGCGCTCGCCAGAAAGCTGCATCTGACGGTTGTCGCCGAAGGTGTGGAAACTCCCCAACAGTTAAGTTTCCTCAAATCTGCCGGCTGCGCCCAGTGCCAGGGCAATTTGTTCAGCTATCCCCTGGATGAAGATGCTTTGATCGGGTTTCTGGTTCGGCAATACGAGAGGCCGTTGCTGTCCTGATCATGGTAATGACGGCCAGTAACCGGTAAAATCACGCCGTTCCGGAATTTCGGAAACGGCCTCTCGGGGCTCAATCCTTCGTCTTATATGAGTATTCATTGTCTGTGACCGAACTGAGCCGAATTCGTAATTTTTCTATTATTGCCCATATTGATCATGGTAAATCCACTCTTGCAGATCGTTTTATCCAGATTTGTGGTGGCCTGACCCAGCGGGAAATGGCCGAGCAGGTTCTGGATTCCATGGATCTGGAAAGGGAGCGGGGTATCACCATTAAAGCCCAGTGTGTAACGCTCAACTACACGGCTAAAGATGGTAATGAATACAAGCTGAATTTTATTGATACGCCGGGACACGTGGATTTTTCCTACGAAGTTTCCCGCTCCCTCTTTGCCTGTGAAGGTGCCCTGTTGGTGGTAGATGCAGGCCAGGGCGTAGAGGCGCAGTCTGTAGCGAATTGCTACACCGCTCTTGAGCAGGGCCTGGAAGTGGTTCCTGTACTGAACAAGATGGACTTGCCCCAGGCAGAGCCTGAGCGGGTGGCTGCTGAAATTGAGGATGTTATCGGCATAGCGGCAGCTGATGCCGTACGCTGCAGCGCCAAGAGCGGTATGGGTGTTGAGGATGTACTCGAAGATCTTATTGCGAAGATCCCACCCCCGAAAGGCGATCGCAGTGCGCCACTGCAAGCTCTGATTATTGACTCCTGGTTTGATAACTACCTGGGTGTGGTATCGCTGGTACGGGTAACTGAGGGAACCCTGAGAAAGGGTGACCGGATTGTTATCAAATCGACCGGTAAGGCCTGGAACGCCGACAAGGTCGGTATATTTAATCCAAAGCCAAAAGACACCAATATTCTGGAGGCCGGCGATGTCGGCTTTGTGGTTGCCGGAATCAAAGATATTCACGGCGCACCGGTGGGAGACACCATCGTTCATCACAAGTTTGCTGAACAGACACCGATGTTGCCCGGCTTCAAAAAAATCAAACCACAGGTTTATGCCGGCCTCTTTCCTGTCAGTGCAGATGATTACAACGATTTTCGGGATGCTCTGGAAAAGCTCACGTTGAACGATGCGTCTCTGTTCTTTGAGCCGGAAAACTCAGATGCGCTGGGTTTCGGTTTCCGGTGTGGTTTCCTTGGCATGCTGCACATGGAAATTATTCAGGAGCGGCTGGAACGTGAATATGACAT
>DATJDA010000197.1:0-21356 GCA_035497695.1 Marinobacter sp. | reverse complement strand
CAATCGACGTAAAGCTCCTTGTTCGGCTCCTTAACCAGAGACTTAAGTACGTGTTCGCCCTTATCGAGCGCGTCACGGTACTCATTCTCCATCTGTTTGGACTCTTCGTCGCTGATCACCCCGGCGGCTATCAACTGCTCTGCATAGAGTTCGCGAGTTGTTTTTAACTTGCGAATTTTTTCGTACATCATCGGCTGGGTAGCGGCTGGCTCATCCGCCTCATTGTGACCACGACGACGGTAGCAAACCAGATCAATTACAACATCTTTTCTGAACTCATGGCGATAATCCATGGCCATCTGGGTAACGAACAAAACCGCTTCCGGATCGTCGGCATTCACATGAAGAATCGGTGCCTGCACCATTTTTGCAATGTCTGTGCAATATTCAGTCGAGCGCGCATCGTCCTGCCGGCTCGTAGTAAAACCAATCTGGTTATTAATGACGATATGAATGGTGCCACCAACTCCGTAGCCCCGGGTCTGGGACATCTGGAAGGTCTCCATCACTACGCCCTGCCCGGAGAACGACGCATCCCCGTGCATAATGATCGGCACGACCTGGGCACCTGCAATATCGTTGCGGCGGGTCTGTCGGGCACGAACAGAGCCCTCTGCAACAGGAGAAACTATTTCCAGGTGTGACGGGTTGAACGCAAGGGCAAGATGAACCTCCCCACCCGGCGTCATTACGTTCGATGAGAAACCCTGGTGGTACTTGACGTCTCCAGAGCCAGAATCTGCAAGTCTCTTGCCTTCAAACTCGTCAAACAAATCACTTGGGTTCTTGCCGAACGTATTCACCAGAACGTTCAGACGGCCACGGTGAGCCATACCAATAACAATTTCTTTCGCACCGTAGGAGCCGGCTCGCTGGATAAGCTCGTCCAGACAAGGGATCAGGCTCTCTCCACCCTCAAGACCAAAGCGCTTAACGCCTGGGTAGCGGGCACCGAGATATTTCTCAAGACCTTCAGCAGCGGTAAGACGCTCTAAAATATGTATGCGGGTTTCGGCTTCATAATCCGGCTTGGAACGGATTGGCTCCATTCTTTGCTGAAACCAACGCTTGATGGGCGTATCAACAACGTGCATGTACTCAGCGCCAATGCTTCCACAATAGGTCTGGCGCAAGCCATCAACTATATCGCCGAGTTTCATGGTCTCGGAACCAAAACACAAAGAGCCCGTTTGGAACTCGATATCACGATCTGACTCTAGCAACTCGTGGAATGCGGGATCCAGATCTTCTACCGGCGGGCGCTGTAATACGCCAAGCGGGTCCAGTTTCGCTTCCTGATGACCACGAAACCGAAAGCCGTTAATGAGCTGAAGAACACGAATCTGCTTTTTGTCCGCATCAGATGTTGCGCTAACCGGCACACTGCCATTAGCCAAAAAACGCTGATTGCGGGCGATATGCTCAAACTGCTCACGAATCGAAGAGTGAAGAACATCGCGACCCTGGTAGCCATCCACACTGGGAAGCTTGTCAAAGTAACTGCGCCACTCTTCAGAAACGGCATTGGGATCTGTCAGGTAGGTTTCAAAAAGCTGTTCAACATAGGTCAGATTTCCACCCTGTATGTGGGAAGTCTGCCACAACTGCTCCATGATGCTTTCGTGCATTTTGAATAGCTCACCTTAGGCTTGTGCGAGGGAGCTTAGTATGGTCAACCAGCGGAAATTTCTAGTCAATACGCGTTTTTACGGGATCGACTTCGGCTGCCACACCCAGCAAGGATGTTTTCCATCCCTCAGTGATTTTTATACTCAGCAAGCCATGCAGACATTAAGCAGTTCCGCCACGGCTCGGCCAGTGTGCATCCGACCAAAACTTCTGACTATAAGCCTTTGGTTGAAGGCCCCGCATTAATGCGGGGCCTTCGGGGTGCTAACCTGGTCAGAACAGTATAGCGCGTACTCGTTTTTCTGCCGCTTAAGTTGTTCTCTGCAGCAGAAGATTCCGGATGTTACCAATTGCTTTTGTCGGATTAAGTCCCTTGGGGCAAACGCTGACGCAGTTCATGATGCCCCGGCACCGGAACACACTGAACGGGTCATCAAGGTTATCCAGACGCTCAGCTTGCGCTGTATCGCGGCTATCCGCCAAGAAGCGATAGGCCTGAAGCAGGCCTGCAGGGCCGATAAACTTATCAGGATTCCACCAGTAAGACGGGCAAGAACTGGAACAGCACGCACAAAGGATACACTCGTACAGGCCATCCAGTTTCGCACGATCTTCCGGCGACTGAAGCCGCTCCATAGCCGGAACCGGTTCATCGTTAATCAGGAAAGGCATTACCTTTTCGTACTGTTTATAGAAAAGGTTCATGTCTACCACAAGATCGCGAATAACCGGCAGGCCCGGCAAGGGCCGCAACGCCAGCTTACCCTTTCTGACTGCCTGTGAAACCGGCGTGATACAAGCAAGGCCGTTTTTACCATTGATGTTCATACCGTCAGAGCCACAGACTCCCTCACGGCAAGAGCGGCGGTAAGATATGGTTGGATCTTTTTCCTTCAGAAGGTTCAAAACATCCAGAACCATCATATCCTTGCCAGTAGGAAGCTCCAGCTCAACATCCTGCATATAAGGGGCATTGTCAGTTTCCGGGTTATAGCGGTAAAGACTTACCAACATCTTTTACATCCCCCTAGTAGGTCCGAAGCTTCGGCACAAACGTGTCGACTGTTTTTGGCGTCATATTTACATCGCGTTTTCCAACACGCTTCTCCAGCGGAAAGTATACGGAGTGCTTCAGCCAGTTTTCATCATCACGCTCGGTAAAGTCATTACGGGCGTGGGCGCCACGGCTCTCTTTGCGTTCTATAGCAGACACAGCCGTTGCGTAAGCCACTTCAAACAGGTTGTCCAGCTCAAGTGCTTCAATACGCGCGGTATTAAAAGCGTTGCTGGTGTCAGCCAGCCTGGTGTTGCGTACCCGCTCTCCGATGGCATCCAGTTTAACAAGACCGTCTTCCATGCTTTTACCATCACGGAAAACACCAAAGTACAACTGCATACAGTTCTGGAGCGCCTTGCGGACGTCTGCAACATTTTCACCCTCTGTTGCAGAATTCAGTCGATCCAAACGAGCCATTGCACGCTTGATATCTTCATCACTGGCATCATCTACGACGACACCACTCCGCAACTTTTCTTCGATGTGCAAGCCGGCAGCGCGGCCGAATACAACCAGATCCAGCAACGAGTTGCCACCCAGGCGGTTGGCACCGTGCACAGATACGCAAGACACTTCACCACACGCATACAGGCCGGGGATTGGCGTATCTTTGCCGTTTTCATCAATCATCAGAGCTTCGCCACCCACATTGGTGGGAATACCGCCCATCATATAGTGGCAGGTTGGAACCACCGGAATTGGCTCTTTCGCAGGATCTACGTGGGCAAAGGTACGCGCCAGCTCAACAATGCCGGGCAGACGCAAGTGCAGAGTCTCTTCGCCAAGATGATCAAGCTTCAGCATTACGTGGTCTTTTTCAGGGCCACAGCCACGACCTTCAAGAATTTCAATA
Organism: Marinobacter sp.; assembly: GCA_035497695.1. GTDB lineage: Bacteria > Pseudomonadota > Gammaproteobacteria > Pseudomonadales > Oleiphilaceae > Marinobacter. The sequence goes on along the minus strand of DATJDA010000197.1, from coordinate 17,817 downwards.
ACCATGGCTCGTGCTACTACGTCACGGCTGGCCAGATCTTTCACGTTGGGCGCGTAGCGCTCCATAAACCGTTCGCCGTCAGCATTGATCAGATAACCGCCCTCACCCCGGCAACCTTCGGTAACCAGCGTGCCGGCACCGTGAATGCCGGTTGGGTGGAACTGCCACATTTCCATATCCTGCATCGGGAAACCGGCACGGAGTGCCATGCCAACACCGTCGCCGGTATTAATCAGGGCATTTGTTGTAGAGGCATAGATCCGGCCTGCACCGCCGGTCGCAAGAACCGTGGCTTTACTCTTTATGTAGACCACTTCACCGGTCTCAATCTCGAGTGCAACAACACCAACCACTTCATTCTTGCTGTTTTTTACCAAATCAACCGCGTACCACTCATTCAGGAAGGTGGTACCACGCTTCAGGTTTGCCTGATACAGCGTGTGCAACAACGCGTGCCCGGTACGATCTGCTGCCGCACAGGTTCGTGCCGCCTGGCCGCCCCGACCATAGTCTTTGGATTGTCCGCCGAATGGACGCTGATAAATACGGCCCTGCTCGGTCCGGGAGAAAGGCAGCCCCATATGCTCAAGCTCAAAAACGGCTTGCGGACCGACTGAACACATATATTCGATAGCGTCCTGATCGCCCAGATAGTCAGATCCTTTTACGGTGTCGTACATATGCCAGCGCCAGTCATCATTGGGATCGGAGCTCCCAATTGCACAGGTAATACCACCCTGAGCAGATACCGTGTGCGAGCGGGTCGGAAATACTTTTGTGATACAAGCAGAATTAACGCCAGATTCGGTTAGCTGCAGCGCGGCTCTCAGACCGGCACCACCACCACCGATAACAATCGCGTCAAATGACATGGTCTTGATACTAGACATTGATTAAAGCCCCCAAAGAATCTGAATACCCCAGACCAGATAAACGAACATGGTCAGACCGCAAGCGGCCTGAACAAGAAACCTGGTAATCGCCGGCTTAATGTAATCAGTGGTTACTGTCCAAAGCCCAACCCATGCGTGAGCGCCAATGGAAAATAACGATAGCAAGCTGAACATACGGAACCAGCTCTGCCCAAAAAGAGCAGACCATGTTTCATAATTGACATCGTTTGTCAGCAGAAAGCCAAAAATAAAAACAGTATATAAAGCAAGTATATAGGCGGTTACCCGCTGGATCATAAAGTCAAATACGCCACTACGACCCAGGTTCGTGACACTGTTTACCATACCCAGACTCCTGCCAGGATGATGAGAATGACGGAAACCACGATTGTGATTTTTGCGGCAAGGCGGCCGCTCTCCAACTCTTCACCAATACCCATATCCATGAACAGATGTTTGATACCTGCTACCAGATGGTACAGTAGAGCAGACATAATGCCCCAGATGATCAGCTTGGCAAAAAAGCCGTTCAGCAGTTCACTCACATGACTAAAGCCCTCTTCCCCGGATAAGGAAAGCTGAAGCCCGTAAAGCATGAAAGCAACACCAACAAAAATGATGATGCCGCTAACACGGTGCAATATGGACGTAATGGCCGGTAGTGGAAAATGAAACTTGCTGAGATCGAGATTTACTGGTCGTTTGCTATTCACAGCGCTCTCACACTCTCTTTTGATTCCGCATTACCAGAGACTTATTCTGGTTGCAGATGGTTGGTATGTATCGATCATCATGCTGATGCGAAATCAGCATACGATTGGCTCTGGAGGGAAGACTCACCGATCAGCACGTGCAGCAGAAGATGCCGGCGCATGGCGTATCCCCGATTCAGGGCTAGAGATTATAAGGAGTACACCCGATAATTACAAACGTGCAACACGTTCCAAACCACGGATATCAGCAGCTTAAGTCATCTGAAAAATTCATTGACATAAGCCATTTTCGCCCATGTCTGCGATTATTGGGAATTTAACGGGTTTCCAGGTATGACAAAAAGTGGGTTTTACCAAGCCTACCATTGACAAAAAAAGCTAACGGCCTATATTTTGCCGCCAGTTTTGCGATAATACGCGCCTTCCAGCGCATCAATAAATGCAAATAGCTAACAAAGCTGAAAACAGGAGAGCACCATGACCGACAGGAAAGCCACGCTCTCGGTGGGGGATAAATCCATTGAGTTGCCGGTATATTCTGGCACGGCAGGCCCTGACGTAATTGACGTTAGAGGGCTAGTCCAGGAAGGCGTTTTTACTTACGACCCGGGTTTCGTATCCACGGCGGCCTGTGAATCAGCCATTACTTTTATTGATGGCGCAAATGGTGTTCTTTTGCACCGTGGTTACCCTATTGAGCAGCTTGCTGAAAACTCGGACTACCTGGAAGTTTGCTATCTGCTACTGAACGGCGAACTGCCGGACGAAAAGCAGAACAAGCAGTTCCACAACACCATTAAAAATCACACCATGCTGCACGATCAGATGAGCAAATTTTTCTACGGCTTCCGCCGTGATGCTCATCCAATGGCCATTATGTGTGGCGTCGTTGGAGCACTCTCCGCGTTCTATCACGATCAAATGGATGTGACGGACGAGCATCAGCGGGAAATCACCGCACACCGGCTGGTCGCCAAGATGCCGACCATTGCCGCCTGGTGCTACAAATACAGCACTGGCCAGCCCTTTATCTATCCACGAAACGACCTCACCTATGCAGAAAATTTCCTGCAGATGATGTTTGGTGTTCCCTGCGAAAAGTATGTGCCGAACCCTGTTCTGGCCAAGGCCCTGGATAAAATCTTTATTCTGCACGCAGATCATGAGCAGAACGCGTCAACCTCTACAGTGCGCCTGGCAGGCTCTACGGGAGCAAACCCGTACGCATGTATAGCATCGGGCATTGCCGCGCTCTGGGGGCCAGCTCACGGTGGTGCTAACGAAGCCGTTCTGGACATGCTCGCAGAAATCGGTGATGAGTCCAATATCGAGACATTTATCGAAAAGGCGAAGGACAAAGACGATCCTTTCCGACTGATGGGCTTTGGACACCGTGTCTACAAGAACTTTGATCCGCGCGCCAAGGTTATGGCTGAAACAGCAGCTGAAGTACTGCAGGAACTGGGGCTGGAAAACGATCCTCTTTTGAAGATCGCTCAGCGCCTCGAGAAAATAGCTTTGGAAGATGAGTACTTTGTTGAGCGCAAACTCTATCCGAACGTAGATTTCTACTCGGGCATTATTCTGAAGGCCATGGGTATTCCGACGTCCATGTTCACGGTTATTTTTGCCATGTCACGGACAATTGGCTGGTATTCACACTGGAATGAAATGGTGAGTGGCGACTACCGCATTGGTCGGCCACGACAACTGTACACGGGCCCCACCAAAAGGGATTACCCTGTTAAATAAGCTTGCGAAGCGGAGGTCGGATTTTCAAGATCTGACCGCGGGTTCCGGTGCCAGAGTCAGGGCTCCAACTCCACATTAAGGCCGCCCGACAGGGCGGCTTTTTTTTGTAAGTTCATAATCAATCCACCGCAACAAAATCGGGGGAACAAACCTTATGACAATGACAATTGGTTTTATCGGTCTTGGAGTGATGGGATACCCCATGGCTGGCCACCTGGCGAACGCCGGCCGGTCTGGCGATGCCAAGGGGCAAAACTTGAGCTCGGCTCCCCTTTTCAGGGTAAGGGTCTGGAACAGAACCTTCGCCAAAGCAGAGCAGTGGGCTCAAACCTACCCCGGGGTAGCCGCTGCCACTATTGCTGAGGCAGTCGCGGGAGCCGATATTGTGTTTACCTGCGTGGGTGCAGATAAAGACCTTATTGCCGTATATGAAGGGGCAAATGGAATTATCACCAACGTTAAGGAAGGCGCGATTCTGGTGGATCACACCACGGCTTCTGCCAGCGTCGCTGAGCGGCTTGCTGAGGCCGCCGGTAAGAGAAACCTTGGGTTTATCGATGCCCCCGTATCCGGCGGCCAGAAAGGCGCAGAAGACGGGCAGTTAACGATAATGTGCGGGGGCAATAAGAGCGATTTTACAAAGGTCAGGCCGGTCATGGAGCACTACGCCCGGGCGCTGAACCTTATGGGGCCAGCCGGTTGCGGCCAGAAAACGAAAATGGTCAATCAGATTGCCATTGCGGGATTGATACAAGGCCTTTCAGAAGCGTTGCACTTTGCCGAGCAGGCAAACCTGGACGTACACAAGGTGATAGATGTTATCTCCAAAGGCGCGGCGCAATCCTGGCAAATGGATAACCGATCAGAAACCATGATCGACGGTAAGTTTGATTATGGCTTCGCTGTGGACTGGATGCGCAAAGACCTTGGCATTTGTCTTGACGAGGCACGCAAGGTGAATGCTTCATTGCCAGTTACAGCGCTGGTTGATCAATTTTACGGAGATGTTCAGCAAATGGGTGGCCATCGCTGGGACACCTCTTCATTGATTCAGAGGCTGCGGAAATTTCGCAGCTAAGTCACCGAATGCGGGGCTGGAGTCAGAATTCCGACCCCGCATTCAGTAACGCACCCACCATTATTTTTCTCGTGGCTGCCACTTGCCATTCACATACCAGGCAGACCAGCCAGTAGCCTTGCCGTCTTTTTCCGACATGACGTACTGCTCCTTCGACTTGCGACTGTAGCGAATAACGGTTGAGTTGCCCTCAGGATCTTTCTCCGGCGCATCCATCAGATAGTCATACTTCGGATCAATTTCCTTTCTATGCGGCTTGATCTCACTTACCAGCGGTGGACGGGTTTCCCGATTCTTCGGGAACTTGCTGGCCGCCAGGAACAAGCCTGCTGCACCGTCCCTCAAGACATAGGTGTCGTCTACTTTAACGCACGCCAATTCTGGCATTGGCACCGGATCCATTTTGGGTGGCGCCGGCTCACCGCTTTTCAACAACTTGCGGGTATTTTTGCATTCATCATTGGTGCATCCGAAATACTTACCGAAGCGCCCGGTTTTAAGCTGCATTTCCGATCCGCACTTATCACACTCCAGCGTAGGCCCGTCATAGCCCTTTATCCGGAAGGTGCCGTCTTCTACCTCGTAGCCGGCGCAATCCGGATTATTGCCACACACATGCAACTTCCGTTTCTCATCAACCAGATAGCTGTCCATCGCGGTGGCACACTTTGGGCAGCGTCGCTTCATGCGCAGCAACCGTGTTTCGCCCTCACCTTCGACATCCTCATCGGCGCTGACGACTTCATCACCAGAGACCAGATTAATGGTGGTTTTACAGCGCTCTTTCGGCGGCAGCGAATAACCTGAACACCCCAGAAACACGCCGGTACTCGCTACACGGATTTGCATATGACGCCCGCAACTCGGGCAAGGGATGTCGGTTTCCGTTGGCGTATTCGCACGCATTCCACCGTTTTCCGTACTTTCCGCAACTTCCAGCTGTGAGCGAAATTTGCTGTAAAAATTGTTAAGAACTTTTTTCCAATCTATCTGACCTTCAGCAATTTCATCCAGCTCGCCTTCCATTTTGGCGGTAAAGTCGTAGTCCATCAGGTTCGAGAAGGACTCATTCAATCGCCCGGTAACTATCTCGCCCATCTTTTCTGCGTAAAAACGACGGTTCTGTAGACGCACATAACCACGGTCCTGAATAGTGGAAATGATAGAGGCATAAGTAGAAGGCCTTCCAATTCCCTGCTTTTCGAGCTCTTTAACCAGGCTGGCTTCGGTGTACCGCGGCGAGGGCTTGGTAAAGTGCTGGCTTGGCTCAAGGCGCTTCATATCCAGAACCTCATCGACCTGGATATCTGGCAACGCCACGTCCTCGTCCTTTTTCGACAACTGGGACATGACCTTAAGAAAGCCGTCAAATTTGACAATGCGACCACGTGTACGCAGTTCGTAATCGCCATTTACCACAGTAATGGATGTGCTCAGGAACTCGGCGTCGGACATCTGACAGGCGATAAACTGCCGCCAAATGAGGTCGTAGAGCTTTTCAGCGTCTTTTTCAAGCCCACTGATATCGGCCGGCCGTCGGCTGACCTCAGTAGGGCGAATAGCCTCATGCGCCTCCTGGGCACCCTGCTTACTGCCATAGACACGCAACTGCTCGGGCAGATACTTGTCACCAAATTGCTTCTTTATGAATTCTCTGCACCCGTTGACGGCATCCAGCCCAAGATTGGTTGAGTCCGTTCTCATGTACGTGATGAAGCCAGCTTCATAAAGACGCTGGGCAAGCATCATGGTCTTTTTAACACTGAAGCCCATGCGGTTACTTGCCGCTTGTTGCAACGTAGAAGTAATAAATGGCGCAGAAGGACGCGATCTGGTGGGCTTGTCTTCCCGCTTTGAAACCAGAAACGATCCGGCTTTCAGGCGATTAACATGCTCGGTACTCTGCTGCTCATTAACCGGATGATAAGGCTTGCCGTCGTAACGGGTTACTTCAAAACGAACCGGCAGTTCCGCACTCTTTGATTCAAGACTTGCGTAGAGCTGCCAGAATTCCTCAGGAATAAATTTCCGGATTTCCTGCTCACGTTCAACGATAAGACGCACGGCAACTGACTGGACCCGCCCTGCCGACAGCCCTCTGGCAAGCTTGGCCCACAGCAATGGCGACACCATGTAACCAACAACACGATCAAGGAAACGCCGGGCCTGCTGGGCATTCACTTGGTTGTTATTAAGAGCTCCAGGATTCTGAAAGGCTTCCTGAATCGCCCGCTTGGTAATTTCGTTAAATACCACGCGACGATATTTTTCCGGTTCTCCGCCAATGGTCTGCTTCAGGTGCCAGGCAATGGCCTCACCTTCTCTGTCCAAATCCGTTGCGAGATATATGTAGTCTGCTGACTTTGCGAGCCGCTTGAGTTCGCTGACAACCTTTTCTTTACCCGGAAGAATCTCGTAGCGAGCGCTCCAGTCGTCGTCTGGATCCACTCCCATGCGCGCAACCAGCTGCGCCCGGGCCTTACGCTTTTTGTGCAAGGCTTTTTCTTCAGGATTCATCTTGCGGATAAGCGCCGCTTATCGAGCGCGCTCTTTCGGGTCGCTCTGGGATCCACTGCCACTTACGGGAAGATCGCGAATATGCCCAACGCTCGACTTCACAATAAAGTCAGAGCCCAGGTACTTGTTGATGGTCTTCGCTTTCGCTGGCGACTCGACAATTACGAGACTTTTACCCATGTCAGAGATTCGTATCCTTGGCGATAAATCGATCAATTAGTATGTAAGCCGTAAACTCTCAATAAATCAGGCAGCTAGAAATTAACAAACGGCTTAATCTTATATAGGCCCACTGTTTTACAGGGTCAAGATTGGCAAAACAACCCATTCTTTGATTTCTGTCATGCTTTTTGTCACATTTTTAACGTGGCTGACAGTCAGCCTGAAACAGAGAGGCCCGACTAATGCCGGGCCTCTCTGAGATAGCGTTAGCTGTTCTCTAAAGAGAAATCAGATACGCTCCCACACCGTAGCAATGCCTTGGCCAAGCCCGATACACATGGTGGACACACCAAGCTTACCACCCTTCGCCATCATTACGTTCAGCAGGGTTGTAGAGATACGTGCACCCGAGCAGCCCAGTGGATGCCCAAGGGCAATCGCACCACCGTTCAGGTTTACTTTCTCTTCCATTACGCCCAGCAACTTCAGATCTTTCAGAACCGGCAAAGACTGACCAGCAAAGGCCTCGTTCAGTTCCCAGAAGTCGATATCCTCAACCTTCAGGCCTGCACGCTTCAGCGCTTTTTTGGTTGCCGGAACCGGGCCGTAACCCATAATTGCGGGATCACAACCGGCCACTGCCATGCTGCGAATCTTGGCAATCGGCTTCAGACCGAGAGCTTCGGCACGCTCTGCAGACATCAGTATCATTGCCGAAGCACCGTCTGTTAACTGAGACGATGTGCCGGCCGTAACGGTACCATTTTTCGGATCAAAAGCAGGCTTCAGCTTGCTGAGTGACTCGGCCGTTGTATCCGGTCTGATGGTTTCATCGTGCTCAATCAGCACTTTGAAGCCATTTTCGTCGTGACCTTCAATTGGCACGATTTCGTTCTTGAAACGACCTTCAACCGTGGCTTCATGCGCCAGGCGATGAGAGCGGGCACCGAACTCGTCTTGCGCCTCGCGGGTAATGCCATGCATCTTCGCCAGCATCTCTGCGGTCAGGCCCATCATATTGGACGCTTTGGCAGTGTACTTGGAAGCCGCAGGGTTGTGGTCAAAGCCTTCAGTCATGGGCACGTGGCCCATATGCTCAACACCACCGACGACAAACACATCGCCGTTACCCGTCATAATAGCCTGGGCCGCGGTATGGATTGCACTCATTGCCGAGCCGCACAGGCGATTCACCGTCTGTGCACCCGCTTCATGAGGGACTCGGGTCAGCAGTGAAATCTGCCGTGCCACGTTAAAGCCCTGCTCTTTAGTCTGGTTTACACAACCCCAGATAACATCTTCTACTTCTTTTGGGTCGAGCTTCGGATTGCGCTCAAACAGTGCATCAATCAACGTTGCCGACAGGGTTTCTGCACGCACGTTGCGGAAGCAACCATTTTTGGCACGGCCCATCGGAGTCCGCACGCAATCGACGACGACAACGTCTCTCGGATTAAGGCTCATAGATCTTTCTCCGTTCGGAAATCTCGTTCAGGGTTAGGCAAAGAACTTCTTACCTGTCTTAGCCATTTCACGCAGTTTCTCGGTCGGATGATAAAGAGGACCAAGATCTGCATACTTGTCTGCCAGTTCAACGAATTTGTCTGCACCTATATCATCGATATAGCGCAATGCACCTCCGCGGAACGGCGGGAAGCCGATACCAAAGATCAGGCCCATATCGGCATCCGCCGGGCCTTCAACGATGCCGTCTTCCAGGCAGCGAACGGTTTCCAGGCACAGAGGAATCATCATACGGGCAATGATTTCCTCGTCGCTGAATTCGTTCTTACCCTGAACAACCGGTTTGAGCAGCTTGTAGGTCTCGTCATCGACAACCTTTTGCTTTTTGCCCTTGCGGTCAAGTTCATATTTGTAGAAGCCTTTGTCGTTCTTCTGGCCATAACGGTTGTTATCAAACATAACGTCGATAGCCGTTGTGCCTTCATGCTTCATACGGTCGGGGAAGCCGTCGGCCATTACCGCACCGGCATGCTTACCGGTATCCATGCCAACCACGTCGAGCAAGTAAGCCGGGCCCATAGGCCAGCCAAACTTTTCCATTACCTTGTCCACTTTCTGGAAGTCTGCGCCATCGCGCACCAGACCAATGAAGCCACCAAAGTACGGGAACAGAACGCGATTAACCAGGAAACCAGGGCAGTCGTTTACAACGATCGGGGTTTTGCCCATAGCTTTGGCATAAGCGACCGTTGTTGCGATAGCGCGATCACTGGTCTTCTTGCCACGAATAACTTCTACCAGCGGCATCATGTGTACCGGGTTGAAGAAGTGCATACCGCAGAAGTTTTCCGGACGCTTCAGGTTCTTGGCCAGTAGGTCGATGGATATCGTCGAGGTGTTGGACGTCAGGATAGTATCTTCGCGCACATTATCTTCTACTTCGCGAAGAACAGCATCTTTAACTTTCGGGTTCTCAACAACCGCTTCAACAACCAGATCAACATTCTTGAAATCGCCATAGCTCAGGGTCGGCGTAATGCTGTTCAGCACGTCGGCCATTTGTTCCGGCTTCATCCTGCCGCGCTGAATACGCTTGACCAGCAGATTCTTGGCTTCTTTCAGGCCCAGGGCGATACCGTCCTGGTTAATGTCCTTCATGATAATCGGAGTGCCTTTCAGCGCAGACTGAAAAGCAACGCCACCGCCCATAATTCCGGCACCCAGTACGGCAGCCAGTTTCACGTCGCTTGCGGCTTTCTCCCACACTTTGGCTTTTTTCTTGAGTTCCTGATCGTTCAGGAACAGGCCAACCAGGCACGCTGCAACATTGGTTTTGGCCATTTTGGCAAAGCCTTTGGCTTCGACTTCAATCGCCTTGTCGCGGGTCATGCCGGCGTGCTTTTGCATCACCTTGATGGCTTCGACCGGAGCTGGGTAATTCTTACCCGCTTTGGCTCCTACGAATGCTTTGGAGATTTCGAATGCCATCATGCTTTCCATGGCATTCAATTTAATCTTGCCTTTTTTCTCTTCCCGCCTGGCCAGATTATCCAGCTTGCCTTCATTACACTGTTTGATGATGGCAATAGCCGCATCGAGAAGCTGGTCAGATTCAACTACTGCATCTACCGCGCCTACTTTGAGTGCTGCGTCAGCGCGGTTTTCAGTGCCACCACAAATCCACTCAACGGCATTATCTACACCCACCAGGCGAGACAGACGAACCGTACCGCCAAAGCCCGGGAAAATACCCAGTTTGGTTTCTGGCAGCCCAACCTTTGCCTTGCTGTCCATTACCCGGTAATCGGTCGCCAGGCACATTTCAAAACCACCGCCCAATGCGATACCGTTAATAGCGGTTACGGTTGGAAACGGTAAATCTTCTACGGCGCTGAACACCTCATTCGCTTTAAGGTTGTTCGCAACCAGATCTTCCTCCGTGCCGGCAAACAGCTCGGTAAATTCCGTAATGTCGGCGCCAACAATAAAGCTGTCCTTGGAGCTGGTAACAACCAGACCCTTCAGTTTCTTTTGCGCTTTTAGCTTGTCAGTCGCGGCGCGGAGCTCTTCAATAGTGAGACGGTTGAACTTGTTTACTGACTCGCCTTGCAAGTCAAAGTTCAACTGAGCGATCCCGCCTTCGATCTCTTTAACCGTGATGGCTTTACCTTCGTAAATCATCAACTGATCTCCAGTCTGTGTTTGGAACTGCCTCAGTTACCCTGAAGGTATTGCAATAACACCTCAGGACACTGTTTGTGCAGCGCGATTTCGGTCGCTGCCCGATCATCCGATTCAAAAAATTCATACAGTCGTTTGAATCGCGAGCGGACACGATGAGAAAAAAAAGAACGTTTGTCAATGCGTTTCTTATCGAAACAAGGCGCAAATGTCCCCAAACAACCAAGGGCGCCGAAAAAATTACTGCTTTGTTTTCTTGTAATTCAATTGTCTATAAAGTAACTCTTAAAAAAGACCACAGCTTTACCGTGTAAATTTAATAGTTGTTTACACTTGCGGCCTGGAAGCGTGACAAAACCGCTTGATTGGTTAGTCGAGTTACTTTAACTTCAGTCTACGACTTTGGTCCACAATAACAAAATGGTATTACGGAGATCTGCTCGATGAAAGACTCTTACCTCCCGATTCGCCCGTTTTTGGTCACGCTGATTGTGCTTATGCTGACCTCTGTGGGTGTGCGGGCTCAGAATACTGGTGAAGACTTTGTGTCTAACCTGCATAAATTTCGGGTTAGCAGTTACGTGGCACTGGATGCGTATTACCGCTTTAGCGCCAGCAATGACAGCGGCACATTAAATGAGATCGTCAGTGGCATAAATGCTGCCAATGATGCAATGAATGTAGTCGCCGGAAACACGGAGAATATTCTTTCGCCTCAGCAGGTTGAATCGCTGAATAAGGAATTTGACAAGTTCAAGAGCCTGATGCGCGACAACATCAATGATGTTCGCAAAAACGGCTACCCAGACTTGCGCCTGGTTTCTGACATGGCCAATCAGGCACAGGCTATGAGCGATATGGCAGCAGATCTTTACCGGGTCGCCCTGGAAAGCAATCAAACCAACCCAAGGGTTGACGCAGCGCGGTCTGCAGCAGTAATGATGGCAGAAATGATGGCCAGATACTCTGTGCGTACCAATTCTTCGACCGCCCAGACGTTTCAGGGCGCACCAACCGACAGCGCACTCGACGAACAGGCCCGACAGTTTGATGCTCTTCTTGCACAGACAATTAAGGGCGGAGCCGATGGCGAACTGAAATCAAACCTTGACGACGTATCTGCCAAGTGGCAGTTCATTAGAAGCTCTTACATCAATTTCAATGAGAGAAACGTTGGTTTTGTGATTGATCGCTACTCAAAGGGCATTCTTGCCGGACTGGACAATGTTATTGGGATTTTGTTAAGCCAAAGCTGAAGGTTCTGAACTATAATCAGAGTGTTATCCTGTAGCCAAATTAGCGTAAAAGGGAGAGACGCGATGCCTGCTTATAGAAAAATGCTTGTAGCCATTGATCTGACCGAAGAGGCACCACAGGTTTTGGCACGAGCAAAAATCATGAGCGAAGCTCACAGTGCAGAACTGATGCTCGCGCACGTTGTTGAGCCAGTGGGTTATGCATACGGCGGTGACATCCCAATGGATCTGACCGAGTTGCAGCATCAGCTCGATAAAGCCGCTCGCGAGCAGCTTTCCAGGTATGGTGATGAGTACGGAGTAGCTAAAGAAAGTCAGATTGTTGCCATTGGCCGCCCGGAATCGGAAATTCACCGCTTGGCCAAGGAACATGCAGTAGATCTGGTTATTGTTGGCAGCCATGGTCGCAAGGGCTTGCAACTACTGCTAGGCTCTACGGCAAACGGCGTACTGCATGGAACCGAGTGTGACGTACTGGCCGTGCGCATTCTTTGATTTATCAAACGAGCAAGCCCGGACAATTCGTCCAGGCTTGTATTGTCAGCTACAGTCCCCTTTAGCTCTGCGGCTCACTTCCACTCATTTTCATTTTCAGTTTTCTGAGCTGACTTTCCAGAGAAAAGCTCACGCTTGATGCCATCGAAAAAAAGTTCAATAAGGCTTTCAGATTACTATCGCCCTTACAGACAGAGTGAATTCGCTGCCACAGCGCCTGGTTGACCAGTTGCAATCGCTGGTTTCGCTCGACCAGTCCTTTCAAATCCCAATCCGGCTCTTCATGATTTCGTTTTTTGAAATACTGCTGAAGCAGGTAGTGAGACACACTCCGCATAATAAATTCATCGGTATTCGCGAATGGCAGATGATGAACGGCCATCGGCTTCAGTTCAGCAAGGATTGGACAGCCGCTGTTGGCCATTTTCAAGCCCAGAAGCGACCGCAGTGCCTCTTCCAGTGTTGTTTCTTTGGTGTAATTGCGGTGTGCATCAGTTACGGTTACCGCCACTTTCTGATATGCATCATCTGCCTGAAACGTTTCCACAATGGGCAGCATCGCGGTTGCTGCCGGGCAGTGCGGTGTGTCCCGACTGTTAAGCGGACAGTTAGAGCACTGGCAATGCTCCAGCTTTGTCCAGGCCGGCAAACTATCACCCGGTGGCGCCTGGGGCTGGTCGATCACCTTGAATTCTACGGTACGGCCGCTCGGAAATTTGAAACTATAGTTTATGCTCATTGACCCGCCTGTTCTTCCAACTCCATCCACCGCTCGATAACTGACTCCAGACGGGCTTCCTTCTCCGTCAATTTTTCAAGAGTGTCCGATACTTCTTCTGGTGAGCTCGAATAAAAGCCTGCGGAAGAGATTTTACCCTGTAACGCGGCAATTTCTTGCTCCAGTGCTTCAATTTTACCCGGTAACTCTGCCAACTCCAGCTTAAGTTTATAACTCAGTTTTCCCTGTCTGGGCTTTACCCGTGTTGTTTCAACAGCGGCTTCAGTGGTTGCTGTCGAATCCTGCCTGTCGGATTTTGCCTGTTTATCCTGTTTATCCAGTTGCTGACCACTGATCTCAGCCGGAAAACGCCCACCCTGCCGCCGCCAGTCACTGTATCCTCCCACATACTCACGCACACTACCGGAGCCGTCGAGGAATACCGTTTGGGTAACAACATTATCGAGAAATTCCCGGTCATGGCTAATGACAATAACAGTACCCTTGAACTCCGCAAGTTGCTCCTCCAGCAATTCCAGAGTTTCTACATCCAGATCGTTGGTTGGCTCATCCAACACCAGAATGTTCGCCGGCTTACTAAATAACTTGGCTAATAGCAGCCTTGCCCGCTCCCCTCCGGAAAATACTCTTACGGGCGATCTGGAACGCTCAGGCGTAAACAGAAACTCCTGCAAGTAACCCAGTACATGCTTGCTTTGACCATTGATATCGATGAACTCGCGCCCTTCGGAAAGGTTATCGAGTGCGTTCTTTGTCAGATCAAGCTCTCCACGTAGCTGATCGAAATACGCAACTTGCAGGTTCGTCCCCAACTGTATGGAACCGGAAACCGGCTCCAGATCTCCGAGCAGCAATCGGACAAGCGTCGTTTTTCCGGTTCCGTTTTCACCAATCAGCCCAATCTTGTCACCACGGAGAACCGTCAGATTCATATCATCAATAACACGGGTACCATCTGGCCACGTGAAGCTAGCGTTACGGGTTTCAACGACGAGTTTCCCCGACTGCGCCGCACCCTCTACCGCAAAGCTGGCCGTACCCCCTCTGTTACGCCGCTGGCGATGTTCTTCGCGCATTGCTCTGAGCGCACGTACGCGCCCCATGTTTCGGGTTCTACGGGCCTTTATACCCTGACGAATCCATACCTCTTCCTGCTTTAGCCGCTTATCAAACAGGGCATTTTGTCTGTCTTCTTCTTCGAGTGCTTTCTCTTTGAGATCGAGATAGCGATCATAGTCCGCCGCGAAGCTCACAAGCTGACCGCGATCAAGTTCAACAACCCGTGTTGCCATGCGCCTGATGAAAGCCCGGTCATGACTGACAAACAACATTGCACCCCGAAATTGCGTTAATGCTTCTTCCAGCCAGGCTATAGCGGGAACGTCCAGGTGGTTCGTGGGTTCATCCAGCAGCAATATATCTGGTTCCCCCACCAAAGCGCGGGCCAACAGCACTCGCCGTTGCCAGCCTCCGGACAAGGTATTTAACGGCCGGTCCGGCTCGATACCATACTGGGCCAGAATCGTGGTGACCTTCTGGCTCAGTCTCCAGCCATCCAGTGCTTCAAGGCGCTCCTGAACCTTCATAAGCCGCTCGAGACTGGCTTCATCAGCATTTTGGGAAAGTGTATGATATTCGGCGAGCATAGCGCCTGCTTCCGGAAAGGCTCCGGCTACTACCTCGTAGGCCGTCCGCTCATCGGCCGCAGGAAGATTCTGTGGCAAAACAGCCAGCACCGCACCCTGCTCCAGCCGGACCTGACCACCATCAGGGGTTATATCACCGCTGACAACCTTTAATAAGGTGGACTTTCCTTCGCCATTTCGTCCAAGCAGACAAACACGCTCACCTGCTTCTACGATGAGTGACGCCCCATCAAGCAAGGGGTGCACCCCAAAAGCAAGAGATACTGCATCCAGTGTTAACAGTGGCACCTTCTACTCCGTAATGTTGACTGTGGCAGTATCGCCTACAGTGATACGTCCAGACGTTTCATGAATAGCGTTCATTCCAAACACCACTCCACCGTCTGTGCGCCGATAGCCTGCAAGCATTTTCAGGGGTTGTGTTGAGATATCCTTAATGCCCGTATCCGGATCAACCGTGGTCATCACACATCGAAAACACGGTTTCACCAGGTTCAGCCGGCTGGTTCCAATCACGAGCTCCCGCCAGTGATCCTCCGCCCAGGGTTCTGCACCCTCAATTACGATGTTTGGCCGGAATCGTCGCATTTCCACGGGTGACTGCAAGCGCCCGTTCAGTTCTTCCAGGGACGCCAGGTTCGTTATTAATAACGGAAAACCGTCTGCAAAACTCACCCGGCGCAGGTCACTCACTCGTGTCGCGTCCACTCGGCGGAATGTAGTTTGAGGCATGTATACGAAGCGCATAGGTTGCCCGCAGAATTGACTTAACGCCTCATTCGCACTTGCTTCACCGACTTGCGCCTGAACCCAGTCACGCCAGACAAGCGCAGGCAGAACTTCGTCCGTTGCTGTTAACGTAAATGTACCTTTTCCGGGAATATTAACGTCAATCTGATTATTAATAACCCTGGTGGTTACCCGCGCCAAAGAAGGCATTTTACGCTGGGTTACAAAGTGGCGGTCGTTATCAATAATCATCCACCGCCGATCCCCAACCGGGCCAAAATCATCAAGCTCGAACGCTTGTACCTGGATACCGGCGAGAGATTTAACCGGATAGATCATAAGTGAATGAACCTTCATGAAAAACCAGCCTCCCGGTAAACTTTATAAATAACAAAGGACATCGAGTATAACTGACGGGGCAGAACCACGCTGCGTTTGTGTCGGCCTGATACGAAAAAACCCGATCTCTCTCGAGATCGGGTTTCGGAATTCTGGAGCGGGAAACGAGATTCGAACTCGCGACCCCAACCTTGGCAAGGTTGTGCTCTACCAACTGAGCTATTCCCGCAATGTTGCGCGGATGATACCGACAACGGAGGCGTATTGTAAGGATTGTATCCATGCAGTCAACCACTTTTTGTTGACCACGCTCCATTTTCCAGCCAGTTTATTCTATAACTCTCGCGTTTATTGCCCGAACCGCCGACCGTGTTTCAGATACTCCAGTTCTTCAGGCCTGGACGTGCGCCCGATGGCCTTGTTGCGGTGAGGGAAACGCCCAAATTGCCGGATAATATCCTGATGGTCTTGTGCTGACCGCACGAAGCTGCCCATAAATTCACGCAGAACTCCGGAGGTAGACGCAACAAGCTGCTCATAACATTCTACGGAGAGCTTTTGATCGGCAAGCAGTTCGGAGTGCTGTAATGGCATATACACAAAAGCCCGCTGTACGGGCGGCAATGACATATCATGCCCCTTATCCATTGCTAAACGACACAGCTTTCTGGCGAGCACATCCTGATCAAAGGCCATAGACAAACCTCTGAACATATTTCGGGAGAATTGATCCAACAAAAGAATTTCAGCCAGAATCCCACCAGGCTCCCGCCGCCAATGGTCGAGGCCCTGCTCTGCTGAAAAAAGCAGCATGGACATAAACCGGCGACGAATTTCCTGGTCAAACTTTTTGGTAGACTGAAACCACCGGTTGCGATGATAACTGTCTGGTAGTCCTTGTTCATCAAGTTCACCAAACCAGAAGTTCAAAATCTCTTTCCAATCGAACATTCAATCCTTCCCTGCTATTTTATACATCAACTCACGATACCTGACTGGAGAATAGGATGAGCCATCGCATTATACTTCTGGCGCACGGAAGCAGCGATATGCGTTGGTGCGAAACATTTGAAAATCTTGCCTCGCCAACTCTTGATGCGATTCCGGATTCACGCATAGCTTATATGGAGCTGGCGGAGCCGTCACTTGAGAAAGTTGTGGCCGATGGTATTCAGGATGGCAAAACCGAGTTCACTGTTTTGCCACTTTTTCTTGCGGCCGGGCGCCATCTCCGAAAGGATATCCCTGCCATAATTGCAGGCTTGGAGGAGATTCACGGTATAAAGATACACCTTACACCGCCAATTGGGGAAAGCCGGCTTCTTGGACAGGCCATCAAGGAAATCGTTACCCTGGAGCTGTGCAAATCCGGCGCCCATTCATGAGAGCATTCTGGTTAACGCCACTTCTGGGCTTTCATGTTTTCATTGCGCTGATTGGCCACGCATTCGCCGCGACCGACTCTCCCGGGCAAAGCTATGAATCCTGCGGCCTAATTACCAGCGAATATCTGACTATCCTGCAGCTCTCAGACCGTGGCCTGAGCGCGGAAGCACTCACTGAGTCACTTCCCGACATCAGCGAAAAGGCAGCCACCCGCGTGAAAGCACTGATCAGCCTGGCTAACAAGACCGGGCTGACCGAAACCTATTCAACAATACATTCAGAATACATCGCTTGCGCCAGGGTCGTTTACAAACACCATGGAGCCCCAGGCCCGGGGACGAGAGAGAGTCATTTTTACCACTGCGCGGGCGAAAACAAAATTCGTTATGAGATCAGTATGGCGGCGATTATCGGTGCTGAGCAAATTGATGTAGCCAGGCAGTTACCAGCCAGCTACAGTAACGTTG
>DATJDA010000196.1:0-8113 GCA_035497695.1 Marinobacter sp. | reverse complement strand
ACAACCCAGGCTTGGGGGCAAAGTCTGCATCCGTTACTGCGTCGCCTTTATGCAGCCCGAGGGGTTACGTGCGACGAACAACTAAGCTACACACTCAGGCACCTGGCGTCTCCGATGACCCTGCGTGGTATTGATGGTGCGGTAGCCCTGCTGGCTGATGCAATTGAGCAACAGCAAAGTGTCCTGATTCTGGGTGATTTTGACGCCGACGGCGCTACCAGTACGGCAGTTGCCATATTGGGCTTATCCATGTTGGGGCTGAAACGTATCGACTTCCGCGTTCCCAGTCGGTTTTCCGATGGCTATGGACTAACTCCGGGCATTATGGAAAAGCTTCAGGAGGAGGGGGCGCTGCCAGATCTTTTGGTTACGGTTGATAACGGCATCTCTGCCGTGGAAGGGGTAAAGGTTGCCCGTGGGTTAGGCGTAAAGGTGGTTATCACCGATCATCACCTTGCCGGCGAAACTCTTCCGGATGCCAACGCCATTGTTAACCCGAATCAGCCAGGATGTACTTTCCTCAGTAAAAATGCCGCCGGCGTTGGCGTCATGTTTTACGTGCTCACCGCGCTGCGAAAGCATCTGCGCGAAACCGGAGGCCTGCCAGACCCGGAGCCAAATCTGGGCAGCCTTCTCGATCTGGTCGCCCTGGGCACCGTTGCCGATGTTGTTCCTCTTGATCACAACAACCGAATTTTTGTCGAGCAGGGCCTGCGCAGAATTCGTCAGGGTGAAGCCCGCCCAGGTATTCTGGCGCTGCTGGAAGTGGCTGGCAGGGATCATAAAGCCATCAGCTCTACCGATCTTGGCTTTGTTGTTGGTCCTCGCCTGAACGCTGCAGGCCGGCTGGATGACATGAGTGTTGGTATAGCCTGCTTGTTGGCAAGCAGCACGGACGAGGCTCTGCGACTTGCCAGAGAGCTTGATACGTTCAACCGGGAGCGGCGAACGATCGAAAAAGACATGAAAGCCCAGGCTCAGGATCTGCTGGCTTCCATGTCGCTTGACCTGGAAGGCCTGCCCTGGGGGCTGGCCCTGTTCGATCCGGACTGGCACCAAGGCGTTATCGGCATTCTGGCCGCACGAATTCGCGAACAAACACATCGTCCGACCATCGCGTTTGCAGAAGATGACAGCGGAGGCGACATCAAAGGTTCCGCCCGCTCTATTCCAGGGCTGCACATTCGCGATGTACTGACGGCAGTCGATGCACGTTGTCCCGGTATGATTAAAAAATACGGTGGCCATGCCATGGCGGCCGGACTGACCTTGGCCAGATCCGATCTGGGAGCATTTTCAGAGGCGTTCGACCAAGCCGTCAGGGACATCCTGAGTGCTGGCGATCTGGAGGCCGCAATCACAACAGACGGCCCGCTAAGCCTTGATGAACTGTGTCTTGAAACAGCCGATCTGTTAAAGCGGGCAGGCCCCTGGGGGCAGCATTTCCCCGAGCCACTCTTCGATGGTGAATTCCGGGTAGTAAGCCAGCGAATTGTTGGTGAAAATCATCTGAAACTGGTGTTACAGCCGGCTGAAGGTGGCGATATTATTGACGGAATCGCTTTCAATACCGGCCCCGAGGTCCCCGACTTCACACACACCGGAGCCAGGGTAGTTTACAAACCAGATGCCAACACCTTTCGCGGCAGAACAAATCTTCAGCTACTGATCGATTATCTGGAACCACTTTCCTGAATGCATCCGAAAAGCAGGTACAGGGGTGAGGGTGTCTTTTCTGTCGGGATAAAGGTGTCTGAGCAACGCGAGTTCTTTTCCCAAAAGAAAAGACACCCTCACCCCCTGCGCCAGACAGACAGGCTCTGTGGCTGGCAGGCTTGCTCTGTAGCGGACAGGCAACCCAAATAGCAACAGCTGATTTAACACCAAAACTCCGGTAGAATGCCACCCCACAATTTTCAGCAAACATTTGCCAACACAGTAAGGTTTTTCATGGAAATTAATCCCATTGTGACGAAGATCAAAGAGCTTCGTGAGCGTACTGAAACGCTCAGGAGGTACCTTTGACTACGACCAACGAAGCGAACGTCTGGTTGAAGTAGAACGAGAACTTGAACTGCCTACGGTTTGGGATAACCCCGAGCGTGCGCAGGCGCTGGGTAAAGAGCGCTCGGATCTCGAGCTGATTGTTCAAACCATTAACCATCTGACCAGCGGGCTTGACGACGCAGAAGGTCTTCTGGAAATGGCAGTTGAAGAAGACGATAGAGATACTGTTGCCGATATTGAAGCTGATCTGGTTGAGCTGGATGAAGAGCTCGAAAAACTGGAATTCAGACGCATGTTCTCTGGCGAGATGGACAGCAACAACGCGTATCTGGATATTCAGGCAGGTTCTGGTGGCACCGAAGCTCAGGACTGGGCGGACATGCTCCTTCGCATGTATCTGCGCTGGGCAGAGCGTCGTGGTTTCAAAACAGAAATTGCCGAATTGCAGGAAGGTGAAGTAGCCGGGGTTAAGAGTGCTACCATTCATATTCAGGGCGACTACGCGTATGGCTGGCTGCGCACAGAAACTGGTGTGCACCGCCTGGTACGAAAATCACCGTTTGATTCCGGCAATCGGCGCCACACGTCATTTTCATCGGTGTTTGTGTCTCCGGAAGTAGATGACAGTTTTGAAATTGAAATCAATCCGGCCGATCTCCGGGTTGACGTGTATCGTGCATCCGGTGCCGGCGGTCAGCACGTTAACCGGACCGAGTCTGCTGTGCGCCTTACCCACACCCCAACGGGAATCGTTACCGCCTGTCAGGCAGGGCGTAGCCAGCACCAGAACAAAGATCAGGCCATGAAGCAACTGCGTGCCAAGCTTTTTGAGCATGAAATGCAAATACGTAATGCCGAGAAACAGAAAACGGAAGACGCCAAGTCGGATATCGGCTGGGGTAGCCAGATCCGCTCGTACGTTCTCGATGATGGCCGGATAAAAGATCTGCGAACCAAAATTGAAACCAGCAACACACAGGCGGTGTTGGATGGAGATATCGATAAGTTCATCGAAGCCAGTCTGAAAATGGCATTGTAGTCTGCGTTATTAACCGTTAATCCGGAAAATTCCCGATCTTTAGTGAGCTAACATGACCGAGCAAACCCACAACACGACTCACCATGAGGATAACAAGCTGATTGCCGAGCGCCGCGCCAAACTGGCGGAACTGCGGGCACAGGGTAATCCTTTTCCCAATGACTTCCGTCGTGATAGCACCGCTGCCGAGTTGCAGAAAAAATACGGTGATAAAAGCAAGGAAGAGTTGGAAGCGCTGGGTGTTACTGTGGCTGTTGCCGGCCGCATGATGCTCGATCGGAAGGCCTTCAAGGTGGTTCAGGATATGACTGGCCGCATTCAGGTTTATGCATCAAAAGATGTTCAAAAGGATACCAGGCACTGGGATCTTGGTGACATTGTTGGTGTTCGCGGCACCCTGAGCAAGTCCGGAAAAGGCGATCTTTATGTGGTTATGGAAGACTACCGGCTGTTAACCAAATCACTGCGTCCGCTGCCGGAGAAGTATAAAGGCCTGACGGATATGGAAGCCCGTTACCGGCATCGTTATGTTGATCTGATGATGAATGAAGACACCCGAAAGGTGTTTTTGGCCCGCACGAAAATTATTAATAGCATGCGGAGCTACTTCAACGCCAGGGGCTTTATAGAAGTTGAAACCCCCATGCTGCAAGTAATTCCCGGTGGTGCAGCAGCACGTCCTTTTATTACCCATCACAATGCACTGAGCATGGATATGTACCTGCGGATAGCGCCAGAGCTCTATCTGAAACGCCTGGTAGTGGGTGGTTTTGAGCGGGTGTTTGAAATTAACCGCAACTTCCGGAACGAAGGGTTATCTACCCGGCATAATCCGGAATTTACCATGGTTGAGTTCTATCAGGCTTATGCAGATTACAACGATCTGATGGATTTGACCGAGGATATGTTGCGACAGATCACGAAGGACGTTCTGGGCACTACAACGGTTGTGAATACCCGCGAATTGTCTGATGGCGAAGTGGAAACCATTGAGTATGATTTTGGCAAACCCTTCCGGCGCATGACCGTAGTTGAGGCTATCCTCGAATATAATCCCGATATCAAGGCTGATCAACTTGCCGGTGAAGCCAGTGCCCGTGGCGTAGCTGCGGAGCTTGGCATTCAGCTCAGAGATACCTGGGGCCTTGGTAAGGTGCAGATTGAAATTTTTGAGGCAACCGCAGAGCACCGCCTGATTCAGCCAACGTTTATTACTGACTACCCCAAGGAAGTGTCGCCACTTGCGCGCAGCAAAGACAGTGATCCGTTTGTAACCGAACGCTTTGAGTTTTTTGTTGCTGGCCGCGAGCTTGCCAACGGCTTCTCAGAGTTGAACGATGCCGAAGATCAGGCCGAACGCTTCCGTGCCCAAGTGGCCGAGAAAGAAGCGGGCGATGATGAAGCCATGTTCTACGATGAGGACTACGTGATGGCACTTGAGTATGGCATGCCGCCTACTGCAGGTGAGGGCATAGGTATCGACCGTCTGGTCATGCTGCTGACCAACTCGCCCTCGATTCGTGACGTCATTCTGTTTCCCCACATGCGCCCTGTGCAAAAGGCAGAGCAGCACGACGGTAAAAGCGGAGAGTAACCAGTGTCTCCGGTTGAGGTGCTGGCGAGTCAGCTCAGGCCGGGGCGGGGCTGGTCTGAGGCTTTGGCTGACGAGTTCCGCCAACCGTACATGAAGCAGTTGGCAGAATTTCTGGCGGCAGAAGAGGCCGCCGGTAAAGTCCTGTACCCCGCCAGCCGGCATTGCTTTAATGCCCTGAACAGTACGCCGCTGAACAGGGTGGCTGTGGTGATATTGGGGCAAGATCCTTATCATGGCCCAGGGCAGGCTCATGGCTTGTGCTTTTCCGTCCGGCCCGATGTTCCTGCTCCCCCATCACTGGTTAATATCTTCAAGGAAATTCAGGCAGATCTTGGCATTCCTCGCCCAGATCATGGCTGTCTTCAACCGTGGGCAGAGCAGGGTGTGCTGTTGTTGAACAGTGTGCTCACTGTGGTTCAGGGGCAGGCTGGCGCGCATCAGGGAATGGGCTGGGAAACCTTTACTGACAGGATTGTTGAGGTCATTAACCGGAAACGGCAAGATGTGGTGTTTCTGCTTTGGGGCAGTTATGCCCGAAAAAAAGGCCAGCGCATTGATCGTGCCCGTCACCTGGTACTTGAGGGGCCCCATCCCTCGCCACTGAGTGCGTACCGTGGCTTTTTTGGCTGCAGGCACTTTTCACAAACCAACGCCTGGTTGCAGCAAAAAGGGCAGTCACCCATCAACTGGGTACTGCCCTCTAAATCTGCATTGCTTGCCGGTTATAAAAAGTAGCGATTACTGTAACAGCGCCATTGCCGCTTCCATTTGGGCGTTCAAGTCTTCTTCTTCACTCATATCAATATTCGGGTCTATACCCAGCCGGGAGAACGCAGAGATGGTGTTCCAGTCTATTTGTGTCCAAGGGTGATCTGTGCCTGCGACCAGTTTCAGATTGGCCACCATAATCAGATCCGCGTAGTCGGCAGTGGGGACTATCCGCTGGAAATTGGCGTATTCCAATGGGACATTCTGCAACTCTTTTGGGAAGTCCCATTTTTTCAGAATAGCCGCGCCCAGCCGTGGGTGCAGTTCATCAATAACATTGTCCAGCATAATGCCGCTGATCTGAATGTCCTGATCTTCGACGTAGCGCAGTATCGGTAATACACCTATCAGGTGCACCAGCCCGGCCAGTGTTGCCTGATCTGCCTTCAGCTTGGTGTAATGCTGCGCCAACACATGGCAGACACCGGCTACTTCAGTGCTGGTCTGCCAGGTAGCGCGCAGACGCTTGTCGATCATGTCCGATGTCGCCTGGAACATCTGTTGCATTGCCAGCCCCATAGCCAGGTTACTGGTATAGGCCATGCCCAGGCGGCTTACAGCCATATTCAGGTTTTCAATGGCGCGATTCCCACGAAACAGCGGGCTGTTGCAAACCCGGATAATGCGTGCGGAAAGCGCGGTGTCGTTGCTGATGACTTTGACCAGTTCGGCGATGGACGAGTCTTCTGATTCGGCAATTTCCCGAACCTGCAGTGCAGCCTCTGGCAGGGTGGGCAGAACCAGCTTGTCGCTTTCAATTGCAGCGATCAGATCAATCTTGATAGTTTCGATAATATTCGAATTCGACATGGTTATTATGGGTCCGGGAATCAGGTTCTGATGTTGGAAAAAATGAAAGGCCAGCATCCAGAGTGAAACAAAGTGTATATGCTTCTTTATAGCAAATTACGCCGGGTTTGCCTGTCAACTTATGTATCTGTCTCCACCGCTGGTTCCCTTTCAGGTACTGAGTAGGGCAAAGGTAACTGAGTCAGCGGCTGGCTCGGTGTGCCGTCAATAGTGAGACTATCGCCTGCAACGTCGTGCCGGACTACAGCGAGCAGCTCAATTGTGCCATTGGTAAATCTGACAGCGTTGACCAGTGTGCCAACGGAGCGGTCACCTGCCAGCACGTTGGCCCCGGGCGCAGGCATCTGCCCGGCCTGATCAAGCCGGAAGCGGAAAAGGCTTCGTTTCAGCTGTCCGAGAAAGTGCATGCGGGCGATAATCTCCTGACCTGTGTAACAGCCCTTCTTGAAGTGCACACCGCCAAGATGCTGCCAGTTCAGCATCTGCGGTACAAAGGCCTCCGTTGTCGCTTCTGTCAGATCAGCAACGCCGGCAGATATTTCAGAAGCCAGCCAGTTTGCCAGTGGTGTATCGGCGCTTGCCGTGGGCGCTGGCCCCCGAAGCTGCCAGAACTCAAACCGTTCCAGCCCTTCTGCCGTTGGTTCAACGCGGATCAGGAAGCCATCAGGCAATTGCACGGTGTCACCCGGCTTTTCCAGGCTTGATAGCGCTTTCCCAGCCAGGGCTTCAGCCGACTGCACCCCAAAAAGCCCAGTTACCTGGCCGGAATCAATAATTTCTGCGGATGTCCCCCTGAATAGCATCAGATATTTACGCAGGTGATTGAGGGTGGCTTCTGCAAGTTCTGAGCTCAGCACAAGCAGGACGTCATCGCCATTCCGTACCATTCGTGTCAGACAGTACGCACGCCCTTTTGGTGTCGCTGCTGCTGCCCGGGGGGAATAGCCGGGTATCACCTCAGCAAGATTCTGGCTGAACTGGCCCTGCAAAAATTTGTCAGTGCCCGGGCCGGTAATACGCATAAGAATACGGTTAGTCAGCGTTACCTGGCCAGAGGACGGCAGTGGGATATCGGCATCAATCATAGTGCGGGACTCCGAATCAGAACATTATGCGGGCGCCTGCTGAGGCCGGCCCAGACGAAGCCATACCCTCAAGCGACGAAAATCATCCTCAGCTACGTTACCAGAGATATTACCAGTATCAGCCAGAAGGATGGCTGAACAGGATAATAATCCGGAGCCTTGGGGGCGCAGCTTCAGGAGTGCCAGCCTTGCTCCCATTCGGCTGCCTGTGCTGATTTGTACAGGGATAGTCCGGCCATCGGCCAATTGGGCAAAGCATTGATTACATTCTACAGACAGGGCAGTAACCGATGCTCCCGCGCTCAGCAATCCTTTATGTCGATACTGGACCAATGCGCCTGCCAAGGCAACGGGGAGGGCTGTCAGCAGCCAGTGTTTCCCGGCAACCCCGGCAGCAATGATGATGAATGCCAAAAGCGCCAGCCATGGCGTAGCCGCCAGTAAGCCAACGGTAACTGATGGGGTTAGTGCCAGCTTAATCCGGTTGGACACGACGCAAAATCAGATCAACGATGCTCTGTAAATCCGGATCGTCCGGGCGGCTGCGCTGCATGAACCACTCGAATAAATAAGTATCTTCGCAAGCAAGCAGCTTTTCATAGTTAGCTTGATCACTGGCGGGCAGATCCCGGTACACCTCTTCAAGGAAGGGGATCAGCAACAGATCCAGTTCAAGCATTCCACGACGGCTGTGCCACCAGAGACGGTTGAAATCTGAATTGTCAGTGGACGCAGGAGTTTCAGACATAATGGGTTCCGTTGGCATAATCTGGGTAAGTGTATAAACCGGGGTTCAGCTCGTGTGCCATT
>DATJDA010000195.1:0-2303 GCA_035497695.1 Marinobacter sp. | reverse complement strand
AATCAGCCAGGCTATCCTGGCCAGCAGCCAGAGTGAAAACAGCGGTAACAGAATGCTGCGGGGCTGTGGCCCAAGGGTGTAGCCCGCAATCAGTGCCAATGCAAAGCCAAAGATCAGTTCATGGCCGTGGCCTGCTCCCAGTAAACCGGAAGGCCATCCGGTGCCTGAGGCGACGGTGTAGACGGATAACGGCACAGCCAGTGCTGCAAGAATGGAGGCAGCCGGGAAAAATAACCAGAAGGCGTGGACAGGTTTTCGGGCTTTGTTGGTCATTGCCGTTCTATTAATCCTTAGATATTTCAACGCAGACCTTACCGTAACGATTGCTGGAAGTCATTGAGGTGCCTTGACCAAAGCGGTGTTCCCGACTAAAAATAGGCGTAGCAAATCATTGAATCTCAAAGTAGGTGTTACATGACTATCACACAGCTTTTGCGCCTACCGTTTTCCGGAGGCAGTGGTTGGACTGAGCTTCGTAATCTCAATCTCTCAGTTCCCTTTCTGGCGTGGGTTATCGTTGTGCCCATGTCGTTTTTGCCGCCGGTACTTCTGTACTATGCCGGCACTCACTACGGAAATGATTTCATAGCGGGTTTTGGAGACAAGGAATGGCGGTTTATTACCACCATTTTGTTTCTGGCAGAGCTCTTAACCTTCTTTGTAATGGGTTGGTTGATTCACGCAGTGCTGGATGCCGATAAGCTGGATATCGATTATCAGGGAGCTTATTTGCTGGCGGCTATTGCGCCGTTGCCACTGTGGCTGTCCTCACTGGCACTGCTGGTGCCCATACTGGCCGTAAGTATTGTGGCCGTGTTCGTTGGTATGTTTCTTTCTTGCGCTCTGGTGTATCAGGGTATCCGGGCATTGTGTCATCGCACTCCCGGTGATGTCGTCGCCATGTCTGCCAGTTACACCGTTATGGCGGCGTCGCTGCTTGCCTGGGGGCTTCTCATGGCCATGGTCTGGGCATTCTGAATATCATTCATTCTGCCGGGCCGTGAAAAGCCCGGCATGGTCAACAAATTTACCTTGTGCACCTTGCCTCATAAGTTCTTTTAAACCCTCGGGAATGGAAATTTTTTCGAAGGTTTGAGGGTGAATGACCACACCGATTACCTCACCCAGTGCCAGGTACTCACCCGTCTCAGCATTGCGGATATCGATTGTCAGTCCGAATGATGTATTGCCCAGATGAGTTGTTCTGACAGACAGTTCGAGTTTGTCCCGGCTGCGTGCCGGTGCCTTCCATTCAATGGTCAGCTTAACAACCTGATAATCGAAGTCTGCCTCCATTGAGGGGTTTCCGGCAATGACAGCATGCAGAAATTCGGTAGAAGCAAGGTCGATATAATCGCCGTAGCGCGCGTTGAAAACCACCTGCTGGGAGTCGCACTCGCTGTAGCGAACCTGCATGAAATACCTGAACGGCTGGTCTTCGGAAGTCGGGTGCTCAGATGTCTTCTGCCCTTGCGTCATCGGTTGTCTCCTTGTTTTAATGATCAAATTGTCCGTGACGTCCGGCCCCGCCGGTGAATCGTCGGGCCCCTTCAATAGCCTCTTTAAACACGATCGGGTAGCCTTTTTTGCCTTCGTTACGAAGCGCATCTGCCAGTGGCAATTCCCACTGTTGGTAAGCAGAATCGCGATCTGCCAGCATGCATTGCTGCGGGAAATCCGCAATTTTCCGGGCCAGGTCTTCAGCAGCCTTACGGCTTGTGCCGTCAGGGACAACACGGTTTGCCAGCCCCATTTGTAAGGCTTCTTCTGCCGGCACCGCCCGGCCAGTGAGGATCATGTCCAGAGCACGGGACTGACCAACCACGCGGGGCAGTCTCACAGTGCCACCATCAATCAGAGGGACGCCCCAGCGCCGGCAGAATACGCCAAATACCGCAGATTCTTCCGCCACCCTAAGATCGCACAGCAAGGCCAACTCAAGCCCGCCGGCCACAGCGTGGCCTGCTACAGCAGCTATGACGGGCTTGCTCAGAGCCATGCGCGTGGGCCCCATGGGGCCATGATCTTTGCCTTCAGGATCAATGTTATTACGGGTATCGGGATTGTTCATGGCAGTAAGGTCAGCACCGGAGCAAAAAGTACCGTTTGCTCCCCAAAGCACAGCAACCCGCAAATTTTCAGTCTTTTCAAAATGGCTGAATGCCGCATAAAGCGCCTCAGCAGTTGGCCGGTCTACAGCATTTCTTTTATGCGGACGATCAAGAATGATGGTGCAAATATAACCTTGCTCTTCTATCCGGACAGATGGGGCATGCACGCAGAAACTTTCCTTTTGTTGCCGG
>DATJDA010000194.1:0-6291 GCA_035497695.1 Marinobacter sp. | reverse complement strand
GAAACGGCCCGCCAGTTGCTCACGAAGCCGGTCTGCCCAGCCTTGCTGGCCGTCCTGTGCCAGCGCGTGCAGCACCGGGGCGAAGGTCGCTTTCCAATCAAATTGAGCCATGATTTTAAAGTTCTTTTAGTTGGCTTTGATTGCCAGCATGGAGACAAAATTGAAGCACTGGTACCACACCAGAACCTGGTCGAAACCAGCGTTTTTCAGGCGCTCTTTATGAGCATGCAATGTTTCAGGTATTAACACCTGCTCGATGGCCGAGCGTTTCTGACTGATTTCCAGGTCCGAGTAGCCGTTGGCACGCTTGAATTCGTGGTGAAGACGGGTTTGAACAGACTGCTCATTGGCCGACTCAAAACAGATTTTTTCAGACAGAATCAAGACCCCGCCGGGGCGTGTTGCCTGGGCAATACGGGCCAGTAGCCCATTACGTTGCTCGGGAGGGACAAACTGGAGCGTGAAGTTAAGGGTTGTTACCGAGCTGCTTTCAAGTTCGGTGACCAGAATATCTTCACAGCGCAGGGTAACGGGCAACGTACTGTCATCCAGAGCAATGTAGTGCTGGCAGCGCTCGAGCATGGCGCTGGAATTATCAACGCCGATCAACACACAATTGCGATTTGCAATACCGTGCCTCATCGCCAGGGTAGACGCACCCAGAGAGCAGCCCAGGTCATAACAGTTTGTGCCAGGCTGCGCGTACTGTTCTGTGATGACTTCAATCATTGGAATGATTGTGGTGTAACCCGGTACCGAGCGGCGAATCATATCGGGAAATACCCGGGCTACGGACGCGTCAAACCGAAAATCTTCGGGCTGACGCTCAGTGGCAAACAGCCGGTCTGTCAGCTGCTCTGGCAGCGTTTTGGGTTGATCTGATTTACTCATGGTCAGAAGCCTTGCCCCGGCTTCCTGAAGTCGCCGGTGTTGTATGGGAGGGGCGGGAGCAGCGGACACCGCGATTTTTATAATCCACCAGAATGCCCATAAACGACGGGTCTGTATCTGCGGCAATGGCAAGATAGCCATCTTCGCAAACCGCGTGCAACTCCGATGCCTTGGGCGACATTCTGAAGGGCTGATCTTCAGTAATGTGGATGGCCCGGAAATCACCCACAGGCACATGGTCCTTATTATCAGAGTGATCGATTCTGCCGCTCATCTCCAGCGCCAGAACGGTGCCGACAATGGTGATAACCGCGGTGACCATCAGGGCGCGTGTGGTATAGCGGGGTTCGTTCTGATTCATTTCTGCCTCATAACGTATTAATAAAAAAGAACCATTACAGAAAAAACAATCAGTACTGGCCGGGAAGCGAAATCGAGGGTGCTTGCAGGGCGGCGAGTTGTTCTCTGAACGATAATATCTGATCTGACCAGAATCGCGGCTGACCAAACCAGGGGAAAAAGCGGGGGAAGGCCGGGTCGTCCCAGCGCTTTGCCAACCATGCACAATGGGAAATCTGACGATAGCACCGCAGAGGCTCAATCAGGTGACGCTCCCGGCGATTAAAGTCCCGGAACATTTCGTAGCCTTCCAGCAACTCTCCAAGTTGAGCACCGCGTTCGAGGTCTTCGCCATTAAGCAGCAGCCACATGTCCTGAATGGCTGGACCCGTGCGGCAATCATCAAGGTCTACAAACAGCATTTGCTCATCTCGACAAAGGATATTGCCTGCATGGCAATCGCCGTGCAGGCGCAGATTGTCAATCGTGCCGGCATCGTCAATACGTGCGCCGGAATAGCGAACAAGATCTGGTATCAGGCTGTCCCATGCCGGTCGCAAATCCCGGGGAATCCAGTTACCTTCAAGCAACAACTGATTACTGGATTCAATACCCTCCAGCAGTAATAGCTCAGGGCGGTGCTGGAAGGCCTTTTTTGCGCCGGTATTATGCAATTGCCCCAGCCACTGGCCCAGGCGATATAGCGTATCTGGCACACTGACATCCGGTGCCTGGCCACCCCGTTGTTGAAAAACGGCAAAGAGAAATCCGTTATGCTCTGCAAGCGTGTCCTTTGATGGCATCACCAGCGGTGCAACCACGGGAACATCGGCCTCCAACAACTCCAGGGTAAACTCGTGCTCCTCACGAATGGCGGCTTCAGTCCATCGCCCTGGGCGGTAAAACTTGGCGATAACCGGTGGACCTTCATCCAGACCAATTTGATAGACCCTGTTTTCGTAGCTGTTCAGGGCAAACAAACGGCCACTAACTGCGTACCCCGCAGCTTCCAGTGCATCCAGAATGGTATCCGGTGTCAGTAACTCGTATGGATGGCTGGATGTCATAGGTGCTGGCTCAGAACTTTCGGTGAATGTCGGGTCATTGAAAGCGGCATCAAAGCCGGGCCCTATTATGGGTTAACCCGGTGTGCGTGCCAATGCCCAGATTTGAATGTCCCTGGCGCCAGCGCTGCTCAATACTGACGCCAGCGCTCTTACCGTTGCTCCGGTGGTTACCACATCATCCACTATGGCAACACGTTCGGGTACCTTTGCACAAACATCAAATATCCCGCGCAGATTTTTCAGGCGTTGTTCACGGCTCAACCCGCGCTGTGTCTGAACCTTGTACTTTCGCCGAACCAGACCATTGGCTACGGGTATGTCCAGTTCACGGCCAATCTGTTCGGCAATCTCCTGGGCCTGATTAAACCCCCGTTTTCGGCGGCGGTGCGGGTGCATGGGAGCCGGTATTAAAACCTCGGGCTGAGTGGCGCTGGCGGCAGCCAAATGTTGCGCAAGATAGTGGTTAAAGCCGGCTATCAGCGGGCGGACAAATTTATTCTGCCGGTTGAACTTATACCGGCTAATCATGCCATCCACCGGAAACTGGTAACGGAAAGGCGCAAGTGTTCGGGTGAAGGGTGGGGGTGACATCAGGCATTCCCCGCAGATTGCATCACCAGCCGAAAATGGCAGGGGCAGGGCACACAGCCTGCAGCACCACCGGTTAACCGGTAAATCGCTTTGACAAGGTATGCATAAACCGTTGAAAGCATTAGCCGAAAGGCAGGCGACGCAGAGTCCGCCATTTTTAGCGCTGTTAACCTTTAGTTCAATTAAGGTTGACAGCGAGTTCAGTCCCTTTATCATCTGTTTCATCCGTAAACCCAGATAACCGGAAAGGTTAACAGGACTGTCCTATGGCTGCTACACAACCTTGCTCTGAAACTCCATTAGAATCTCCCATGCACTCGTCAGGGGAGCTTCGCCATGACTGGACGCTAAATGAAGCGCGAAAGCTGCTTGAACTACCGTTTAATGATCTGGTATTTCGTGCTCAGAGCATACATCGCAAACATTTTGATCCTAACGAAGTTCAGATCAGTACGCTGCTGTCCATAAAGACCGGTGCCTGTCCGGAAGATTGTAAATACTGCCCGCAAAGTGGTCACTACAATACCGGGCTGGAAAAGGAAAAGCTGCTGGAAATTGAGAAGGTTGTCGCTGAGGCCAGAGCTGCCAAAGCAAAGGGGGCATCCCGCTTTTGCATGGGGGCCGCCTGGCGGAGCCCCTCCAAAAAAGACATGCCTTATGTGCTTGATATGGTTCAGCAGGTTAAATCCCTGGGCCTTGAAACCTGCATGACCCTGGGCATGCTGAAAGAGGATCAGGCCCAGGCTCTGGCGAATGCGGGGCTGGACTATTACAACCATAACCTGGACACCTCTGAGAAATACTACAGCCACATTATTACGACCCGCACCTACCAGGATCGCCTTGATACGCTAGGCCATGTTCGCAGCGCCGGCATGAAGGTGTGTTGTGGCGGTATTGTTGGTATGGGCGAGGAAGAGGACGATCGGATAGGCCTGCTGGTCCAACTGGCCAATCTGCCTCATCACCCTGAAAGTGTGCCGGTGAACATGCTGGTTAAAGTAAAAGGCACGCCGATGGAAAACGTAGAGGACTTGGATCCTTTTGATTTCATTCGTATTATCGCTGTTGCCCGGATTATGATGCCAGCCTCTTATGTTCGCTTGTCCGCCGGGCGGGAGAGTATGAATGAGCAAATGCAGGCTTTGTGCTTTCTGGCGGGTGCCAATTCCATTTTCTATGGTGAAAAACTACTGACAACCGCTAACCCTGAAGCCGATGCCGATATGCAGATGTTCCACCGGTTGGGTATCCGGCCAGAGCAACGGGAGCAAACCACTCATGATGAACAAGAGCAGCAGGCCCTCTCTGAAGCGGTAGAGTATGAGGCGAATCGTCATATATTCTATGACGCTACCCGAGAGTCTGCGGCGTCCTGACTTTATTATTCTCTCTTTACCCCAGCTCTGGCGCTTGTTTGTCAGCGTGGCGATATCTGCCCGCTGCCAGAGTTGTGGGCGTTAGCCATGAGGTGGACATTGCGTGATTTTCAGGGTGAACTGAATCAAAGAAAGCAGGCGGGGCTGTATCGAACCCGAAGGCATGTTTCCGGCCCCCAGCAACCAATGCTGACGGTGAACGGTAAGTCATTACTGTCATTTTGCAGCAACGACTATCTCGGATTGGCTAATCATCCAGCCAACCGTGAGGCCTTGATGAATGCCTTGTCGGAAACAGGTCTTGGCGGCGCTTCATCGCACCTGATTTGTGGGCATCACGATGCGCACCATCAATTGGAAGAGCGTATTGCCAGTTTCACCAGGCGCAGTTCTGCATTGTTTTTCTCGACTGGCTACATGGCGAATACAGGTGTAATTTCTGCT
Organism: Marinobacter sp.; assembly: GCA_035497695.1. Lineage (GTDB taxonomy): Bacteria > Pseudomonadota > Gammaproteobacteria > Pseudomonadales > Oleiphilaceae > Marinobacter. The sequence continues at coordinate 1,580 of DATJDA010000194.1, read as the reverse complement.
TTGGCAGGCCGGGGCGACACGATATTTTCTGACCGACTGAATCATGCGTCCATTATTGATGGCTGTATCCTGAGCCGCGCCAGAATTCGGCGTTACCGTCATGGCGATGTTGTGGAACTTGAAGCCATGCTGGCGAAAACGCCTGGTCATAAGCTGGTGGTAACAGATGGTGTCTTCAGCATGGATGGTGACATTGCGCCACTGCGGGAACTGGCCCAGATATGTAAAACCCATGACGCACTGCTTGTAGTTGATGACGCCCACGGTATCGGTGTACTAGGCCCTGAGGGCAGAGGCAGTGTTGCCGGGCTGGGGTTGTCGGAACACGATGTGCCAGTTCTTATTGGTACGCTGGGGAAGGCTGTCGGTACCAGTGGTGCTTTTGTGGCCGGTCCGTCCGTACTAACAGATTATTTGGTACAAAAGGCGCGAAGCTATATTTATACCACTGCCATGCCGCCTGCGATCGCCGCCGCAACCTGCACAAGTTTTGATCTGATTGAGCAGGGTAATGCCCGCCGTGCGCATCTTCAGAGTCTGATTTCCGAATTTCGTGCCCGTGTGCCGGCGCTGGGCTTTGAGTTAATGCCATCACAAACACCGATTCAGCCCATTATGGTGGGCGACAACTGGGCTGCTCTTGCCTTAAGCCAGGCTTTAGAAGCGCGAGGATTGCTGGTAACCGCCATTCGCCCGCCTACAGTGCCGGAAGGAGAGGCTCGTTTACGGATAACGCTCAGTGCTGCACACAGCCATGAAGACCTGCAGCGATTGCTTGCGGCGCTCTCGGAATGCCAGAAGGAGTGTCAACAACAGCACCATAGGCTTCGCACTGAAGAAGAACGCTATGGCTAACGGTGGCATGAGCAGTTTGTGTGTGGCCGATAAACCCGTAATCCTGAAATCAGACATTGCACGGGCATTCGGAAAAGCCAGTACAACCTATGAGAGCGCATCCCGTCTGCAGCGGTTGACCGGAAATGTCATGCTGAAACGACTGGCGCGTCAGCCTGACTTTGAAGCGCCGCCGGCAATCCTCGATCTGGGGTGTGGCACTGGCTGGTTTACCAGAAAACTCCAACAGCTATATCCCGTAAGCCGGGTGACGGGGGCAGATCTGTCCCCCGGTATGATTGAGCATGCACAGTCACTGAGTGATCCGAAACTTAACTGGTTGGTTGCCGATGCCGGATATTTGCCGCTGCCAGATTCCGGGTTCGACCTTATCTTCAGTAATCTCATGATTCAGTGGTGTGAGCACCCGAACGAAGTTCTGCACGAGTGCTGGCGACTACTGAAACCCGGCGGTCGTCTCATGATTTCCACGCTGGTGGATGGGGCGTTGTGGGAGCTGAAACAGGCCTGGTCTAAAGCAGATCCGGGCCGGGCTCATGTTAACCGCTTTGAGACGTTTGCAGCCCTGTCTGCCCTGGTCAGCGCAGAACTGCCAGGTGCCGTGGCAGAGGCCCGGACTATTCGATTACCCTATAATTCACCGATGGCGCTGGTAAGTGAGTTGAAGTTCCTGGGTGCAGGGTATAAGGGCAGTGAGCGTCGTAAAACCGTTACCGCGCCAGGCA
>DATJDA010000193.1:0-23829 GCA_035497695.1 Marinobacter sp. | reverse complement strand
CCACCGAGGACACGTATTGCAGTAGCTTCATGTCCGGTGTGGATGGAGTAAACGCATAGTTACCAACAATTGCACCTACCGGCTCACCGCCGAACTGGCCATATTCTGTGGAGTAAACGTGTTTGTAGAAGCCGGTCTGGGTAACATCCGGCGCAAACTCGAAATCTTCCAACAATTCGGATTTGGTGGCGTGCAGAATGTTTACTTTGATATTTTCGCGGAAGTCGGTGCGATCAACCATCAGCTTCAGGCCACGCCAGGACGACTCCAGCTCCTGCAATTTTGGCGCATGCAGAATCTCATCCATTTGGGCGCTGATCTTCCGGTCCAGTTCTACCACCATCTGGTCGACCAGAGCTTTATTAACAGGTTGGCCTTTCTCATTGCTGTTTAGCAGGTTGGCTATGAATGTTGCCACCCCTTTACGGGCGACATCATATCCTTCATCAGCCGGCGCCATACGGCTGTTGGCCATGACCTGATCTAACAAGGAGCTTTCGGAACCTTCAACAGATTCGGAGGCAGCAGATTGCTGCACAGCAGTATCAGACATACCACATCCCTTCAGTACGTTTTAAAATATAGTTTGAAAACCGTGAGTTATAACCCCAAGTGGTTATTCGCCTTCTGTGGCCAATTCCAGTTCGGCCAGCAGTTTGCCCCGAGCGTCGTCGTTATCCAGCAATTCCTGCAGCTTGGAGCGGAACGACGGTACGTTGCCCAATGGGCCCTTCAGGGCAACCAACGCTTCGCGAAGCTCGATCAACTTCCGGAGCTCCGGCACCTGGCGGGCAACGCTGTCCGGAGAAAAATCATCCAGGGTCCGGATTTCGAGATTCACCGGTAATTCGCCGGCCTCTTCGTCCAGTTTGTTGGTCACAGTGGTGGAAAGACTCAGGCCTGCTTCTTTCATAACAGAACTGAAATTGTTCTTGTCGACAGAAATTGCCTTGCGATCTTCGATGGGGGTTTCTTCAGCGTGGCCCTTAAAATCGCCAACCACGAACATTTTCAGCGGTAGCTCAGTTTCAGCCTGCTGGTCGCCGGTAGCGGGGACATACTTGATATTAATGCGCTCTTTTGGCGCGACGGAACCGTCTTTAGAGGACATGCGCTTGCTCCTTGTGCAAATCATTTGCAGTTGTTCAATCCCTTGTGCACATCGTCCTGATGCGCAACGGACGGAACCTTACACAAACTTCACCATGTTCTCAAGCAAAAATTGGCCAGTACCGCGCAAAAAACTGGCTTTGAGCAAGGTTTTGCCAGCCTTGCGCCAGATGACAGACCTTTGCCACCCTATCGCCTTTTCAGTCAATGACGACAGGCCCGGCTGTGGCTATACTCGCCGGAAGCCTATCCAGACTTGGCGCACCCCTAAAAGGAGATCTGAATGAGTGACCTTAAAAAAGAATTTGATGAAGCTGTGAATTACATTAAGACGGCAGAAGGCGATTTCAAACCATCCAATGAGATGAAGCTGGAGTTCTACGGGCTTTATAAACAGGCAACCGAGGGTGATGTCACCGGTAAGCGACCTGGCATGATGGACTTTGTTGCGCGCGCCAAGTACGACGCCTGGGAAAAGCTGAAGGGTGCCAGTAATAACGAAGCGATGCAGCAGTACATCGACAAACTGAAAGCCCTGAAGTAGGAACACCAGCACCTGAGCTCCCGGTGGAATCTACCGGGAGTTTCTTCCCCCGGCTTTGCGGAAGCCGGATATTTGTCATAAAATGCGCCCCAGCATAACAACAACAATCTGATCGGAAAATTTTTCATGGGCATTACCGAGGCATTGGAGCAATCCTGGCCCGGCCTTGTCGGCCGTATCAAAAGCGCCATCCGCAATCAGGATCTGAATCAGCGGGCCGAGCAGAATTATCTGCACTGGATTACCCGTTTCGTGTTATTTCACGATTTGAGAGATCCTCAAACACTGGCAAGCGTAGATCGCCAACAGTTCCTGACTTACCTGAACGAGCGCAACAGCGTTTCCAAGGCACGCTTGAATCAGGCTACCCAGGCGTTGACATTTTTCTATGATGAAATTTTAGGAAAGGAACGAGTAAATGAGACCGCCGTGGCCTGAATGCCACGGCTGGCAGCTAAAGCTAATATCTAGCGCCCGGTCATATTAACGTTGAGCGTGTCGTAGGTGCGATTCTCCGGCGGGCGGATCACGTAGTTAGTGCTGTGCGTCTGGCCTGGAATGGACTTGGGATCCCGGTATATGAAATTCACCGGAATTTCAGAGCGGCCGAGGTCCGTTCGGCTATCGCGAGGCTGCAGCGCCAGTGGATCCAGATAAAAATCGTCGTTTTGGCCTGCCTGCACCGGCACACCAACTGCGGGAGCGGCCAAGCCACCTTCGATCACGGTGTTTGCCAGCGCATCCTCTTCAATAGAGCGCAATGGGATGTTGTCGATGGTTGAGCGTTCCTGAAACTGGAACGCATCGTCGCCTTTGTCGTTCTGAGCCGTGGCAGTAGCTGGCAATAGCAATACAGCAGCACTGCCGGCGATGATGGCCCAGCTTGCAAGTACTCCCCCCATTTTTTTAACTATCAATAACTTGTTCATAACGATTACCCTAGCACTTAGCTCAGCCCACGTTAAAACACGGCAACTTTCAGTCAGTCTATCGCCTAAAATGACAGTTCGCCTAGCCTATTGACAATTTTGTGACGCTTTTCACTTGTCAATGGAGGCCAGCCCAACAATTTTGACGTCAAATTCAGCTTCTGGTTCCCCCCGTGATACCTGCGATATCAATTCTGCCTCGCGCCAACTGCACTCGTCCCTTACGTTCGAGTTCTTTTAATAAACGACTGACCACTTCTCTGGCAGTTCCCAGTTCGACGGCCAATTCCTGATGGGTGATATGGATGGGGCTACGCCGGGCCAGCAGCCACTCCTCAAGCCGTTCATCCATCCGGCGGAAAGCCACCTCCTCCACGAGCAGCATCAAATCGTCAAGCCGACGCCCATACGACTCCATAATGCCCAAACGAAAGGCCGCAGACTGATCCATCAACCGGTCGAATAGCCCACGGGGAACAATAGCTGCCCTGGACTCTTCCTCTACAAAGGCTTCCGCACGATAGCCATGACCGGTCATCAAACAGCCAATAGACAAGGTGCAGATATCATCTGCCCCCATGCGATACAGCACAATGCTGCTTCCGGATACGCCGGTCATCTGCACCCTTACTGTCCCACTAAGCACCAAAGGCAAACCCTGGCAACGCTCACCCGCCCGGAACAGGATTTTCCCTGGGGAAAACTGCATAACCCGGATACTTTCAATAGCTTCCTTCTGAAGCTGTTTTGGCAATATCCCCAGAATACTGTGATGCAGCATGAAAACTTTCCTGTGTTCTGAATACGGACAAGGCCTGTGTGACTTTATCACTGAACTGCCGGACAGCAATCGCTAAAGTGCGAATCATGGCTCTGTGTCAAAAAAAGGAGAATGCATCATGAGCATTAATATGGGTTCTGCAGACCGAATCATTCGTGCCCTTGTCGGCATAGCACTTCTGGCCTTGGTATTTGTTGGGCCACAAACTCCCTGGGGCTGGATTGGTGTTGTGCCACTGGCTACCGCACTGATCGGCAACTGCCCAGCGTATTCATTATTCGGTATAAAAACCTGTAAAAAGCGGTAAGCTTAAGCAGATACAAAAAGCCGAAGCGGCGGAGGTCGCTTCGGCTTTTTTGTTTGTTTAGCATAGACCTCTATTTAACAGGTGGGGAGTTGCATTGAAAACGCCATTGATTACAGAGCAAGGGTATGAAGACCTGAAAAAGGAGCTTGATGAACTCTGGCGGATTGAGCGCCCGGAAATAACCAAAAAGGTTACCTGGGCGGCAAGTCTTGGTGACCGAAGTGAAAACGCAGACTATCAGTACAATAAGAAGCGGCTTCGGGAAATAGATTACCGGGTTCGCTATCTTCGAAAATGTCTCGAAAGCCTCAAGGTTGTCCATTACCGCCCGGAGCAGGAAGGAAAGGTATTTTTTGGTGCCTGGGTCGAGATAGAAAATGAAAAAGATGAGGTGCTGAAGTTCCGAATTACGGGGTATGACGAGATCTTCAACCGGAAAGACTACATATCAATTGACTCACCCATGGCCAGAGCACTTTTAAAAAAGGAAGTGGGCGACGAAGCATTAGTCAGAACTGAGGCCGGCACAACAATCTGGACTATAAATTCAATCAGATATGAAAAGTAGCGTATCGCACACAGTTGCACGACGCTCAAAAACAGGACAAAAAAAACCCCGTTGAACGGGGTAAAGCTAGCGCTGTGTCGGAGGGAGAAGCAAGTAATGGCGATTGCCAACCTGCCTCTATCTACAACCTCTATTTTCCATATCCGGAGTTACCAATCAGTGTCCGACAAGTTACCTTTTAGAAAGGCTTCCGGGTGCAGTCGCTACTGACAAATTAGGTTGAACACTCTAGGAGCAAGGGATAGCGTTCTGTTATCAGATACCCTTACTCATCCCAATCATGGAGACCACAACATGAACACCCAAAAACTTCTGAATATTGCCCTTGATGGCATAGATACCCTGGGCTTTCAACTTGACCAGATGGGCATTACCGGCAAGGTAAACCGTCACAATATTGCAGCATTTCTGATGGCAGAGCAGAAGCATCTTGAAGGAGAGTGGGACAGCATTCAGGCCAGGGTTGACCGCCGCCGTTCGCAATTTGATTATATCAGTGGCCTGATTGGGAGCCGTACAGATGCAGTGCTCAGCCCAATTTTCCAGCAGGTAAATCGTCTCCGCGCCAGGTCCTAAGTTCAGACTTCGCTGGTTGCCGCAGTATTGTGGGTAGCGTCATCAGCCTTATCCTGCTCTGCGGGCAACTCAGCCTGTGCGGCTTTGATGCGCTTATGCACCCCAGTGAAAGCCGGCATATACACGGCAATCGTTAATCCCGGAGGTGTCTCGCCGGGATTAGTGTCACTGAGAAGTATTCGGCCCTGATGTATTTCTGCTACTGCGATTACCAGACTTAATCCCAAACCGTTACCCGGCAGTGAGCGACTTTTACCCACACGATAAAAACGCTGGAAAACCTGATCTTTTTCTTCATCCGGGATACCGATGCCCGTGTCCTTAACCTCAAACACCGCATCGACGCCTTCTTTTCGCACCCCTATCCCGATTTCACCGTGTTCCGGGGTATATTTTATCGCGTTATCAATCAGGTTACTGACCATCTGGAATAACAGATCCCGGTCCCCCTCAATCATCACCCCACTTTCCAGGCACTGATTGAAATGCAGATCTTTGGCTTCGGCAAGTGCCTCATAAAGCTCACAGGCATCTGTAACCAACTGATCCAGGGATACCGGCTTCATATCGGCCCTGTTACCACGGGTTTCCAGCCGTGCAATACGCAACAGGGCATTAAAGGTGGCCAATAACTGGTCTGCTTCGGCTACTGCACGGGTAGCCTGATCCCGGGCTTCGTCGTTATCAACCGACATCAGCGTTCTTTCCAGCTGATTTCTTAGCCGGGTCAGTGGTGTTCTCAGGTCATGAGCGATGCTGTCTGAGACGTGTCGTATACCCTCCATCAGATAAACAATGCGGTCGAGCATCTGATTAAGGTTTTCTGCCAACTGATCGAAATCGTCTTCTGTGCCTCGGGTGGGTATTCGTAAAGACAGATGGCCATTCATAATTCTGCGGGAGGTATTATTAATAATTTCAATGCGGCGAGTAGTACTCCTGCTCATCAGGAAGCCACCCAATAATGCCAGCGCCAAAGTTATCCCCATCCCCCAGTTGATTGCGGTTTCGATAACTCGCTTAAGGCTGGTCAGTTCGTCAACATCCCGGCCCACGAGTAACCGCAAGCCACCCTGCACCTCAAACATGCGGGCGCGGGCCAACCGCTCTGAGCCCATCCAGCCAACGGATTCATTCAAGGTGAAGTTAATCCAGCCACTGTCAGATCCGGCATTCTCGGGCCATGCCTCTATATTGCCGGCAAGCTTCAGAAAATCATCGGTGGTAAGAAGGTAAATGGACTTGGCGTTAGGATCGCGAGCCACGCGCTCACGAATGATGGTAATCAGGCCGTTTACGCCACGACCCCGGTACTGCTCTGCCAAACCGGCAATTTCCGCTTCAATGGTGGCGTCGGTCTGGGCAGTCATAAAGCCTGCTGTACGCCAATAGATAAAGGCCAGTAATAAAAATACCGACGTGGCAAAAACCACCATGTACAGCAAGGCGAGCTGAAAAGACGATGTTCTCAGCTGGCTAAGCAGTTTCACGCAACATATACCCTGCACCCCGAACGGTTTGCAGCAGAGGTGTATCAAACTCTTTGTCAATTTTCGCTCTCAGGCGGCTGATATGCACATCGATCACGTTAGTTTGTGGATCGAAGTGATAGTCCCATACCTTTTCCAGCAACATGGTGCGGGTAACAACCTGATCGGCGTTGCGCATCAGGTATTCAAGCAGGCGGAACTCCCTCGGCTGCACATCAATACTCTGCCCGGCGCGCTTAACCGTACGAGCCAGCAGATCCATTTCAAGATCTGCTACCCGCAATACCGTTTCCGTTTCTGCCGCCTGGCGATTGCGACGGATCAGCGATTCAATACGTGCCAGCAATTCCGTGAATGAGAAGGGCTTGGTGAGATAATCATCACCGCCACCGCGCAAGCCTTCCACGCGATCGTCCACATCACCCAGCGCGCTCAAAATCAGTACTGGTACCTGGTTTCCGGTGGCCCGCACGGTTTTGATGATCGACAGGCCATCCATTCCCGGCAACATACGGTCAACAATCATTATGTCGTAATCTTCGCTGGCCGCCATCAGCATACCTTCCTTACCATCGGCGGCGTGATCTACAACAAAATCGGATTCTTTCAGCCCTTTGACCAAATAGTTGGCCACATCGTGATCGTCTTCGATTACCAGTGCTTTCACCGGTGTTCCCTCCCGATAGCGGATTACATTAACAACGCCTGTTACCTGTAAGAGTACGAAGAAGTAACGAGCGCGGCCAGTTACGATCTTGTAAGAGGGTGTCGCCTATGGCGACGGTCGGCTTTATTAGGAGAGCCAGCCCAGGCTTTCTTCTGTCTCTCCGGAAGGCCAGTACTCTGCACTTACCCAGCCTTCGTACCCCATGCAATCAATAGCCGTGAAAACCTTCGGAAAATTAATCTCACCGGTCCCCGGTTCATGCCGGCCCGGGTTGTCTGCAAACTGAATATGACCGACCCAGGGCTTAAGGCTCTCCAGAGAGCGAATCAGATCACCCTCCATAATCTGCATATGGTACAGATCGTACTGGAGCCGTATATTATCGGCCCCCACTTCTTCAATCAGCGCCAATACCTTACCAGAGGTATCAAGCATAAAACCTGGCATGTCAACACGGGAATTAATGGCTTCAACACACAGGACGATGTTTTCAGCGGCCAGCCTCTCTGCTGCATAGGCTACATTTGTCACTAAGGTTTGCCAGGCCCGTGCATGTTCCAGCTTTTCCGGCAGCAATCCCGCCAGACAGTTCAGCCGCTGGCAATCCAGTGCCTTCGCATAGTCAATAGCCTGATCTACACTGGCACGAAACTCCTCCACCCGATCCGGCAAGCAGGCAATTCCACGCTCCCCGGAATTCCAGTCTCCCGGGGGCAAATTAAATATTACTTGTTCCAGGTTATTGTCACTCAGCACCCGAGCCAGCAAATCTTTCGGATACGGATAGGGGAAATGATACTCAACTCCCTGAAACCCGGCCTTTTGAGCGCGGTCGAAGCGCTCAATAAATGGCACTTCGGTAAACAACATGGACAAATTGGCAGCAAAACGTGGCATGACGCTACTCCCCCCCAGCGCCGGCAAGAGAGCCTATACGCGCCCCGTTCATGTGCTCCAGTTCCAGTAGCAAGCCGCTGTGATCAACGTCACTATGGCCATTAGCGACCAGCGACAAGTATTCATTATGAACTTGCTGCGCCAACGGCAGGGTTAAGCCTTCCGAGCGGGCCTCATCCAGAATCATCCGCATATCCTTGAGCTGAATGCGGGCAGGGGCACCCGGAGCAAAGTCCCGGTCAATCATGCGCTGCCCATGCAATTCCAGAATCCGGCTGCCCGCAAACCCACCAAGCAGTGCTTCGCGCACAGCAGCGGGATCCGCACCGCCTTTTGCCGCCAGCAACAGAGCCTCCGAGACGGCCCCTATGGTGATACCCACAATTGCCTGATTTGCCAGTTTGGCCAGCTGTCCCGAGCCCACCGGGCCAATATGCGTGCACTTGCCGAGCGCATCAAATATTGGCTGCGCGCAGGCAACATCAGCAACTGTGCCACCTGCCATAATACTCAGACTCGCCTCTGCAGCACCGATTGTGCCACCAGATACCGGCGCATCTACGTACGCTGCCCCTTGTTTTTCGGCCAGCTCGCTATGACTTCGGGCGACCGAAGGCTGAATTGAGCTCATGTCTATCACCAGCGTACCGGGTTTCAGCGCTTCTAAAACCCCCTGACCCACCAGAACCCGCTCCACCACATCACTGTTTTCCAGCATGGTAATCACTACGTCTGCCGTGCGTACCGCTTCAGCCGGAGAGCCAGCAATGTTCGCCTCTTGGGAAAATGGCTCACATTTGCTGGTGGTTCGGTTCCAGAGAGTCATCGAAAAGCCGGCGCTCAGAAGGTTTCGGACCATGGGCGCGCCCATCAGACCGATACCGAGAAAGGCAATATGTACTGGATCTGCTGTCATAATTACTGCGCCTGTTCATTGGGCTTCCACCCCAGGTGATGAAAGCACGGAATTTGGACAATTATACAAAGAAAAACGCCACCAACCGAGCCCGGTGGTGGCGTTCCAAGTGATCAGGTAGCCCGCTGAGACTTAAGCCGGCTCTGCCATATGAGCCCGAATCTTCTTCATGGCATTCTTCTCAAGCTGACGAATCCGTTCTGCGGATATTCCATATCTGTCAGCCAACTCATGTAGCGTCAGCTTGCCATCTGAAAGCCAGCGCTCTCGCAGAATATCCTGGCTACGCTCGTCGAGACTGCTTAATGCCTTCATCAACCGCTCGTTTGAATCCTCTGACCAGTCTGCTTTCTCCAGCAGAACGGCGGGGTCGCTACGGCGATCTTCCAGATAGTAAGCCGGGGCTTGATAGGCACTATCATCGTCATCATTCTGGGGCCCATCAAAAGCGGCATCATGAGACGCCAACCGGCCTTCCATTTCCCGCACAACTCTTGGCTCAACGCCCAGATCGGCTGCGACGGCTTTCAATTCGGCATGATTCAGCCAAACCAGCTTTTTCTTTCTGCTGCGCAGATTAAAGAACAACTTGCGCTGGGCCTTGGTCGTCGCCACTTTGACAATACGCCAGTTGCGCAGAATGAATTCGTGGATTTCGGCCTTGATCCAGTGCACCGCAAACGAGACCAGACGTACGCCATACTCCGGGTTAAAACGCTTGACTGCTTTCATCAGGCCTACGTTACCTTCCTGAATCAGGTCTGCCTGCGCCAGTCCATACCCTGAGTAACTACGGGCGATATGAATCACAAAACGGAGATGTGACAAAACCAGATGGCGAGCCGCCTCGACGTCACCTTCATAGTGGAGCCGCTCTGCCAGTTCACGCTCTTCATCTGCAGTGAGCACAGAAATACTGCTCGCAGCCTGAATATAAGACTCGAGATTGGCACCTGGAACCAGTCTTTCCATCAGCTGTAAACTTGTACTCATACGCTTTACCTCCGAACCTGTCGGTCGTTCAATATAACCATACGAAGTATGACCGGCAAGAGCCTGAAAAGTTCCCTAATTTCTCAGTAAACCGATTAAAAATCAACCATCTGAGAGCATCACCATGACTTTGCTGCTTGCAACGAACTTACACCAGCAATGCTTGTACTTTCAATAAGGTCTTTCCACAACCAGAGTCACCCGGTTGCGATTTCGCCGGGCTCAATATTATCCAAATGGCGCTTCACGGCCATCCAGGCACCCAGCCAGCCTAACAGCATCGAGACAATAATCAACGCAAAAGCACCGTCGACACTGAGCCCACTCAGTGCAAAATCACTGCGATACAGGCCGGCCAGACGCCCAATAGGGCCACTTAGCCACCAGAGCGATAACTGTAACAGTATCCATGCGACCATTCCGCCGCCCAGACCAAACCAGGCTCCGGTGTACAGAAATGGCCGCCGCACAAAGGCATCGGTGCCACCGACAAGCTTGGCGACGAGAATTTCATCCCGCCGGTTCTCAATGGCGAGTCGTACCGTATTACCAATCACCAGCACCACCGCTGCCGCCAGAAGAATCGAGAGCGCCCACACCGCCCTGGAAAGCAGTTCAGTCATGGCATTCAATCGCTGCAGCCAGCCAAGATCCACCTGCACTCGCTCTACGCCTTTCAGGCCTTCAACAAAGCGCATCAATTGTTCAACGCCCACTTCTGTACGCGTATTGTCTTCCGGGGTAATCAGCAGGGTATGGGGTAACGGGTTGTCGTCCAGATAATCCAGCGCGTCACCAAGCCCCGAAGACTTGCGAAATTCAGCCAGTGCCTGCTCCCGACTAACCAGTTCGACACCGGCCACCCGCCCATCAGCGTCAATTCTTTTGCCCAAATCCTTCATATCGTCCAGGGATGCGTCCAGTTGCAAATAGGCTGTCAGACGGGCACTGCTTTCCCAGCCGGCACTCACCCCTTCAAGACTGGTCAGCAACAGCAGCAGGGCAACCGGGAGTGCCAGCGCGACACCCATAACTGTCCATGTCATCAAGCTGGCTATCGGAGCGCGCCACAGCCTTTGTGCGCTGTCCCGAGCCACTTTACGATGATGATGAAGGTAACTTTCTACCTGTTGTCGCCAAGGCGCGCGTGTTGTTCTCGCACCTCGGGCGGAGTCTGGTTTCTGGCGTGAGTTAACGGCCACTTGCACCTCCCACCAGCGGCGTACCACCAGCAACCAGCCGGCCATGATCCAGAGCGAGTGTGCGGTGCCCCAAATCATTAATAAGTGCAATGTCATGGCTGGCGATTAACACGGTAACGCCCACCTGACTGAACCGACCAAACAGGTTCATGATATCTGCAGACAGCTGAGGATCCAGGTTACCCGTGGGCTCATCAGCCAGCAAAACCGGGGGTTTATTAACGACGGCGCGGGCGATGCCAACCCGTTGCTGCTCCCCACCCGAAAGCTGCATGGGATTCATTTTTTCCTTACTCAGCAAGCCGACTTTATCCAGAGCGGCTCGTATCCGGCGGCCGGCCTCTTTTGGTGACGCGCCAGTCACTTCCAAAGGCATGGCCACGTTGTCATAAACGGTGCGATCAAACAGCAAGTGGTGATTCTGGAATACCACTCCGATATGCCGGCGAATGTAGGGAATCTGGCGGCGGGGCAAACGGCTCAGAACCTGGCCCCCAACGATCACCTCGCCCGCACTTGGCCGCTCCATCACCATAATAAGCTTCAGCAGCGTGCTCTTGCCTGCACCGGAATGGCCTGTCAGAAACGCCATCTCACCCCGGCCCAGGCTGAAGTTTACCTGGCGCAAAGCAGTGTGATCACTGTCGTATCGTTTGGTAACCTGGTGAAATTCAATCATGAGTAACAGGGGCTCGGGTAGACCGGATTATCAATCAAACAGTGCATCCACAAAGGTTTCGGCATCAAAACTGCGCAGATCATCTACCTGCTCGCCAACGCCAATAAAACGGATAGGAAGCTGCAACTGGCGGGCGATGGCGAATACGATACCCCCTTTTGCAGTACCGTCCAGTTTCGTTAAGGTAATACCACTTACGCCTACTGCCTGCTGAAATACCTGAGCCTGGCTCAGAGCATTCTGACCAGTACCGGCATCGAGAACCAGCATCACCTCGTGGGGCGCTGCGTCATCCAGCTTTTTCATAACCCGGACAACTTTTTCCAGCTCGCCCATCAGGTTATCTTTATTCTGCAATCGGCCTGCCGTGTCGGCAATCACCACATCAATACCGCGGGATTTGGCCGATTGAATGGCATCAAAGATCACCGACGCACTGTCTGCGCCAGTGTGCTGGGCTATAACCGGTACGTTGTTACGATCGCCCCACACCTGCAGTTGCTCAACCGCTGCAGCCCGGAACGTATCGCCAGCGGCAAGCAGTACCGATTTACCTTCACTTTGAAACTTTTTGGTCAACTTGCCAATGGTTGTGGTTTTGCCAACACCATTCACACCCACCATCAAAATAACATAGGGCTTCTGGTCAGCATTGACCTGAAGGGGCTGAGTTACGTTTTTCAACAAACCACGCAGCTCGTCCTTCAGTGCTTTATGAAGCGCTTCGCCGTTTTTAAGCTGATTGCGCTCGAGCTTGTCAGTAAGGGATTTGATAATTTCAGAGGTGGCTGTTACGCCCACATCTGCCATCAGCAGTGTAGTTTCAATTTCTTCGAGTAAATCCGAGTCAATTTTCTTGCCCACGGCAAAAAGATCGGCCAAACCCCCTGCCAGGCCCGCGCGGGTTTTCCCCAAGCCTTGCCGGATTTTTTCAAATACACTGAGCTGTGGCTCTGGCGCTTTTACGGGTTCTGGCTTTAGTTCCGGCTCCGGGGCCAGATCAGTACTGGATTTCTCATCGCTGATAACATCAGCGGGCGCGGCCGATTCGGGAGCCGGACCTTTTGCCACATCCGGCTTGTGATGAATAACCGGTTTTGGTCGGGGTATACGCCGACGATTGCTGGCAATATCCAGAACAAATACAAGCACAAGAAGGGCCAGAAGGCCGACTGAAATCCACTCTGCCGTCATAACGTCATACCATTGATCCGAAGGGGCAAGATAAATAAAACGGACATTCTAGCAGACTGTCCGAATGAAGTGAGGCCTGTACGGGTTATCATGCCCTGGTCAGTTTCCGCTAATATATGAGCAACACCATGCAAACCGGATACGTTTCTGGAGCTGTCTTATGGCACACAAAAAAACAACAGGCCGGAAATCCGCCAACCGGACATTGCATGCTGCCAACTCCCAAGGCGAAGGCAGTCCGGGCGAGTTACGTATTATCGGAGGCGACTGGCGTAGCCGAAAATTACGCTTCCCAAGTGTTGGTGGAGTACGCCCTACACCGGCCCGCACCCGGGAAACTCTGTTTAACTGGCTGTCATTTCATCTCGCCGGAAGTGAATGCCTGGACCTTTTTGCCGGCTCGGGCGCACTGGGGCTGGAAGCTCTTTCCCGCGGCGCGGCTAAAACTACCTTTGTGGATCATACACCGGCGCTGGCCCAGGCACTCAGGGAAAATCTCCGGCTACTGAAATCGACCGGCAGTGAGGTCGTATGCGCAAGCGCGGATGTATATCTCAGCCATCGCACCCGGCCACCATTCGATATTATCTTTATGGACCCGCCTTTCAGGCAGGGCTGGCTGGAGCGGCTCTTTCCACTACTGAGCACACAGGGCTGGGCCAATAACTCAGGCTGGATTTACGTGGAGCACGAAAGTGAAATCACCACACCATCAGTACCGCACAACTGGCATTTGCATCGCCAAAAAACCGCAGGGCAGGTAACCTACTGCCTGTTCCGCATACAAGCAGAACAGGAAGCTGACATTGAAGGAATCCCTGCAAGCGCATAACACGCCTGGCCACAAAAAAGCCCGCCGAAGCGGGCTTTCATCGTTGGCCGATATCGTTGGTCAGACCACGGGACGAAGCGAATACGCGCGCAGGTGCGCGGCAAACTCTTCAAGATACCGGATACCGCTATCCTCTGCCTCTTTACACCAGGCCATCAAGGCAATCAGCTTATCCTGCGGCTTTAACCCGCGCTCACGCCATAACGCCTGCAACTCATGGCTCTTGTCGTAAATCTGACGAAGAATAGCGTTGCGCTCAAGCACCGATTCCAGGGTTTCTTTTTCCGTCGGTTTGATCAGCGAGATCTCCCGTGACAGCAACTGCTTTAACTTACGGTAACGAGGCCGGATTTCGTCATCCATCAACGATTTCTGCTGACGCAGAACCGGCTCCATTACCCGCTTGCGATACTGGCGCATAATGGCAAAGCGGTTATTGGTAATGGCCTGCACTGTGTCTACATCCACGCTTTGCTTGCCTGGCACGTAGTGGGCGATTGGCCGGAACCCTTTGGGCTTGGCCAGACCAAATAACTGAAACAAGCGGATATATCCCCAGCCAATATCTACTTCATACCAGCGGCGCGACATTTTCGAAGAGTTGGGGTACGTATGGTGGTTGTTATGCAGCTCTTCGCCACCAATCAGAATACCTAACGGTAAAATGTTGCGGGCATTATCTGCACACTCAAAGTTCCGATAACCGAACCAGTGCCCAACACCATTAACGACACCCGCCGCCCAAACCGGA
The DNA here is from genome assembly GCA_035497695.1 of Marinobacter sp. Lineage (GTDB taxonomy): Bacteria > Pseudomonadota > Gammaproteobacteria > Pseudomonadales > Oleiphilaceae > Marinobacter. Next base: position 9,393 of record DATJDA010000193.1, on the reverse strand, counting down.
ATCCACATCATCTGGATCGCCCATATCCAGACTCCGTTAACCCCGAACAGCACCAGATCAATCAGCGCCATAAGAGTAATACCGAGCGTTTTGTGGCGGGTATAAAGATTACGCTCAACCCAGTCGTCTGGCGTGCGCTGCCCGTATCGCTCCAGCGTTTCCGGCGTTGCCGCCTCTGCGTAGAGTTCTGCACCTTCAAACACAACCTTTTTGATACCCAACACCACCGGGCTGTGAGGATCTTCTTCGGTTTCACATTTTGCGTGATGCTTGCGGTGGATGGCTGTCCACTCTTTGGTATTCTGTGCACTGGTCAGCCACAGCCAGAAGCGGAAAAAATGCTTCAGAACCGGGTGCAGGTCCAAAGCGTTATGGGCTGAATGTCGATGCAGATACAGAGTGACACTAATTATAGTGACATGGGTCATACCCAGAGTAACCAGAATTAACTGCATTACGGACAGGTCAAGAAGACCGTTAAACCACATACGAATTCCTCAGATCAACTCAGCGATTTGCAGCCATTCAAAGTAAGAGGAACGGACTTGCTAATGGCATCAAGGGGGATATTAAATTAACGCTCTCTACTTTAGCGTACGGTTGTGCGCCAAAACAACAGCATTCCTATAGAACTTTGTTACGGATTAAGCTGATTTGTTCCCATATTGAGCGATTTGGCCTGTAAAACCACCACTATCGCCTGCCAGGAGAATCTTTGCATGCCCGAACTCCCCGAAGTTGAAACCACCCGCCGAGGCATAGCGCCCTATTGTGAAGGCCAGGTTGTTGTCGGCGTGGCGGTGCACAATCACAGCCTCCGCTGGCCGGTACCTGCCGATCTGGCGCAGCGACTTGAGGGCCAGATCATTCGTACCGTCGACCGCCGGGCCAAGTATCTGCTGCTGACTCTGGACACAGGCACGGTAATTGTTCACCTGGGCATGTCAGGCAGTCTTCGTGTTATTTCCGATGACAGCTTACCGCTTAAGCACGACCACGTTGAGCTGACACTGGCCTCTGGCATCCGATTGCGCTTTAACGACCCCCGTCGCTTCGGGTGCTGGCTCTGGTCTGATTCCGCCAGTGCGCATCCGCTACTTGCTTCCCTGGGGCCAGAACCCCTTGCCCCGGAATTTAACGGTGCCTTGCTGTACCGCCAATCACGAAACAAGCAAGTGCCCGTCAAATCGCTCATCATGGATAATCATGTCGTGGTGGGTGTTGGTAACATTTATGCGAATGAGGCTCTCTTTAAGGCTGGCATTCATCCCAGGCGAAAAGCAGGCCGTATCAGCCTCGAACGCTATCAAAAGCTTGCTGATGCCATTTATGAAACTTTAAGCGCTGCAATCCTGATGGGTGGCACCACTCTGCGGGATTTTGTGAACAGTGATGGCAAGCCGGGCTACTTTGCCCAGTCATTACTGGTATACGGACGTGGCGGCAAACCTTGTACAGAGTGCGGCACGCCAATGAAAGAAATCCGTATAAATAACCGCTCCACAGTGTATTGCCCTCACTGCCAGCGATAAACTCTGCACAAATGCACATTTTGCAACGAAAAATCGTTTGAAATTGCGCAAATATGATTCATAGTTAACGAAGGATTAATGATCTTCATCTACACTGGAAGGTCTATAAAAGCTCAGGAGATAATAAATGATCCGCAAGATATCACACACACTGATGGCCACCTTGGCTGCCTGCCTTCTGGCGTTCTCATCCATCGGCCACGCAAAAGCCGTTGATGAAAGTCCATCGGCACTTGCCATGACCGGCGATGCTCTTCTTGTGCGCCCAGTCCTTCTGGCCACAACCATCGTTGGTAGTGTGGTCTATCTGGTGTCTCTGCCATTTTCCCTTTTAGGCGGCAATGCTGGCGAAGCGGGTGAGGTTTTGGTGGTAGGCCCGGCCGAAGCAACCTTTGTTCGCTGCCTGGGCTGCACCCGTTCCGGTCGCAAACCCGACACAGTACAGGCTAGCAACTGAGTTCAGTGGCCGCAATCGCCTGACACACTTCGGTTTATCCGGCTTGCCAAAGCCGGCGATCTGCGGCAGCCTGCAGGAAATTCCTCAGGCTGTTTTTGTATATGGTGAACTGGGCTCCCGTCGAAACCGTGTTCCTGGATATGGATGGCACGCTACTCGACCTGCACTTCGACAACTACTTTTGGCTGGAGTATCTGCCACAGCGCTACGCTGAGCAGTTCAGGGTACCTCCGCATAAAGCCAAAGAACAGCTGATATCCATGATCATGGCAGAGCGTGGGTCTTTGAACTGGTACTGCACCGATTACTGGAGCGAAAGGCTCTCCCTGGACATTACCAGCCTGAAGTCCGAAGTGGGAAACCTTATTGGCTACCGCCCTTACGTTGTTGATTTTTTAAACAGTCTTCGTCAATCCGGCTTACATACTGTGATTGTTACCAACTGCCATCCCGATCCTCTAAAACTCAAACTGAAGCGCACCAGACTGAATCAATACGTCGATGCCATTATTTCCAGCCATCAGTTGGGCAAAGCCAAGGAAGAGCCAGGCTTTTGGGCGCGCCTGCATCAGGTTGCGCCCTACAACGCCGGCACCACCCTGATGATAGATGACAGTTTTCCGGTGCTCGAAAGCGCCCGTGATGCCGGCATCGCCCAATGCCTGGCGGTACTGGCACCCGACAGCCACAAGGTTGCACATAAAGGTCACCCAAGCATTCCTGGCATTCGTCACTTCAATGAGATTCTGCCCGCACTGGGTCACCGCCAGCAGGCTGTGCCATCCAGCCTGGCAGCAGGTTATAATCTGCCCATACGGTCATCAGGTGAGGAGACATGAGCGCATCAACCACTGAGGATCAGAAAGTAAGGCTCGATAAGTGGCTCTGGGCAGCACGCTTTTACAAAACCCGCGCTCTGGCCAAAGCAGCGATTGAAGGTGGCAAGGTGCACTACAACGGCCAGCGCTGCAAACCTGGCAGAGCTGTAGAGACTGGCGCGGTATTGGTTCTTCGTGCCGGCTTTCATGAGAAAGTGATCGTGGTGGATGGCGTTCACGACCGTCGCCTCGGCGCACCAGAAGCTCAGAAGCTCTACCATGAAACTGAAGAAAGTGTGAGCAAGCGGGAAGATCTGTCCTGGCAGCGTAAAACCATGCAAGCAGCCCAGCTACCACCGGCCAGACGGCCTTCCAAAAAAGACCGTCGCGATCTTCAGCGTTTTCGCGAGCAAAATAACATCTGAGTTCTTTCACGCATTCCGCTGACTGTTTGCGGATGAGTATCAAATGCAAAATAGTCGTCAGTCGTTTCAGGAGACATACCGTGGCATCCCATGATCAGTTTCAACGCTTTATTTTTGAGAATAGTCAGGTACGGGGCGCCTGGGTTCAACTGGGAGAAAGTTACCGGGAAATCGGCGCCAAGGCACCTTATCCGGACTCCGTTCGCAGCCTGCTTGGCGAGGCACTTGTTGCCAGCGTACTGATGAGTAGCACTCTGAAATTTGAGGGCACCCTGTCACTTCAGGCCCGGGGGGAAGGCCCATTGCGCACTCTGATGACTGAGTGTAGTCACAATCGCAATATCCGCGGTCTTGCCCGATTTGATGATCAGGCCATCAGTGAAGAAGGCTTTCATGAATTACTGGGCGATAGCCGCATGGCCATTACGATCACGCCCGACAAGGGCAATCGTTATCAGGGCATTGTACCCCGGGAGCGCGACTCGCTGGCCGGATGCCTGGAAGATTATTTTGATCGCTCAGAGCAGATTCCGACCAGCCTGTTCTTGTTTGCAGACGAGCAAGCGGCTGCCGGCCTGCTTCTCCAGCGGTTGCCCGGCGCCACCGAAGAGGATGACGATCTGTGGAACCGGGTGAATCATCTGGCAGCCACCGTCAAAGCCTCGGAGTTGCTGGAACTGGACAGTCAGACAGTATTGCACCGCCTGTTTCATGAGGAAACGGTTCGTTTGTTTGAGCCAGAGGCCGTCAGATTCCGCTGTAGCTGCTCACACGAACGTACCATTGGAGCACTCAAGGCGATTGGCAGAGATGAGTGCTACAACATTTTGAAAGAGCGAGGAACTATTGAGATGGATTGTCAGTTCTGCCACAGCCACTACCGATTTGGCAGAAATGATATTGATCATCTTTTTTCCGGCCATACGTTACACTGAGCGCTTTATAAGCCTACTCTGAAGCCGATCCTGGTGTTGTTTCCAGGATGGTCGTTTTTTACCGGCGTATCTGGCATAATTGCGCGCCTGAATTGACTCGATTGCTCATATTTCCGTCAGTTTTTAGAGGCGGCTTGAGTGGTCATGAAGACACCCCGAGGGCGAGGTCGAAGTGAGCAACACTTATAATGATCTGAGTACAGCACGACTGGTTGAGCTGGCGCTGGCACGCAATGAAGGCCAGCTGGCAGCAAACGGCGCACTGGTTGTAAAAACCGGTAACCGCACGGGCCGGTCTCCCATGGATCGATTTGTCGTCGAAGAACCCAGCACCGCTGACGATATTCACTGGGGGCCAATTAACCGCCCGATCAGCCCTGAAAAATTCGATGCCCTCTGGAACCGTGTTGAAGCCTACATGGCCGAAAGGGACCAGCTGGTCTCGAACCTGCATGTTGGCTCGGATCCCGAGCATTATCTGCCCGTTAAAGTAACCACAGAAGCTGCCTGGCACAGCCTGTTCGGACGCAATATGTTTATTCGTCCCGAGAGTTATAATCCGGCCAACAAGCAGGAATGGCAGATTATCAACGCCGCTGATTTCGAATGTGTCCCTGAGCGTGATGGCACCCACAGTGACGGCTGCGTAATGATCAACTTTGCCAGACGCAGAGTGCTGCTTGCAGGTATGCGCTACGCCGGCGAGATGAAAAAAGCCATGTTCTCTGTGCAAAACTTCCTGCTGCCAGAGAAAGATGTACTGCCCATGCACTGCTCTGCCAACGTTGGTGATGATGGCGAGACCACTTTGTTTTTTGGTCTTTCCGGAACCGGTAAAACCACGCTGTCCGCGGACCCTGATCGTTATCTGATCGGTGATGATGAGCACGGCTGGGGCCCGGGCACTGTCTTCAACATTGAGGGCGGCTGTTACGCCAAATGCATAGACCTGTCCCAGAAGAACGAACCGATTATATGGGATGCCATTCGCTTCGGTTCCATTCTTGAAAACGTGGTTATTGATCAGGAAACCCGTGAGCCAGATTACACAAACGTATCACTCACCGAAAACTCCCGGTGCGCCTACCCACTGGAACACGTAGAAAAGCGCGTTGCTGAAAACCGTGCGGGTGAGCCATCTCACGTTATCTTCCTGACTTGCGACATGACTGGCGTACTGCCACCGGTATCTATTCTGTCCAAAGAAGCGGCGGCCTATCACTTTCTAAGTGGCTATACGGCACTCGTTGGCTCCACCGAAATGGGCTCTTCTTCCAAGCTGAAGTCTACCTTCTCAACCTGCTTTGGGGCTCCCTTCTTTCCTCGTCCCGCTGGCGTGTACGCAGAGCTTCTGATGAAGCGCATGGAAGAGTTTGGCAGTAAGGTATTTCTGGTCAACACCGGCTGGACAGGGGGGCCTCACGGTGTTGGCAGCCGTTTCAGTATCCCTACCACCCGCGCCATTATTTCGGCCATTCAGAACGGCGATTTGGATAACGTAGAAACTGAGCATCTGCCTGCGCTGAACCTGAACGTTCCGACACAGGTACCGGGTGTTGACACCAAGCTGTTAAATCCGCGGAACACTTGGACAAATACCTCCGATTACGACACTAAAGCCAATGAACTGATTGCTCAGTTTGTTGAGAACTTCAAGAAATTTGAGGTTTCTGATGCCATAGTCGCTGCCGGTCCAAAAGCGTAAAATAAACCGCAATAAAAAAAGCGCCCTGCAAAATCAGGGCGCTTTTTTGTTGTCTGCTGAACCGGTAGCCCGTTCGTTACAGGGCGTAGAACAACAATGGCACGAACGCCACCAATACCAGCGATATACCCATAGCGATCATCGGCAAAATAATCCGCTCGTGCCGCTGATAAAACGTACCCCCTTCCGCATCCGCCGCCGCATACTCCGCTTCACCCACCACTTGTCTCGTCAGCAGATGATTCAGTGCCACGGGCGGGCTCAGATAACCCAGTTCAAAAGAAACCAGGGTAACCATCCAGAAGTGTATCGGGTTGATACCACTCTGATAGGCAATAGTCGCCACGGTTGCAGTCACCAGAATAACCGCGCCGAAAGCATCCATAATCATGCCCAGGATAACCAGAATAACAACCATCAGCAGCATTGCAGACCAGGCACTATCAAAGGACTGGGGAAAGCTCTGCATTATATTTGAGCGCTCAATAACCCCGCCGATGCTGACGGACATACCAAGCAACAACAGCAGCGCGCCGATCTCTGAAGTTGTATCGTTGGTTGCGCTTCGCAGGCTACGCTCCAGGCCCTGATGATTAATTTCACCTGAGGCCCGACCCTTTTTGTTTTTCAGACCGATGTGTTCATACAGCAGTACTGCGAGCATCATCACCGGTAACAACCTCGGCGCGGAGAACTCATCTACCCGGACATCAAACGCGAAACGATACAGCAGCACCACACCCGCAATAACCAGTGCGTATGGAATCAGTGGGCGAAGCGCCTGAATCATGGCGGGAAACGCTTCAGAGGTCGGAGCAAAGTTAAATTTGCTTTGCCGGTTTACCGTTAGTGCAACCAGTGTAAACATGCCCGCCGTGAGCACGAACACCCAAATGCCCCAGCCAAACAGGTCATCGGTTGTTACTTCCCGATTAAGATAAGCAATAACAACCACCAGCAGGCAGGGACGCAATACAACCCCCAGAGAACCGGACATGGCGGAAGCCGCCAGCGCCAGTTGCCGGCGTGCACCAGCGGCCCGCAGTTCGCTGTAAATTACCGCCCCGGCAGCAATAACAAAGATGCCAGATGCGCCGGTATAAGCGGTGGGTACAGCGGCTACGAGTACAGCAACAATCGCCAGCATTTCCGGTGGCATCCGCCAGGGGCGAAACACGTTGAATACCAGCGTAGCCAGACGTGTCTGTTTAAGCATCATGCCTACCCAGACATACAAGCCGACATTAAGAAACATGTCAGACAGTTCCATCATTTTGCCGAGATAGATACCGATGCCCGATGAGTGGCCGATCATGGCGAAATACGTACCGGAAATCAGACACATCACCGTATAGAGCGGTACCGCTAACAAGGCTTTGTTCAGGCTACCGCCATCTTGCAGATCGCCCGGCACACGGAACAGACGGTACAGGCTGGCCAGTGTCAGACAGGTAAAACCGGTAATCCAGAAATTGTGCAACAATAAATCAGCAGAAGAGACGACTGTGTCGGCACCGAGACTCGACTGACGAAAGATGACGCTGGAGCCCAGCAACATGGCGTTGGCAATCGTTTGCAGAGTAAGCGAGACGCTGTAGTCCAGACGCGTCTCCATGGCTCGCATGGCAATATGGTGGCGGGAAAGTGTCGCCGTAACCGCACAAAGCATAACCAGAATCACCAGAATGTAACGCTGGGAAGACAGACCAAAAGCAATCAGATCGGCGACAAAAAGCTCCACAGTACGATAGGCCTTCACGCCCGGAGTAAGCTGATTTCTGATGTTTTCATAGCTTTGGTGCGCCGCCTGGCAGTCTGCAACAGCGCGCTCAATAGACAGGCGAACGTCCGCCGGATTCTTTTCCTCAAACCCCAGCAGCGCGGCCACGGGATCGTCCGCCGCGGATGTATCTGCAAGTTCAGCGGCCACCGCTGCGTCAATATCCCGGGTGGCATCGCAGGTTGGCTGTACCGGGTCCATGCGAAGCTTGTAATACCCGCTCCAGAGCTGCTCACCACCGCGCACCATCTGATTATGAAGATCGCTACTGGTTGAAAAGATGACAACGGACAACAGTAACAAACAGGCTGGCAGCGAAGAAAACCACTCCAACCCACTACGGCGAAAACTACCCTTGCTCATAACGACTTACTCTGGGATATGAGGTTGTTACAGCAGATCGTCCAGATCCATGGTTTCAACGGCTTCCGGCTTATCATCCCAGAAGGTGCCAAACTGGCCCATGGGTGTTCGATAACCTGTATTTTCAACCCAAAGACGGTCGGAAATGGCCACAATCATGTTGGTCGCCATGGCGTCTACAAACCGCCATTGCTCATTGGAAGGCGTTTCGCGCAGAGATTTGGCGTGCTCACGAATCACGTCTCTGACCATGCCCTGATCACCTTTGTTCTGGGCGGCAATGGCATGGAATACATGGGCCAGACGAACGCCGGCCTCTTCACCCTGTTCATCAGCGATTGCCAAACGCTCAAACGCGTCTTCACCTATCGGCAAGGCCCCCGGGATCATCGCCCAGACCGTTGCCCGAAGAGCCATAGGCGCACCCCACCACTTTTCGTTTTCCAGGCAACCGGTGGCACGGGCAACAATAGAGCCTATGTTCGATGGCACGCCGGTGGAGGAAGTCGATTGAATCTGCGAATTCAGCGCCTGCAGCCCAGAAAGCAGACCGGCGAAGTAAATGAATTCATCCATGTCATCGTCAAAACCGGGACACTTGCCGGTACCCGGCTCGCCGTAATACGCATTGTGGTGCTGCCATGCCTTGAAGTAGCGTTCAGAGGCCAGCACGTAAGCCCGCTTCTGCCGGATCATCGCATCTTGCGCTTCGTTTGCATTACGTGCATTCATGGCCGCAAGGGCTGTCAGCTCGTGTTCCCGGGCCTGCTCTTCAGCACAGCCGCCAGCGGACAGGTACAACATAACCGCAAGCTGATCCGGTTCAGACGTTACCCGACCGAAAGACATCAATAAGGGTGCAGTGGCCTCACTCATGGCACAGCCCATGGCCAGATCATCACTTTCCATCAGAAAGGGCACCGTATGATTGCGCGAGAAGCCTTTCATGACATCGCCGGTGGTCTTATAAACCATGTGATTAACCACACCACAACCACTGAGTACCACACTGGCCGCAAGTGCGGCAATAAAGCCTTTCAGCCGGGACCGGGTACGGGCAGAGTCCAGCGAGGAAATCCGGAAGTCTGTCATCACTTCTTCACCTTTTGCTTTTTTGTTCTGACACGTAATGTGTTTGCTTGTGTTCGCGCTTTTATACGAATTCAACTCATCGTTATTTGCATATATACCCCGGCAAAAAGCCAGATTTGTTACAGCCTGTAACCAGGCCGCATTATCGCGTACGACTCCCGGAATTTATGAGACAAGTCCCGCAAATGACGCCAATAGACACATGTTTCATTAACCGCAGAGTTTGCACATTGGCCTGCAAAGCACTATAGATTTATCAACCGCGCGTCTCAGGCACCGCGGCCAG
>DATJDA010000192.1:0-3232 GCA_035497695.1 Marinobacter sp. | reverse complement strand
ACGGGTAGGTATTGGCCGGGCCATGGCCACGGGGGCAGACGTCATTCTGTTTGATGAGCCTACTTCATCTTTAGATCCGGAATGGGTTGACGAGGTGCTCGGGCTGATGAAGCAACTGGCCGCAGAGCGCCAGACCATGCTGGTGGTCACCCATGAAATGACCTTTGCTCGCGATGTCGCCGATCGGGTTATCTTTATTGATGGTGGGCGCATTGTAGAGCAGGGGCCACCCAATGAGATTTTCCAGAACCCTCAAGACCCACGCACCCGGGATTTCCTTCAAAAAATTCTGGCCACCAACCCCACCGGCGTTTAATGCCGGTGTCGGGTTCAGGTAATGAGCTATATCCCGCGCGTCAGCGTAAATCCGGGTTCAGCGTATAGGTTCCCGTTCTGCGGGCGCTGGCAAGCACGTGGCCGGCCATGGCCTTGCGAACATCGTTACCATCGAACTCGCCCTGCAAGCCAAGGCTGTCTATATCCAGCGCAAACACTTCGAAATGATAGCGGTGAATTATCTCATCATTCCAGGGTGGGCAAGGGCCGTCATAACCCGCGTAAGTTCCTGCCATATCGGGATTTCCAGCCAAAAACTGAGTGTAATTATTAACACCGCGAATACCAATAGGCCCCGGGCCGAAGTCTTTACCCTTCGGGTTTACACCATCACTGTCTTCACCTTCTGGAATCCGGCTGACACTGGCGGGAATATCTACCAGCAACCAGTGAAAGAAATCCACTCTTGGCAGATCTTTCGGGATGGTTTTACCCTCCTGATTTACATCGTCCGCTACACTGGGCACATCCGGATCAAACATCATCACAACAAAGCTTTTGGTGCCTTTCGGTGCATCTCGCCAGACCATTTCAGGGTTACGGTTTGGCCCGAAACTCATACGATCCCGTTCGTTGTAAACACCAAATGCAAACCTTTCAGGAATGGGCTTGTTCTCTTCAATACCTCTGACGTCCAGTTTCACTGGTCATTTCTCCCGTTCAATATTTACTGGATACTCTATGCCCACTTCCCAGAGGGGGCAACATAAGTCCTGAAGCCTTCAATCAACTGTTCCGGGGTTTTTGCAAGAACCAGCGTATTGATTGCCTCTTGCTTCAGAAAGCCAGCTTTTCCCATTGTACGAATCATTTCCAGCAGCGGGTCATAAAACCCGTTCACATTGTAAATGCCGCAGGGTTTCCGGTGCAGGCCAAGCTGCGCCCAGGTCCAGGATTCAAATATCTCCTCCAGGGTGCCTATACCACCAGGAATGGCAACAAAACCATCAGCAAGCTCTGCCATTTTGGCTTTGCGCTCGTGCATATCCTTTACCACGAATAACTCGGTCAGGCCTTGGTGGGCCATTTCCCGGTTCAACAGGTGTTCTGGAATAACACCGTACACATTACCCCCACCGGCAAGTACGGTGTCGGCAATGATACCCATCAGGCCAACCTGCCCGCCGCCAAAAACAAGATCAATACCATGGCGACAAAGAGACTCACCCAATTCACGGGCGCAGGTGGCGTAGGCCGCATTATTGCCCGACTGAGAGCCGCAGTAGACAGCAATTTTCATATGCGTTCATCCTCACAGACTAAATTGTTCAAAATCAACACGAAAGAGTAACAGTATAAGCACTTCCATCGAATTGTAACGATCGCCCCGCCCGCGCTAATATGAGCGCCCTGTTACATACCAGGCCCGTCTCTGCCTGTCAGTGAGGACAGCCAAGCGTTTTCCGTTCAGAGCGTTTGGCTATCTTCATTTAAAGGCTGAATTTTATGAACGATCTTCATCATATCGTAGTTGTGGGTGGGGGCGCTGGTGGTCTTGAACTGGTTACCAGACTTGGCGATAAATTAGGCAAAAGGCGCAAGGCGCGTGTCACCCTGATTGACTCCAGCCTGACCCACGTCTGGAAGCCTCTGCTCCATGAGGTTGCCTCTGGATCTCTCGATGCCAGCGCCAATGAAATCAACCATCGTGCCCATGCGCGCAAGCATCACTATGAGTTCCGGCTTGGCCGGCTACACGGCCTGGACCGCAAAGCCAAAGAACTGATTGTTGCCCCGTTTTACGACGACGACAGAATAGAAGTTGTTCCCGAAAGGCGCATCGGCTACGACAGCCTGGTGATTGCCGTTGGCAGCACAGCGAACGATTTTGGCACTCCCGGCGCACAGGAGCACTGCCTGTTTCTGGACAGCCTTAAACAAGCCCGGCGCTTTCACACGCTGCTACTGAATGCCTTTATGCGCAAAAACCATCAGTTTGCCCAAGGCGAACAGTTTCCGTTAAATATAAATATTGTTGGCGCGGGTGCGACAGGCGTGGAGTTGGCGGCTGAATTACGCCATGCATCACGGGAACTTCCTGTTTATGGCATGAAGCACCTGAATGCATCCGATGTAACGATTAATGTGATCGAGGCTGCTGGCCGCATTCTGCCGGCATTGCCTGAACGATTGTCTGATGCGGCTACCCGCGAACTGAACCGCCAGCAAATTCAGGTGCATACCGGCCAGCCGGTAAGCAGGGTACAAGAACGCAGCGTTACCCTGAAAGACGGTACCGAACTGCTGTCTGATATGACAATCTGGGCAGCCGGTATCAAGGCACCGGTTTTTCTGGCCGGGCTGGATGGCCTGGAAGTGAACCGGAGCAATCAGTTGGTTGTGAAACAAACCCTGCAAACAACCCTGGACAGCGATATTTTCGCCCTGGGCGACTGTGCCGCCTGCCCACGGCCCGGCCATGAGCATTCCGTACCTCCCAGAGCCCAGGCGGCACACCAACAGGCAGACACCTTATTCAAAACCCTGCGTAATCGCCTTGGCAACGGCGAGGCCGTGCCCTTTATTTACCGGGATTATGGTTCGCTGATTAATTTCAGCCGCTATACCGCCGTCGGCAACCTCATGGGAAGCCTGAACGGGCAAGGCATGTATATTGAGGGCAAAGTAGCCAGGCTGTTTTATATCTCGCTTTACCGGATGCACCAGGTTGCCCTGCACGGCCTGCTTCGCACGGGCGTTATCTGGTTGCTGGATAACATCAATCGGGCTATGCAGCCACGGCTTAAGCTGCACTGAAAGCATAGCTGGTGCTGCCACCGCGAAATAAAACTGTAAAATGAAGCTGGCTTGAACCATCCTTCATCCGGTACAGTTTATCTTCTGATTATTACGCTGGAAACCGGGCTGGAGCGGGTGAAGGGAATCGAACCCTCGT
>DATJDA010000191.1:0-3399 GCA_035497695.1 Marinobacter sp. | reverse complement strand
GCCTTGTTCCTGCCGGTGATTGAATAATTGCTCCTGATCGAACTGCCGCATCTTGATAGCGTATTCGAACGCTTTGCCTTCACCGTTGATAACCGGATTTTCCGGGGTGCCGGTGATGGGCACAACACTCAGGTAAAGCTTCTCGGCAAGGCGGCTGTTTAGCCGCAGCTCTTCTTCACAAAAGTGTTTGCGGCGCTCCAGTGACGAAAAGTCGAGAAAACCGAAATTTACAGGTTTCTTGATTTTATACACGTAGTCACCGGTCAGAATTACCTGAGAGATGTGAGTTTCAATAATTTGAAAATTGCCGACCGGGTGGCTATACAGATCCGGATTTTGCAGAGCCTTAATCAGCGTACCTGGGGCCGTGTCACTCACTGTGTTCTCCTTGCGTTCCCTGAATCTGTTGATTTTTTATTGAGGTATCATAGCGGGCAGATTACATAAATAACACACAGTGGGCCTGCCTTTGTGACACGGGCCTTCGTTATAATCCTGCCATGAAAAAAACGACACCAGCTCCCAGAACTAACAAAAAGACACCCCGAAAACCGTCCAAAGGCCAGCGTCGGCCCTGGTTCTGGCGGTTTTTCTTTCGTGCCGCAACCATCGGGCTGGTGCTTCTGACTGGCTGGATGGTTTACCTCGATGCAGTTGTCACTTCAAGGTTTGAAGGCCGTCGGTTTGAGGTTCCGTCCAGGGTATATGCCCGCCCACTGGAGCTGTACGACGGTGCGAGTATCGGTTCCGGGGCTTTGGAGCGGGAGTTGATGCTGTCAGGCTTCTCTAAAGGTGATGGCAAAAGGCCCGGAACCTATCGGCGTAACGGCGGCCATTTCATCATCAGTACCCGTGGATTTGACTTCCCTGGTGGAAGTGAGCCAAAACGCAGAATTGCTTTAAATATTTATTCTGACCGGGTTCAGGATTTTTCAGTCCTGAGTGGTACAAGCTCACCCATTGTGCAATTAGAACCCGCGCAGATTGGTGGTATCTACCCGTCACACAAAGAAGACCGGATTCTAATTCAGCTTGAGGAAGTGCCAGCGCTGCTGCCGGCTGCTCTTATGGCCGTCGAAGATCGGAACTTCTACGATCATATCGGAATTGCACCGCTTTCAATCGGCCGGGCAATGCTGGTGAATATCCGCGCAGGCCGGGTTGTTCAGGGCGGCAGTACGCTCACTCAACAGTTGGTGAAAAATTTCTTTCTTACCCAGGATCAAACGTTACTGCGCAAAGGAAATGAGGCCTTGATGTCCATATTGCTGGAATTACATCACAGCAAGGACGATATCCTGGAAACCTATCTGAATGAGGTGTATCTGGGCCAGGCGGGCACTCGAAGCATCAACGGATTTGGGCTGGCCAGTCAGTTCTATTTCGGGGAATCATTGAAAGACCTCGACGTAAATCAGCTGGCGCTTCTGGTTGGAATGGTAAAGGGGCCAAGCTATTACAACCCGCGAAGGCACCCGGAACGGGCCAGAGAGCGACGAAACCTGGTGATTTCTGAAATGGAGAGCGCCGGGCTTATAGACTCTGTTACTGCAGCACGGGCCAGAGGCATGCCTCTGGAGGTCAGCGCAAAGCCCTCTTACTCGGAAAATCGCTATCCAGCTTATATTGATCTGGTACGTCGTCACTTGGCACGGGATTATAAGGAGGAAGATCTGCGAAGTGAGGGCCTGAGAATCTTCACCACCCTCAACCCGGCTATTCAGTATGCGGCGGAGTTTGCGATAACCGATACACTGCCCAGACTGGGGCACGGGGAAACTCGCAAGGCTCTTGAGGCGGCCCTGGTCGTTACTTCCAAAGACAGCGGCGAAGTGCTCGCGCTGGTTGGCGGGCGTGAGCCACAATTTGCCGGGTTCAACCGTGCTCTGGATGCCAGCCGACCAATTGGCTCACTCATAAAGCCATTTATTTACTTGGCGGCACTGGAGCAACCCGAGCGTTACACCCTGATCACACCGGTTCTGGATAAGTCATTTGTTCTGGAGTTTGACGACGGCCGGCGATGGGAACCAAAAAATTACGATAAAAAGGAACGCGGAGAAGTGCTGCTGCATACGGCGCTGGCCCAGTCCTATAATTTGCCGGCTGTGCGGGTTGGTTTGGATATTGGTGTTGATAAGGTTCGGCAAACATTACAGGCGTTTGGTGTTACCTCCGCCATTTCCCAATATCCGTCCATGCTGCTGGGTGCGGTTGCCATGAATCCGGTTATGGTGGCTCAGATGTATCAGGGATTAGCAACCTCAGGCTTCAATACACCTTTACGAACAATACGTGAAGTCACGGACGCCAGCGGCGAGGCGCTTACCCGTTACAGCCTTAAAGTGGATCAGGTGGCTGATCCGGCAGCGGTGCATCTGGTTCAGTACGCGATGCAAGAGACCATGCGGGAAGGCACTGGCAAGTCTGCATATTATACCGTTCCTAATGAGTTATCATTGGCGGGAAAAACCGGCACGACCGATGATGGCCGGGATGCCTGGTTTGCCGGTTTTAGCGGAGATCTTCTGGCTGTTGTCTGGGTTGGCCGTGACGATAATGGCTCGACGTCTCTCACCGGGGCCAGCGGTGCATTGCCGGTTTGGTCGCGATTTATGGCTCAGGTTCCCCAGCACGGTTTCTCGCCAGTGATGCCCGATGGCGTCAGTTACTATTGGGTGGATGAAGCCAGGCAGGCATTGACCGACGAGTACTGCGATAATGCACGCTTTGTGCCGTTTATTACCGGGAGTGAACCCAAACAGGAAGTATCCTGTTCCGGATCATTTCAGCGGCGAATCAAGGGCTGGTTTGAAGGATTGTTTCAATGAGCAGGCGTATTTTGATGAATGCCAGTGTCGCAGCCGCGTTGCTGATGCTGGCCGGTTGTGCTGCAGGGCCAGGGGGAGCCATCTATGTGCCAGTGGGAGGTAGTGCGTCAGAAGCGCCAAAACCTCCCAGGGCAGGTACGGGCCAAAGTGAACCACCTGTGTGGCGAAAAAGTGAGGTTCCGGATGCGGCAAAGCCAGAAGATAAGGGTTCGCGCGGCGTTTCGCCAAGCTACCAGGAGTCTGGCGAAAACTTGTCTCCTGCAGCATTAAGTCTGATTCGGGAAGCTGATAGTTTGCTGCAGCAGGGTAACGCCCCGGCGGCCATTGCCCGGCTTGAGCGAGCCCAGCGTATTGCACCTCGCTCTGCCGAAATATATTTCAAGCTCTCTGAGGCTTATGTAATCAGCAAGCAGTTGGGTACGGCAGAGCAGTTCACTTTGAAAGGCCTGTCCCTTGCTGGTAATAACTCGCGATTGCAGCGTGCTGGTTGGTTATTGCTTGCAGATATTCGCAGAGCGAGAGGAAATGTGGCAGGTGCTGATCAGGCCGAAAGCCGGGCATCCGCGCT
>DATJDA010000190.1:0-6716 GCA_035497695.1 Marinobacter sp. | reverse complement strand
AGGACTGCAACAGATAATAGCAAGGCTCGGCTATTACCGCGAAGCCATGAAACAATTTCTATACACAGACTAGTCTTTGGTAGACTTCGTGCCTTCGATCATAAAGGGTCTTTTTAATGTTGGACAAATTGTTTGTTCTGAGCCAGTACGCTACGCCTCAACTAGCAATTTCACGTCTTGCCGGCCGTTTGGCAGACAATGATCGCACGCCCGCGCTCAAAAACCGCGTCATAAAATGGTTTATCGGCCGATATGGTGTGGACATGAGCGAAGCAATTGAATCAGACCCGGCAGCATACCCAAGTTTTAATGCGTTTTTTACCCGTGCGCTGAAACCAGGGCTGCGTCCGCTGGCAGGGGGCGAGGAAACATTCATAAGCCCCGTTGACGGCGCAATCAGCCAGCTTGGTCAGGTTAGTGCCGACCGGGTTTTCCAGGCCAAGGGGCAATCTTTTAGTCTGATCGAGCTGCTGGGCGGCGACGAGCACCGGGCTGAGGCCTTTGCCGATGGCGAGTTCTCAACTATTTATCTGTCTCCCAAGGATTACCATCGCATTCATATGCCGATGGCGGGCACTCTGCGTGAGATGGTTTACATTCCAGGCAAGCTGTTCTCGGTAAATCCGGCTACTGCCGAGAATGTACCTGATCTGTTTGCCCGCAATGAACGGGTAGCCTGCATCTTTGATACTGAAGCCGGGCCCATGGCTCTGGTGCTTGTGGGTGCAATGATTGTCGGAAGTATTGAGACTGTCTGGTCGGGAGTGGTTGCCCGTGGTGATGGCCGTGTCAGGGCTGCCCGCTATGAAGGTGACCAGGCAAGGCAGTTTGCCAAAGGCGATGAAATGGGGCGTTTCCGGTTAGGTTCTACTGTAGTGATGGTTATGCCGAAGGGCAGTGTTCGCTGGAATGATGATCAGGTTGCAGGGAAGCAGGTGCGAATGGGTGAGGCCTTTGGTTTGATTGGCGCATAGCCTGCTTAAATTTGGACGGGCACGGTTGTGAAAGGCTTTCAAGCTCGCTCTATCGGAAAAGTCAGTACATCTGCAATATCACGAGTGCCTGTTTTTAGCATCAGTAAACGATCCAGGCCCAGCGCAACGCCGGAACAATCCGGGAGGCCGTGCTCCAGGGCAGCGATGAGAGCTTCGTCAATCATCATCTCAGGCTTCCCGGCCACTTTTCGCAGGCGATTGTCTTCTTCGAACCGGTTGCGCTGCTCTTCCGCGCTGGTGAGCTCCCAGTAGCCGTTACACAGCTCCAGGCCGTCGATGTAGAGTTCGAACCGGTGAGCGACGTCAAAGCCATCAACCTTGGAGATTCTGGCCAACGAGGCCTGAGAGGCAGGATATTGGTTTATAAATACCGGCACGCCCTTACCCAGATCAGGCTCTACGGCAAAGCTCATCAGCAGGTCCAGGCAGCCATCGCGGCTAAGGTCTTGTAACTGCTCAGGCTCCAGCCACTGCCGGCAGCGCTGGCGCAACTCTTCTTCTGTGATGACAAACGGGTCTATGCCTGCCCGGTCGATCATTGCCTGGCGGTAGCTGGTGAGTTGCGGTCTGGGGCAGTTAAGCCAGCCGCACACCAGATCGGAGACCTCTGCCATTAAAGCCGTGTCGTCAAAATCAGTGCGATACCATTCAAGCAGGGAGAATTCCGGGTTGTGGCGCTTGCCACGCTCGCCATTGCGGAATACTTTGGATATCTGATAAATACTGCCAGAACCTGCAGCCAGCAGGCGTTTCATGTGATATTCAGGTGAGGTCTGCAGCCATCCGCCATGGCACTCTGGTGCTACAACGTTGGCGAAAACGCCGTCAAGATTCAGATCGGTAACACCGTGGCGCCCCAGCACCGGCGTTTCCACTTCCATAACCTCTCGTGCAGCAAAAAAGCCGCGCACAAATGCCAGTTGTTGCGCGCGGCTTCTTAGCGTTGTCTGGGAAGCAAGAGGCTTCCAGACGGGTTTGTCAGTCATCGCCAGATCAGCTTTTTACACGGCTTACGTATTCACCGGAGCGGGTGTCTACCTTGAGCACTTCGCCGATAACTATAAACAGGGGCACGCTGACAACAGCACCGGTTGAAAGTGTGGCTGGTTTCGAGCCACCTTGTGCCGTGTCGCCCTTCATACCCGGATCCGTCTCGACCACTTCCAGCTCAACAAAGTTCGGCGGAGTGATGGTTAAAGGTGCGCCGTTATACAGCGTCACCGTATATACATCCTGTTCTTTCAGCCACTTAAGGGTATCACCTACCGCTTTGGCGTCGGCCGCATGTTGCTCGAAAGAGCCGTCGGTCATCATGAAGTGCCAGAACTCACCGTCGGTATACAGATACTCCATCTCCTGATCTATGACATCAGCGGACTCGAGACTTTCTCCGGATTTAAACGTACGCTCCCACACTCGGTTATTTATAAGATTGCGGAGTTTTACGCGGTTAAATGCCTGGCCTTTGCCAGGTTTAACAAATTCGTTTTCGACAATAATGCAGGGGTCACCATCAAGCAAAACCTTGAGACCACTGCGAAATTCGTTGGTAGAATATGAAGCCATGAAATGTCCACCTGACAAAATACTGTTTAGAATTCAAGGTTGGCTATGATACAGCGAACCCCTACCCGTATAGAAGCCCGGGTTGCCGACGATAATCGTAGCTGGCAACAGGTGCTGTCTGAATCCATTACCTCGCCTGAAGAATTACTGCATCGTCTGGAACTGCCGCCAGAGCAATGGCTAAGTGGCGCCAGGGCCGGCCATGCGCTGTTCCCTATACGGGTTCCCGAGCCGTTTCTGGCACGTATGCGCAAAGGCGACCCCACCGATCCTCTGCTTAGGCAAGTTCTGCCACTGCACGATGAAACCTTGCCTGTGCCTGGCTATATTACGGATCCACTGGCAGAAGATGGCGCCATTCAGACAACCGGGCTGATTCGCAAATACCGCAGCCGGGCCTTACTAATGGTAACAGGACAGTGCGCGATTAACTGCCGTTACTGTTTTCGTCGGCACTTCCCTTATGAAGAGCAACGCCTGAACCCCCATGACCGGCAGCAAGTAATTGATACGCTTGCCGCCAGCCCGGAGATTAATGAGGTGGTTTTCAGTGGTGGCGATCCACTGGCGGTCAATGATCGCCTGCTGTCACAGTGGGCCGCGGCGATCAGTGCGATTCCTCATATTAAACGCCTGCGTATTCACACCCGTCTTCCGGTGGTTATACCTCAGCGCATTTGCGATACTCTGCTGAAGTGGATATCAGAGCTGACCGTCAAAACCATCATGGTGATCCACGTAAATCACCCTGCCGAAATTGATGACCCAATGCGTAGAGCCCTGAGCTATCTCCGGTCGGCAGGTGTTACCCTGCTGAATCAGAGTGTCATTCTCCGCGGTGTGAACGATAGCGCGGACGTGCTGGAGCAATTAAGCGAAGCTCTTTTCGATGCCGGTGTTTTGCCTTATTATTTGCATGCGTTTGACCCTGTGCAGGGCGCCCATCATTTTGACGTCGCCGACAACGAGGCGCGCCTACTTGTTCGTGAACTCCTGGTGCGGCTACCGGGATTTCTGGTTCCGAGGCTGGTAAGGGAGATCCCCGGAAAGGGAAGCAAAACCCCTATCGAACTTTTTCCGTAACGGGTTTTGCAGAACAGGCCTCAAATCACATGTCAAAGATTGTTAAGTCGTGATTTTCTCGCTTTTTATTACTAGTTTGCTATTTTAAAGTCGAGTAGGGTTTAACAATAAAAATATGTATTTACGGTGTTTTCCTAAAAAGTACGCAGGGCGAATGGCAGAATTCGATGCCAGCAGCCCTTTGTAAATGGCTAACCCGGGATACCAACCGTGGTCCTGACTGATAATAGTGGCGTGAACTCATGGAAGGCAATATTCTGAAACCAGATCTACGAGTCCCTGAGCAGAAAACAGCCAGCCTGTCGTTCTGTGACACATCGTCGAAAGCTTTCAAGGGCTGGATCGATCAGTTGCCAATGGCCAACATTGGCGAGGCTTCACGCCAGTTATACCACGCCATTATTGAGTTAAATCAGTTATTTACAACGCCTCCGCAGCGCATGCAGTTTCTGGAACTGATTCGCACAAAAATTCATTTTGTCTGTCGCGAGCTGTCCAGGCACTACCTTGGCCAGGCTGTCGCCCTGCCCGAAAAACAGCGCAAGATTGCCAATCTGTCCCAGGCGCTACAGCTTCATCTGGCGGCAGGTTACAAGCTGTGTGTAATGGAATTTCTTGATAACGGCGGACTGGATAAAAACCGCAAACACATTGCCACGTCTATTCACCGCGTAACGTCTGAACTGGCAGCAACAATTGTACGATCGCATCAGCTTTACTGCCCCAGCCCGGCTCACAGTTGGCTGGAGTGTCACCGCCTGTTTCGATTCGCGTATCGCAATAAGCTCACCACTGTTCAGGTGGACGACGACCTGCTTCTGCACCGAACCTCCAGTACCGTTGCTGATGGTTACAAGCGAATTCTGTTATTGGGCTGTGCCCGCCTGAATCAACTGCGGCAATCTGAGTTGCTTCAGGTTTACGAGTTGTTTGAAGTCTGGAGCGATCACACCCAGTGCGGCCCTGATACCGATGATGAGAGTCTTTTTGTTATCAACATGGAGCGGGATGCACCGCCGGTTTACCGTAGCCTTCTGAACCATAAGCCGGGCGAAGAGAGCTTTGGCTTTGACACCCGTGAGCTGTCAGCCATGCTGTCGGAAAAGCTGCAAGCACGGCGTGCCGGCACCAATCCGGAAAGCAAACTGCATATTCCCGGCAAAATCAGCGATACATTGCTGGTTCATCTTAGCCAGGCTCTGGGGATTCTTGCCAAGCGTAATTTTAATCGTATTGCCAGCCACGGCACCCTCGAAATATGCGTCGGGCTAACTGCTACTCACTTTTTTATTGCTGGTGAAAAGACATTTACAGAGTTTGTCAGCGGCAACGACAGTGCTGATCACGATGATGAAAACATGTTTGTCCGCTATTCCCGCAAAAAGGAAGACGCATGGGGCAGTGCCCATGATGCGGGTATCAGTGATGATGTTCTGCACTCTGCCGATGTCCCTATTACGTTCCGAAGCAGTCAAGGCACCGTTGTGTCTGCCACCGGTGAAAGGAACAACCCGAAATCTCATCACGCAGTGCTGATCAATACCAGCCCTGGCGGATATTGCGTGATCTGGGAAAGCAATGTTCCATCTTCCTTGCAAGCGGGCGAGGTGCTGGGTGTCCGGGAGCACAACTCTCACCCATGGAGCGTGGCAATCGTTCGCTGGATCAGGCAGATTAAAAATCAGGGCACTCAGGTTGGCATTGAGCTTCTTGCCCCCAGTGCATCGCCCTGTGGCGTCAGGCTAATACAAAAAATTGGCAACAGCAGTGAATATCTCAGAGGTTTGCTGTTACCGGAGATCAGTGTAGTCAACCAGTCAGCCACACTGATTACGCCAAGGCTGCCGTTTCAATCCGGCAGCCGCATCTCTCTGCTGCATGATGGCCGTGAAGATCAGGGAAGTTTGTCAAAAAAGGTATCGGCCACCGGCAGCATCAGCCAGTTTGAATTAAAATTACAATACATGGCAGATGTTGATACCAATCCATCACCGTCGCCCGCATCCGGCGCCAGCGAGGATGAATTTGATTCACTCTGGCCTTCGCTATAGAACGCGTCACCCGTAAACACTGGCTGTACTCAGGGTTGTTATTGGAGCGCAACCCTTGCATCATTCAAGATGATAGCAGCCCGCCCTTTTGCGCTTAGTGGGTTTTCCCGTATAAGCCGGCTCTGAAGCAGACAAGTTGTTTGCTGCGGTGACTGCTCCGCCAAATGTGTTTCGTGAGACATCTTAAGAATGCAGAAAAAGAACGCGACCGTACACCTACTGATTCTTGACCCATCCCAAAATGACGCTGAATCACTGGTCAGCCTGCTCAGAAACTCCGGAAAGGCTACCCGCGCTCATCGCATCACCTCTGAAGAGGATCTTGAAGAAACCCTCAAATCCGGTAACTGGGACCTGCTGCTGGCACGGGACCTGGAGCAGGAATTCGGGGCCGATGAGGCTTTGGCTACCGTCAAGCGCATGGATAAGGACATTCCCTTTATCCTGCTGACAGAAGAAGAAAGCAGGGAGCGCACTGTTGCCATCATGAAGGCTGGCGCCCAGGGCACTGTATCGTTTCACCACACCGATCTTCTGGTACTGACCGTCAATCGCGAACTGGCTGCTCTTGATGAGCGTAGACGCAGACGGTTGGTTGAATCTCATCTGCGTGAAGCTGAACAACGGTGCCAGTTGTTGCTGGAAAGCTCCAAAGACGCCATCGCCTACATTAACGATGGCATGCATATTTATGCCAACCAGTCCTACATGGAATTTCTTGGCTACGACGATATAGACGACCTGATCTGCATTCCGGTACTCGACACCCTGAACTCGGATAGCCAGAGCAAGTACAGAGAGTTTGTAAAAGACTTTGCAGAAAAGCAGGAAGACGGCATGACTCTGAACTGCACTGCCCGGCGCAGTGACGACACGGAGTTGAATATCACCATGGCGGTTTCTGCAGCCACTTATGACGGTGAAAGCTGTACACAAATCGTTTTGCAGCCCGAGCACAGTGATGCCGAGCTTGAAGAAAGACTTCGTCAGATAAGCAGCCAAGACCTTCTGACCGGTCTTT
>DATJDA010000189.1:0-2375 GCA_035497695.1 Marinobacter sp. | reverse complement strand
GGGTGCAAAAGTAACCTATCTTGGCCCCACAGGTACCCACATTGGCCATAAGGAATCAGTAAAAGATACCGCGCGGGTTCTCGGTCGGATTTACGATGCCATCGAGTACCGCGGTTTTGGCCAGAAGATAGTTGAAGAGCTGGCCGAATACGCCGGAGTGCCCGTTTATAACGGACTGACGAATGAGTTTCACCCAACCCAGGTTCTGGCCGACTTTCTTACCATGCAGGAGCATGTTGAGAAACCACTGCACGAAATAGCCTATGTTTTTCTCGGAGATGCCGCCAACAATATGGGCGACAGCCTGCTACTCGGTGGGGCAAAAATGGGCATGGATGTCCGCCTGTGCGCACCAAAAGCCTGCTGGCCAAGCCAGGCTTCCCGGGATGAAGCTCAGGCAATTGCACGGGAGACCGGCGCCAGAATTACCATAACGGATGACGTGGATGCCGCCGTTGCAGGGGTCGATTTTGTCTACACTGATGTCTGGGTGTCTATGGGTGAGCCTACCGAGAAGTGGGGTGAACGGATAAAGCTGTTGCTGCCTTATCAGGTGAACGCAGCGGTCATGAAGAAAACCGGCAATCCCCGTGCCCGATTCATGCACTGCCTGCCGGCGTTTCATAATACCGAAACAACCATAGGCAAAGAAATTCATGCCGAATTCGGCATTGAGGCTATGGAAGTGACGGACGAGGTTTTCGAGAGCCCGGCATCCATTGTTTTTGATCAGGCAGAGAACCGCCTGCACACCATCAAAGCCGTGCTGGTGGCCACCCTCGGCGCCTGACTCCGGCGCTGATTGCTGATAAAGGATGCACCCTATGCTGATTGTTGCAGCTCTGGGCGGCAACGCCCTGTTGAAACGCGGCGAGCCATTGACGGCTGAAACCCAGCGCGCCAATGTCCGAATCGCAGCAAAATCACTGGCCGAACTGGTGCGCGCCGGGCACCAACTGGTCATTACTCACGGCAATGGCCCTCAGGTTGGTTTACTGGCCTTACAGGGTGCGGCCTACAAGCCAGAAGAAGCCTATCCACTGGATGTGTTGGGTGCTGAAACCGGAGGCATGATTGGTTACATAATTGAGCAGGAAATGGAGAATGCTCTTGGCCACGACCGTGCAGTGGCAACGTTGCTCACCCAGATTGTTGTTGACCGGAACGACCCGGCCTTTACCAATCCGACCAAGTTCATTGGCCCGGTTTACGATAAGGCTGAAGCAGAACTTCGCGCGTCAGCCGCCGGCTGGCACATTGCCCGGGACGGTGACAAGTGGCGAAGAGTGGTTGCCTCTCCGATTCCTCAGGAAATACCTGATACCCACGTTCTCCGGCTATTACTGGATCAGGGCGTCGTTGTTATTTGTACCGGTGGCGGCGGCATTCCGGTACTGCGCCGTAACGACGGCAGCCTGACCGGAGTTGAAGCCGTGATCGATAAAGACGCCGCCAGTGCACTGCTGGCGCGGGAATTAGGTGCAGATGCCCTGCTATTGCTGACCGATGTGGATGCGGTGTATCGTGATTTCGGCACACCCACCGCTGCCCCGGTTCGCAAGATCACGCCAAAACAGGCAAGATTGCTGGATGTACCGGCCGGTTCCATGGGACCAAAAGTGACGGCTGCCTGTGATTTTGCAGAGACAGGAGGCATCAGTGGTATTGGCCGGCTGGAAGATGCATTAGCCATTCTGGATGGGCGTGCAGGTACACTCATCACGAATGCAGTCTCTAACCCCTGATTGGCCAAATTATGTCGAAACAGGTTGTTCGCAATCCCGGTATTAAAAAGCTGGGTCTGACCCCTGATACAGGTAAAGACAACACAGGCGAAATCATCGGCATTCGTGGCGGCGTGGTCGATGTCCTGTTTCCCGGCACAGCTCCACGTATCCACGATCTGATCTACACTGGCGAACTGGCACTGGAGGTTACGTCACTGCTCGATAATGGCGCCGTACGCTGCATGGCACTGGCCTCTGTACGCGGGCTGGGCCTCGGGATGCCGGTACGGTCAACCGGCGCACCTATACAGGTTCCAGTGGGCAATACCGTGCTGGGGCGCATGCTCAATGTGTTTGGCGAGCCAATTGATGACAAGCCTGCCCCTGCCGCCACCGTGCGCCGATCCATTCACCAGCCCCCACCCGCGCTGGAAGACCGGGTCATACACAGCGATATTCTGGAAACCGGCATCAAGGCCATCGATCTGCTCTCCCCCATTGAGCGCGGCGGCAAGACCGGTCTGTTCGGCGGCGCCGGTGTAGGCAAAACCGTGTTAATCACCGAGTTAATCAACAACACGGTTCAGCATTACCAGGGTGTGAGCCTCTTCTGCGGTATTGGTGAGCGCTCGCGGGAAGCGGAAGAAC